>NZ_CP058350.1:1022500-1343505 GCF_005860795.2 Peteryoungia desertarenae
GCCTTGCGGCCTATGGGGCGAACTGGCGAAAGGTTGGAGGAGCTACTGGCTACTCACTCACGGCTGTTACCCATTGTCTTCTGAAGAAATAAAAGTTTGCATCACTCGAATGAGTGCTGCCTGTTCTGCAAAAATTGTGAAGAGAAGATTGATCTGGAGGCTTCCAAGGTATGGGTTTTGCCCATGTCCGAGCCCTGTCCTGATGAACCTTGCGATGGCCTAGCCGGCCTGACCTTGGGGAAGGATGGGAGGTAGGTAGGAAGTCTGTCACTCTGGTCATTCGTTGTTGACCTGATGATTGGTAGGCCGCAAGGCCGTCGCCAATTGTTTGGCGCCCCCGCGGAGCGCGGACTGCAAAGTCCGGGCAAGCGTGAGCGAAAAGGTCTCTGACGGATTGCTGATGATCGTTGCCTGACCGCGCGATCCCGGATTTAATCTCGAGAAGCTGGTCTTAAATGGCAAGCTGCAAGTGAGCTGCTCGGCGTAGCTCCAATAAAGCAGACTTGTCGAACACGTCGATGGCATTGTTGAGCAGACTGGGTTGTAAAAGGTAACCCGGTCTTTGGGTCTGGCATATGCGGCTTGTCCGTATGGCCAGGTTTGGAACCCCTTTGAGCGCAAGCGAAAAGGATAGGAATTCCAAACCCAATAGACGATGAGCATTGGCAATGAGAACGATTAAGTGTCGTAAGGGCATTTGGTGGATGCCTTGGCATGCACAGGCGAAGAAGGACGTGATACGCTGCGAAAAGCCGTGGGGAGCTGCGAATGAGCTTTGATCCATGGATCTCCGAATGGGGAAACCCACCTTAGATACCTAGAAAATCTGGTACGCCTCAGTGATGAGGGAGTAGGAATTAGGCAATAGGCATTAGGGTTTAGATCCTATTGGCTACTGCCTACTGGCTATTGCCTCTGTAAAGGGGCGTTCGAGGTTTCTAGGTATTGTTAAAAGGTATCTAACCTTGAATACATAGGGGTTAGAAGCGAACGCAGGGAACTGAAACATCTAAGTACCTGCAGGAAAGGACATCAACCGAGACTCCGCAAGTAGTGGCGAGCGAACGCGGACCAGGCCAGTGGCAATGAGGAATAAAGCGGAACAGACTGGAAAGTCTGGCCATAGTGGGTGACAGCCCCGTACGCGTAGAACACTCATTGTCCTTGAGTAAGGCGGGACACGTGAAATCCTGTCTGAACATGGGGAGACCACTCTCCAAGCCTAAGTACTCGTGCATGACCGATAGCGAACAAGTACCGTGAGGGAAAGGTGAAAAGCACCCCGACAAGGGGAGTGAAATAGAACCTGAAACCGGATGCCTACAAACAGTAGGAGGCCGCAAGGCTGACTGCGTACCTTTTGTATAATGGGTCAACGACTTAGTGTAACTAGCAAGCTTAAGCCGGTAGGTGTAGGCGCAGCGAAAGCGAGTCTGAACAGGGCGATTGAGTTAGTTGCATTAGACCCGAAACCGAGTGATCTAGCCATGAGCAGGTTGAAGGTTGGGTAACACCAACTGGAGGACCGAACCCGCATCTGTTGCAATAGATTGGGATGACTTGTGGCTAGGGGTGAAAGGCCAATCAAACTCGGAAATAGCTGGTTCTCCGCGAAATCTATTTAGGTAGAGCGTCGACCGAATACCCTCGGGGGGTAGAGCACTGGATGGGCTATGGGGACTCACCGTCTTACTGATCCTAACCAAACTCCGAATACCGAGGAGTACTAGTCGGCAGACACACGGCGGGTGCTAACGTCCGTCGTGAAAAGGGCAACAACCCTGACCTCCAGCTAAGGTCCCCAAGTCATGGCTAAGTGGGAAAGGATGTGAGGATCCCAAAACAACCAGGATGTTGGCTTAGAAGCAGCCATCATTTAAAGAAAGCGTAACAGCTCACTGGTCTAAATAAGGGTCTTTGCGCCGAAAATGTAACGGGGCTAAAGCCATGCACCGAAGCTGAGGATGTATCGCAAGATACGTGGTAGCGGAGCGTTCCGTAAGCCTGTGAAGGGGTACCTGTGAGGGGCCCTGGAGGTATCGGAAGTGCGAATGTTGACATGAGTAACGATAAAGAGGGTGAGAGACCCTCTCGCCGAAAGACCAAGGGTTCCTGCTTAAAGTTAATCTGAGCAGGGTTAGCCGGCCCCTAAGGCGAGGCAGAAATGCGTAGTCGATGGGAACCACGTTAATATTCGTGGGCCTGGTGGTAGTGACGGATTGCGTAACTTGTTCATTCTTATTGGATTGAATGGGCGAGGAAGCGGTTCCAGGAAATAGCTCCACCGTATAGACCGTACCCGAAACCGACACAGGTGGTCAGGTAGAGTATACCAAGGCGCTTGAGAGAACTATGTTGAAGGAACTCGGCAAATTGCACGCGTAACTTCGGAAGAAGCGTGACCCCTTTTGACGCAAGTCAGATGGGGTGGCACAGACCAGGGGGTAGCGACTGTTTATCAAAAACACAGGGCTCTGCGAAGTCGCAAGACGACGTATAGGGTCTGACGCCTGCCCGGTGCTGGAAGGTTAAGAGGAGAGGTGCAAGCTTTGAATCGAAGCCCCAGTAAACGGCGGCCGTAACTATAACGGTCCTAAGGTAGCGAAATTCCTTGTCGGGTAAGTTCCGACCTGCACGAATGGCGTAACGACTTCCCCGCTGTCTCCAACATAGACTCAGTGAAATTGAATTCCCCGTGAAGATGCGGGGTTCCTGCGGTCAGACGGAAAGACCCCGTGCACCTTTACTATAGCTTTACACTGGCATTCGTGTCGGCATGTGTAGGATAGGTGGTAGGCTTTGAAGCTTGGACGCCAGTTTGAGTGGAGCCATCCTTGAAATACCACCCTTATCGTCATGGATGTCTAACCGCGATCCGTCATCCGGATCCGGGACAGTGTATGGTGGGTAGTTTGACTGGGGCGGTCGCCTCCGAAAGAGTAACGGAGGCGCGCGATGGTGGGCTCAGACCGGTCGGAAATCGGTCGTCGAGTGCAATGGCATAAGCCCGCCTGACTGCGAGACTGACAAGTCGAGCAGAGACGAAAGTCGGTCATAGTGATCCGGTGGTCCCGTGTGGAAGGGCCATCGCTCAACGGATAAAAGGTACGCCGGGGATAACAGGCTGATGACCCCAAGAGTCCATATCGACGGGGTTGTTTGGCACCTCGATGTCGGCTCATCGCATCCTGGGGCTGGAGCAGGTCCCAAGGGTTTGGCTGTTCGCCAATTAAAGCGGTACGTGAGCTGGGTTCAGAACGTCGTGAGACAGTTCGGTCCCTATCTGCCGTGGGTGTAGGAATATTGACAGGATCTGTCCCTAGTACGAGAGGACCGGGATGGACATATCTCTGGTGGACCTGTTGTCCTGCCAAGGGCATAGCAGGGTAGCTATATATGGAAGGGATAACCGCTGAAGGCATCTAAGCGGGAAACCCACCTGAAAACGAGTATTCCCTATCAGAGCCGTGGAAGACGACCACGTTGATAGGACGGGTGTGGAAGCGCAGCAATGTGTGAAGCTTACCGTTACTAATAGCTCGATTGGCTTGATCGTTCTCATTGCTTGTGCTCATCAGCGCTGCTTGCAGCGCCGATGATGCTTCTCTTCTGTCCTGACGCGCTTCGCGCTCGGACGGGCCGCGCCACGAGGCGCGACGGCCTATCGGCCTGTATGGGTAGTCCCAGGCAGACGATGGCAGAGAAAAGACGTGTTCAATAAGGAAAACAGGCGAATGTCTGTACCAGCTTCTCAATGATTGCCCTTAGCTGACCTGGTGGTTATGGCGGGGTGGCTGCACCCGTTCCCATTCCGAACACGGCCGTGAAACGCCCCAGCGCCAATGGTACTTCGTCTCAAGACGCGGGAGAGTAGGTCGCTGCCAGGTCTGCTAAAGGCAATCATAATCTTCTCAAGCACAGATACTCGGCCCAAGCCGGAAACATCGGGCCGCTATCCAAGCGGCCCTTTCTGCTTGATACAGTCTCTCAAGCGTCTCAATACTCCCGAGACGCTCTTGGCGCGGGGTGGAGCAGCCCCGGTCCTCGCCGCAGGGAACGAAAGTGACCGAGGAAGGACGAATAAAAAAGACCGGGCTACGCACCCGGTCATCTGGCAACAACGCCAGACACTGGCTCAAACATAACGCGGGGTGGAGCAGCCCGGTAGCTCGTCAGGCTCATAACCTGAAGGCCGCAGGTTCAAATCCTGCCCCCGCAACCACTGAGACTTGAATCTGCTGCCATTCAAGTTGTTTCCTCGAAAGCTCCTCGGCGTAACCCGCCAGGAGCTTTTGCTTTTTGTCCTCCGTGTCAACCTCGCCAGAGAGTTCTCGGGAAAGGACGTTCGGTCTGCAAGAAAACAGGAAGCTCAGGCTGAAGCAGGTCTCTCATGCGGATGCGGTCGGACGTCATCATGCCAATGACCCTTTGCAGCTTTGCGCCGCTGAATGGCAAGTCAGGCAATCCCTGCGACGGATCATACACTTGTGAGTAACGGAACCTGATGCTATCGCTCTCAAATCTTGAGGGGACGTCGATGGCTTTGCCAAGCCGCATCAGCATGGAAAGGACGATACGCGTCATCTGCGTAATCGCCTTGGTGTGCCTCGGTTTCGCCCACAAGCCGCCAGCGAGCCTCGCCAGCACCCTCACACCTGCCGAAATTGCGGCACTAACGCTGCCCGATGGCACGCTACCAGAACTCTGCCTACCCGGCTCTGAGGAGGGCGGTAAGAGCAAACATCATGCGACGGGATCCGATTGCGCGGCGTGCCGAATCACTGCGGTCGCCATTGTGGCGGAACCCTCGGATGCGACCGGTGTTCGCCTCATCGCCACCCTGCAGGCGACGCTGCCAAAGCCAAGCGAAGCGCATTATCGCCATCTCTTCCCACCAAACAGCGCCCCGCGCGCCCCGCCCTTCTCCGCCTGAACGATCGTGAGGCCGCGCCTGTCGTGGCCATTCGTCAATCAGGCCGGGGTTCATGCGGGATCTGCATGTCCGGTCCATTTCGGATGTGAAACATGCTGCATCTTCTTGCCGGAGCAGGGGAGGCGCCGACTGTGCCTCAGCCCATGCTTTATGACAATTCAGCCCGGTCCCACCGGGATATCGCGGGTCCTCTGTTATCGTCCCGCACCATTGTCTTTCATGAGGGCTTCGCCCGCTCGCCCATTTATCGGGTTGTGGATGGCTGTGTCGCGACCTTTCAGACGCTCGCCGATGGCCGGCGACAGATTATCGATCTTGTCGGCCCTGGTCGACTGATCGGGCTCGGCGCAAGCGAGTACAATCGCCACTCTGCCGAAACCCTCGGCTTTACACGTCTAGAACTGCTCTCCGCGCCGCTTGTTGCAAATCAATTCGAAAGCGCATTGACGGAAACGCTTGCGCGTTCGCAGGCGCTCGCCATGCTTCTCGGTCGCAAGACCGCACCCGAGCGACTGGCCTCGGCGCTCCTCGATCTCGCCGAACAATTCGGTCGCCCGGCACGCGAGCGCAAGCGCGGTGCGGTGACATTCCATCTCTACCCGACCCGCGGTGATCTTGCGGATTGGCTGGGCCTGACACTTGAGACGGTCAGCCGCTGCCTGACCCGCCTGAAGAAGGCTGACCTCATCGACATTCAGCGTGGCGACCTCGTCACCCTGCTCGATCCCCGGCAGCTCGCCCATATCGCCGTCGGCGATCAAACCCTGTCCCATTAATCTCCCCCTCCCCCCCAAAAAACAGCCGAGACCCAGGATGACCACCGTTTCCGATTTCTCCCCCGACCTGGCAAGCAGAACCACCCTGTCGCGCCGCTTCTACATCACCGCCTGGCGCTGGCATTTCTATGCCGGCCTCTATGTCGCGCCCTTCATGATCATGCTGGCGGTCACCGGCCTGATGATGCTGTGGACTGCGGTCCTTTTCGGTCGTGACGGCGAAAAGACCTACAGGGTCGAGCCACAGCCGACCCTCGTCGCCGTCTCCGCACAGGCGGAAGCAGCAGCCAGCGCCGTCCCCGGTCAGATCGTTCAGTATATTGCCCCGCGTGATCCCGACCAGGCCGCGCTCTTCCGTATCAACCAGGGAGACGCCTCGATCATGGTCGCGGTCGATCCGTACAGAGGCGAGGTGCTTGGCCACTGGGATCGCCGCAGCGGTCTCTACGATCTGGCCAGCGATATCCATGGTACGCTTTTGATTGGCGATCTCGGGGATCGCCTGATCGAGATCGCCGCGGGTTTCGGTATCGTGCTGACGATTACCGGCCTCTATCTCTGGTGGCCTCGCGACGGCCAGGGGATTGGTGCCGTGCTTTTCCCCCGGCTCTCGGCCAAGGGCCGTCAGCTGTGGAAATCATGGCACCTTGTACTGGGTTTCTACAGCTCGGTTTTCTTCGTCGTCTTCCTCATCTCCGGCCTCACCTGGGCCGGTATCTGGGGCGAGAAGATGACCCAGGCCTGGAGCACCTTCCCGGCCGAAAAGTGGGACAATGTCCCGCTCTCCGACATGACCCATGCCAGCATGAACCACGGTGCGGTGAAGGAAGTGCCATGGACGCTCGAGCAGACGCCGATGCCGGCTTCGGGCTCTGAGGCCGGCGTAACCGGTACGCCGGAAGGCCAGCCGGTTACACTCGACGCCCTTGTCGCGCTGGCGCGCAGCCTCGGCTTTGATCAGCGCTTCCAGCTGGCGTTCCCGAAAAGTGAGACGGCCGTCTGGACGATTTCGCGCGACACGATGAGCAATGACAGCGCCAATCCGCTTGATGATCGCACCGTCCATGTCGACCAGTATACCGGACGCATCCTCGCCGATGCCGGCTTCGACGACTACGGCGCCGCCGGCAAGGCCATGGCCGCCGGCATTGCCTTCCACGAGGGCGACATGGGTCTCTGGAACCTGATCCTGGTCAACCTTGTCTGCTTGTCGCTCATCTTCCTCTCGGTCAGCGGCTTCGTCATGTGGTGGAAGCGACGCCCGAAGGGTGCCGGTCGTCTCGTCGCGCCCACCGTAAGTGAACCGGGACCGCTGTGGAAAACCGGAGCACTGGTCATGCTGGGAACGGCACTGCTCTTCCCGCTCTCCGGCGCCGTCCTCCTGGCGGTGCTCCTCCTCGACCTCCTCGTCCTCCGCCACCTCACGCCGCTGAAGAAGGCGCTGAGCTGATCGAGGTCGATCGGTGTGGCGGCAGGGTCGCTCCCGCCGCACCGACTTCAAATCCATGAAATGCAAAGAGTACCATTGATAAGGAAACTCCGCCTCGCCGCCTTCGCCACACTGGCCTGTTCGGCGAGGCCATGGCAGAGATCACCGTCACCGACGTCAGGGGCCGCACGGTCACCGTGGCGGATGTGCCTCAGCGCGTCGTGCGCAGCTTCCAAGACGAGGGCTATCTCGCCATCGCCGGTCATGACAACCGCAACGCTGCGTGAGGTTTACGGGGTCGAAGCGGAGTGTCTCACCTGCAAGAAAGCGCGACCCGTGATTCTGCCGTTTCCGATTGCCTGATGTCGGCTGCGGGCTGCAAATGGCCCATTGCGAGAACCACCCGTCGCGTGCTCACCTGTTCCAACAAAGCGGTGTCATGGCTGATTGCAAGAACCCCCAGGCCCTGGTCACGACGCTCCATGAGAAAGGACCATATCTCGACCTGGGTGATCGGATCGAGCATGGCGGAAAGTTCGTCCGCGACCAGGAACCTCGTCTGGGGACCGAGCGCGCGTGCAAGTACCACCCGTTGCAGTTCGCCGCCTGAAATCTCGTGCGGATAGCGATCAAACCATCTCCGCGACACGCCGAGGGCATTCAGCGTTCCACTATCAGGTTGCCAGGCCTCGGAAATAATCCGACCGATCCGCCAGCGGGGATTGACCGCAAAGATCGAGGACTGATGGACATACTGGATAGGCTGGTGGCCCAGAGTGGGGCTCGTACCGTTAAGCAGAACCTCTCCGGCCAGCGGCTTAACGTATCCCGCAGCGATGCGACCGAGCGTCGACTTGCCGGCGCCGGATGGGCCCGAAAGACCGAGGATCTCGCCTTGAGCGAGCGATAGCGAAACGCTTTTCAAAATGGGCTTGGCGCTGCCAAAGCCGAAATCGATCATTCTCAGCTCGAGCATGCGACGCCTCCGCCGAGTTCAGGTAGTACCGCGAACCGATTTCCCGGCATGGCACGCCACAATACCCTCGCATAGGGATGGACAAGGCTCTCACCGTCTCCAGCAAATGATTGGGCCTGTTCAATGCCGAGCATTCGCCCGTTCTCCAGAATTGCGACCCGTTCGGCATGGGAAAGGGCGGTCACGAGATCATGGGTGATCAGCAGGACGGCCTTGCCGCTATCGGCGAGGCGGCGCAGATGGTGAAGCACCACGCCAGCCATCTCGGGATCCAGCCCGCTCGTTGGTTCGTCCGCAACAATGAGGTCCGGCTCGGTAACCGTGGCCATTGCCAGCAGCAGGCGACGTGCCATACCGCCGGAGAGCTGGTGCGGATAAAGTTCCATCACCTCTGGGCCAAGGCCGAACGCCTCCAGGATCGCAAGGAGTTCCGGTCGTGTCTTCCTTGTTTTTCCGCGCCGGCATGCCCATAGCAATTGTTGTCCGCAGCGGGCGAGCGGATCGAGATGGCTGATCGATTGCGGCACCAATGCCATGCGGCGGCCTTGTGCGCCCATTTTTCGCGCGCCGTTGAATACGGTGCCCTCGATCGACAAACATCCCCGCACGACAGCATTGGCCGGCAGGATTCCAAACAGCGCATGGGCGAGAAGGCTTTTGCCGGCGCCCGAGGCGCCCACGAGAGCGAGGATTTCGCCACGAGAGATCGAGAGATCAACGCCTTCGAGTGCCGTCACCTCGCGCCGATGAATGAAGCCGTCATAGCGCAGGAACGAGATGGACAGATTGTCGACATGAAGCATCAGGTCTGCTCCTGCCTGGGATCGGTCAGGAGCCTCAATCCATTGCCGATCGCATCGAAGCAGAGCACGACCATCAACAGTGCCAGGCCCGGAAACAGGCCGAGCCACCATTTGCCCGCCGTCAGGTAGCGCATGGAATCCGAGAGCAGCACGCCGATCGCAGGCTTCGACGGTTCCAGCCCGAACCCGATGAAGGTGAGGCCCGCCTCGTGCAGGATCGCATGCGGAAAGAGAAGCACGAGGCCGACCAGAAGCTGCGGCACGAGATGCGGCAGAAAGTGGTGCCGCCCGATATAGAACCAGGACTTCCCGAATTGACGCGAGGCGCGCACGAATTCCGCCTCACGCAGTTGCAGCAGTTCCGCGCGCAAGATGCGCGTGAGACGGGGCCAATGGGTGACGGCCACCGCGATGATGACGGCAGTTGTGCCGCCGCCGAGGCTGAAAGAAATGAGGATCAGCAGCACGAAATGCGGCAGACCCATGGCCGCATCGACCAGAAAGGACACTGCTTCATCGGCTAGGCGTCCACAGGTGGTGGCGACAAGCGCCAGCAGGATGGCGATGATGACGGAAAGGGACGAGGCGATGAGCCCGACCCAGAAGCTCAAGGCAAGGCCATGCAGCGTGCGGGCGAACATGTCACGACCGAGCTGATCGGTTCCGGCGGGATGGATCCACGAGGGGCCAAGAAGGCGGGTCGCGAAATTTGCGTCGATGCCGTAGCGACCATAAAGGTGGGTTGATACCAGGACCGCAACCAGGGCCGAGAATGCGATGATCGCCAGGAACAGAGTTCGGATCCTGTGCCCATCGGCTCTACGCTCCGGCGCTGAGGGTGGAAGATCAAGGATCGCGCTCATGCCAGCCGCGCTCCCGATGTCATGCGTGGATCGACGATCCGGTAAATCAGATCGGCAATCGTGTTACCCAGAAAGACGAAGAATGTCAGGGCCAGCGTAATGGCGAGTAACAGAGGCACATCCCCTCTGATCCCGGCTTCGACGGTCGCTTGGCCGAGCCCCGGATAGGAAAAGACCTGTTCTGCCAGAACCGAACCGCCGAAAAGCTCCCCGAGCGAGGCGAAGAGAACGGTAATCGCGGGCAGAGCGGCATTGCGTGCGCCATGCCGCCAGGCGATGTCGAGCGTCGATGCGCCTTGAGCCCTGGCATAGAGGACATAGTCCGACTGCATGATCTCGACCATCTTCGCCCGCGTGTGCAGGGCAATCTGAGCCACGCCGAGCACGGTGAGCGTTACGAGTGGGAGAGCAAGATGTCGCAGGCGATCGAGGAGTGTCACGTCTTCCGGCAACACACCGATCGGCGTGGCACAGCAGACCGGCGCCCAGTTGAGCCCGACGGCGAAGATCACGAGCAGCATGATCGCCAGCCAGAAGGTTGGCGTCGAGGCGAGCACATAGGAATAGACCCGGATGATCCTGTCTGCCCAGGATCCGGCAAAGGCGCCGGCAAACACCCCCAAGGCAAAGCCCAGAATACCTGACAATAGCCATGCAAGCGCCATCAACGGAAGCGAGGCCTGAAACCGCGTGACAAGCACGTCGGCAACAGGCGCGTTGTAGGTCATGGAGTAGCCAAGGTCCCCCGCCATCAGATTTTCCGCCCAGCGAAGGAATTGCGTCATCGCCGGCTGGTCGAGGCCCCACTTCTCCGCAATCAGTGCCCGCTGCTCCGGACCGACACGTGCAATGTCTGCCCCGAGATAGGCGTTGATGGGGTCCACGGGGGAGTATTTGGCAAGTGCAAAGGCGACGATGGCAACCGTCACGAGGACGAGCACCAGCCGTATCGCCTTGACGGCAATCAATCCGGGCAAGCCGTATCGGCCAGACTTACTCACACGTCCATTTCCAGTTCTGCATCATCGCGGTGATCGGCCATCCATGGCCATGCGGCTCAATCTGTGTCGGCCCGATGTCGAGGCACTCGGTGACATAGTAGATATGGTTCAGATTGACGAGCCAGGCCCAGGCGGCGTCACCCCTGGCGCCAAAGCCCGTGGTGCCGTCCCATTCAGCTTGTCCCCAATCTGCAAAGGAGGCTTCGAGGCTTGCGGCATTCTGGGCCGCCGCGAAATGCTGGTCGACCGCTGGATTGGCATAGAAGCCCGCATTGTAGAATTCGACGCCGCCCAGGCTCGACTGGTAGAGATTGTAGACCTCAAGCTGCGAATGGCTGCCCCAGCCGAACAGGACCGGCTCGGAATGCATGATGCGGCCGATCTCGTCCCAGCTTTTACCGGTTGCCGTGGCTTCGATGCCGAGCGCCTTCAACTGTTCCGACACGGTCTCAGCGAGCGCGCGGCGTGTTGAATCCGAGGCGGGATAATTGATCGGGAACGCGGCCCTTTGGCCATCTTTCACCCGAACTCCGTCGGTGCCGAGGCTCCAGCCGGCATCATCGAGAACTTTCCTGGCCTGGTCGAGGTCAAAGGCGAGAGCCGCCTCCGGATTTGACCAGGGCAAGCCATCAGCCGGGCCGGAGGCCGGGCTGCCATGACCGAGCAGAGCCACCTCGACCAACTGGTTCCGGTCGATCCCGAGATTGATCGCACGCCGGATGGCGAAGTCGGAGGTGACATTGTTGCCGACCTTCTTGCCATCGCCGACGGTCTTTCCTTCGTCTTTCACAAAGGGGAAGACGATCCCTCTATTGTCGACCGACTGGGTGACAATCTGCTTGAAGCCCTGCGGTGGCGCATCTGCAGCCGTTGCTGGCACGGAGACCATATCGACCTGCCCGGCCTGGGCCGCAGCCAGGCTGGTGTCTTCTTCCGTGAACAGGAAGGTGATCCGCTCGAAGGGACCTGTCTCGCCATAATAGTTCGGGTTCTTCTCGACGATCAGTTGCTGGCCTTCGGTCCAGGAGACGAGCTTGTAGGGTCCGGAGCCGACCGGATTGCGCCCATAGCCTTCCCCGTAGCTGTCCGAAGGAACGATGCCCAGCGCATAGAAGTTCTCGGTGAAGGTGATCCACGGCTTCTTCAGCTTGATCTCGACGGTCTGGGCATCGATCACGCGGGCCGCATCCAGCGCGGTCAGGTCGACGGCGCTGCCGATCTTGGCAGCCTCGTTGAAGGTGAAGGCCACATCCTCTGCGTCAAGCGGTGAACCATCGGAGAATGTCGTGCCCGCGCGCAACTTGATCGTCCAGGTCAGACGGTCTTCGGAGAGCGACCATTCCGTGGCAAGGTCGGGCTTGGTCTTGAGCTCGGCGTCGCGTGTCAGCAACGTCGACTGGAAGAGCGGATGGCCATAGCGCCCCCAGCCCGTCAGCGGGTCGTAACCACCTTCGGGTTCCCCACCGATCGCCAGCACCAGTTGCGACTTGGGCTGAGCCAGCGCCGTGCCCGAGAGCAGCGCTAGGGCGACCATAGCCGAAACGGTGATGCGACGAATTGCCATGATCGTGAAACTTCCCCTATATCCAAATCGGCAGGTGCCGGAGGCACCCATGAAATGGTGGGACCATAATCCTGAGAAAGTATGATGTCTATATAAAAACGTCATACTAATGGAGTGCGAGATGCAGCGTGTGACGATCACCCTCGATGACGACCTGATGCAGGAGCTTGATGACCTGATTGCAGCGCGAGGTGACCAGAACCGGTCCGAGGCGATCCGCGATCTGGTCCGCATCGGCCTGAAGGAAGCCACCCGGAACGCGAAGGGTGACGAGCCCTGTATCGGCGTGCTGAGCTATGTCTATGACCATGCCGCGCGGGATCTGGCCCGACGCCTGACAAACACGTTCCATCATCACCATGATCTGACGATTGCCAGCCTGCATGTGCATCTCGACACTGAGAACTGTCTCGAAGTCGGCATCCTCAAGGGGTCGATGAATGAGGTGCAGCACTTCGCTGACCATATCACAGCCGAGCGCGCCGTGCGCCACGGCAGCGTCCAGATCATCCCGGTTCAAGACGGCAAGAATTGAATCTTGACGGCTTGATACCGGATCGACCTGAGACAGCACGCCTCTGGCACTCGTTCGCTCCGCAGAACGATGGCGGCAATAGCCGGAGCCTGCCGCCGATCCCGGCCAGACCTGCTACTCGTCCTGCGCCTTCGGATGGAGCGCAATCTGGCGTGCAACTGCCAGAGAAAGCAGCGTGCAGATGGCTCCGGACAAGAGATAGAGCCCGGCAGCAAAAAGCCCGAACCAGGTGGATAGAAGCAATGCCGAGAGCGGTGCAAAGCCAGCGCCAAACATCCAGGCGAGCGCCGAGACGAAAGCCGAGCCAGTATAACGATTGCGCTGGTCGAATAGCGATGCCACCGCCCCTGACGATTGAGCGAGGTTGAAGCCAAGGATGACGAAGCCGATCATCAGATAGGCCGTGACACCAGCCGGTCCGCCGTTCAGGAGCAGGGGTGCGCCCAGCGCAAACGCGGCAATGGCCCAAGCACCCCAGATCAGGATCTTCTGGCGCCCGATCCGGTCGGACAGCCAGCCCGAAAACAGCATCGCAAGCAGCCCCAGCCCTGCGCCGAATGCAGTCAGCAGCAGAAAGCGTCCAAGGGTCTCATCGGTATAGAGAAAGATCCAGGACAGGGGGAAGACCGTGACCATGTGGAACATCGCAAAGCTTGCAAGCGGTACGAAAATGCCCAGCAGCACGGTCCGGCCATCCTGCCTCAAGGTTCCACGAAGGCTTGTCGGTGTCAGCTCGTTGGCCTGAAACAACTCCTTGAATTCCGGCGTATCGACAATCCGGAGCCTTGCAAAAAGCGCCACGACATTGATCGCAAAGGCAACGAAGAACGGATAGCGCCAGCCCCAGTCGAGGAAATCCTCGGCTGACAGTGTCATGACCAGATAGGCAAACAGGACGGCGGCGACAGCCATGCCGACGAGTGCGCCGAGCTGCGGGATCATCGCATAGAACCCGCGCTGGTCCTTCGATGCGGTGATTGCGAGCAGAGGCGCAAGTCCGTCCCAGGTGCCGCCAAGGGCGAGCCCCTGTCCAAGCCGCAGCAGCGCCAGCATGGCAATCGCCCACCAGCCAGCTGTCTCGTAAGACGGCACAAGGCCCATGGCAACGGTCGATGTTCCAAGCAGGAAAAGCGCAACAGTGAGCTTGGTCACGCGTCCATGGCGCCGGTCAAGGGAGGTAAACATCATCGTCCCGAGGGGGCGCGCCACGAATGCGAGGGCTACCAGCACGAAGGACCAAAGCGTACCCGTCAGGGGATCGAGAAAGGGAAAGAGCCTCGCCGGGAACACGATCACCGAGGCAATGGCAAAGACGAAGAAGTCGAAGAATTCGGATGTGCGTCCGATGATCACGCCGACCGCAATATCGGAAGGCGAGACGCGGTGATCGTCGTCGACCGCGCCGGAATGGGGCACCGTGGAGGAATTGTTGATCGTGCTCGTCATGGGACTCGATCACTTTCATAGGCTGGAGCAGTCGAAGAAAACCAGTGGGAGGCCTGGCTTCTGCGACCACGGATAATCGATGCTAACGGGATGCCTGAGAGCGGGCAAAATTGACAGGTGACAAATTGTCTTATGTGCTGCAGCGCGAAAGGCATCTATCTACCACGATGATAAGGCAGGAACTGCGAGCGCCATCTGGGAGGGGGGCGACCGTGGGATCCTCTCGAAACATTAGGGTATGCCATGCCGAAGCTTCGCCTCCCAAAACTGTTTGCCGCCTTGGCGGCGGTCCTCTTCCTTTCAGCCTGCAAGGCCGAAGTCCTTGCACCAACCGGTGATATCGCAGCCCAAAAGCGTGATCTTCTGCTGATTTCCACGGGCTTGATGCTGATCATCATCATCCCGGTCATGGTCATGATCTGCTGGTTCGCCTGGCGTTACCGCGCCTCCAATACCGCGGCCGTCTACAAGCCGAACTGGTCCCATTCGACCAAGCTGGAACTGATGATCTGGGCGATCCCGCTTCTCATCATTGTCTGCCTTGGAGCCCTGACCTGGGTCGGAACACACCTCCTGGATCCCTATAGGCCGCTGGCGCGCATATCCGAGGACCGGCCGCTTGATCCACAGCAGGAACCGCTGCAGGTCGAAGTCGTGGCACTCGATTGGAAATGGCTGTTCATCTATCCGCAATATGGCGTCGCAGCCGTCAATCAGCTTCCGGTCCCGGTCGACCGGCCGATCCAGTTCACTCTGACGTCGTCTTCGGTGATGAACGCCTTCTATATCCCCCATATGGCCGGCATGATCTATGCCATGCCTGGCATGCAGACCACCCTGCATGGGGTCTTCAACCAGGAAGGCACGTTCCAGGGGCTGGCTTCGCATTACTCCGGTGCCGGCTTCTCCGGCATGCGTTTCAAGGCAGTTGCGACCGATGCAGAAGGCTTTGACGCATGGGTCGCAGAAGCCCGGGCCGGCAATCGGGCGCTTGATCGCGCGGCCTATCTTGAGCTCGAGCGTCCAAGTGAAAACGTCAAGCCCGAGACCTTTGCAAGCGTCGAGCCGCTTCTGTTCGCCCGCGTCGTCAACATGTGCGTCGAGGAAGGCAAGATCTGCATGGCAGAAATGATGATGCTTGATGCGCAGGGTGGCACGGGGCTTGCCGGCACAGTCAACATGAGCGCGCTCATCTATGACAAATACGAGCGTCGCGGGACCCGCGAACCGGTCTTTGGCTGGGAGCCGTTCAAGGTGCTGGGCTTCTGCTCGACTGAAGAGCTGGAGCAGATGCTGGCGGCAAAACCTGCTTCCGCCAATGCGACAGCGGTCGTATCGGGCCCGCTTCGCGGCCATGGCATGCCGCAGCCGGTGGAGCCCTTCGGCGGTCAGCCTGATCGCTACATCACCCTTGTACAACCGTCTTCTGGCAGCGCGCCGCAACTTTGACAGGATAACGGGCATGGCCACGATAGACCATTCAACCACTCTGCTTCTCGGTCGTCTCAACTGGAGCGCAATCCCGACTGACCCGATCGTGCTGGCAACATTCGTTGTCGTCGCGATTGGAGGCGCTGCCGTTGTCGGCGCACTCACCTATTACCGTCTCTGGGGTTATCTCTGGAGGGAATGGCTGACCTCCGTCGATCACAAGAAGATCGGCATCATGTATATCATACTGGCCCTGATCATGCTGGTGCGGGGCTTTGCCGATGCCATCATGATGCGCCTTCAGCAGGTGCTCGCCTTCAATGGTTCGGAGGGCTACCTCAACGCCCACCACTACGACCAGATCTTCACAGCCCATGGCGTGATCATGATCTTCTTTGTGGCGATGCCCTTCATTACGGGCCTCATGAACTATGTCGTGCCGCTGCAGATCGGGGCACGTGATGTGTCCTTCCCGTTCCTCAACAATTTCTCCTTCTGGATGACGGCCGCCGGCGCTGTCCTGATCATGGCATCGCTCTTCGTCGGCGAATTCGCCCAAACCGGATGGCTGGCTTTCCCGCCGCTGTCAGGCATCGGCTACAGTCCATGGGTCGGCGTCGACTATTACATCTGGGGCCTGCAGATTGCCGGTGTCGGAACGACGCTGTCAGGGATCAACCTGCTGGTCACCATCATCAAGATGCGTGCACCCGGCATGACCCTGATGCGCATGCCTGTCTTCACCTGGACGTCGCTTTGCACCAACGTCCTCATCGTCGCCTCCTTCCCGGTTCTGACGATGACGCTGATCCTCCTGACGCTGGATCGTTACGTGGGAACCAACTTCTTCACGAACGACCTTGGCGGCAACGCCATGCTCTATATCAACCTCATCTGGATCTGGGGTCATCCGGAGGTCTATATCCTCATCCTGCCGCTTTTCGGCGTCTTCTCGGAAATCACCTCGACTTTCTCGGGCAAGCGCCTCTTCGGCTACAGCTCCATGGTCTATGCAACGGTCTGCATCACCATCCTGAGCTATGTCGTCTGGCTGCACCACTTCTTCACCATGGGATCGGGTGCCTCGGTCAACGCCTTCTTCGGCATCACGACGATGATCATCTCCGTCCCGACAGGGGCCAAGATATTCAACTGGCTCTTCACCATGTATCAGGGAAGGGTGCGCCTTGATCTGCCGATGATGTGGACCATCGCCTTCATGCTGACCTTTACAATCGGTGGCATGACTGGTGTTCTGCTTGCCGTGCCGCCGGCAGATTTCGTTCTGCACAATTCTCTCTTCCTGGTGGCGCATTTCCACAATGTCATCATCGGCGGCGTTCTTTTCGGTTGCTTCGCCGCGATCGTCTACTGGTGGCCGAAAGCCTTCGGCTTCCACCTGAACGTCTTCTGGGGCAAGGTGTCCTTCTGGGCCTGGGTCAGCGGCTTCTGGCTTGCCTTCATGCCGCTCTATGTTCTGGGTCTGATGGGTGTGACCCGCCGCATGCGCGTCTTCGATGATCCTGATCTCAGGATCTGGTTCATACTTGCTGCGCTCGGCGCCGTGCTGATCGCCATCGGTATTGCTGCCTTCTTCATTCAGATCGCCGTCTCGATCTGGAATCGGAAGGACAATATGGATGTGACCGGCGATCCCTGGGACGGTCGCACCCTCGAATGGGCAACCTCGTCTCCGCCGCCCGCCTATAACTTCGCCTTCACGCCGGTGGTCCACGACCTGGATGCCTGGCACGATATGAAGCAGGCGGGCCAGACGCGGCCCAAGGCTCCCTATGTGCCGATCCATATGCCGAAATACACCGGCACGGGCGTCATCCTTTCTGCCCTCTCGGTGGTCTGCGGCTTCGCGCTTGTCTGGTACATCTGGTGGCTCGCGGCCTTGTCCTTCCTGGCCATCATCGCGGTTTCGATCGCCCATACCTTCAATTATGACCGGGATTATTATGTGCCGGTCGATGAGGTCGAACGGGTCGAGGCAGCCCGTGATCGCGAACTGGCCACACAAGGAGCTTGACGAAGATGGCTATGCAAACACAATCATCGTCGACGCCTTCCTATTGGAAAACTGAGCCACATCACCATCCCGAAGGCGCCTCGACGCGCCTCGGCTTCTGGATCTACCTGATGAGCGACTGCCTGATGTTTGCAGTCCTCTTCGCCGTCTTCGGAGTGCTGGGACAAAGCTATGCGGCCGGTCCCGGGCCGAAGGTTTTGTTCGATCTGAACCTGATCGCCGTTGCGACCGGCATCCTGCTGGTCTCGTCCATCACCTTCGGTTTCGCCATGCTGGCCATGTATGAGGGTCGGCAGGCCCGCATGCAGCTATGGCTGGGGGTGACACTGGTTCTCGGCCTCGCCTTCCTTGCCCTGGAAATCTACGAGTTTCATCACCTGATCGAACTCGGTGCCGGCCCGCAACGCTCTGCATTCCTGTCTTCCTTCTTTGCACTGGTCGGCACGCACGGCCTGCACGTCCTGTTCGGCTGCATCTGGCTCGTGACAATGATGGTCCAGATCAATCAGAAAGGCCTCATTCCGGCCAATGCCCGTCGCATGGAATGCCTCAGCATGTTCTGGCACTTCCTCGACGTGATCTGGATCGGTGTCTTCACCTTCGTCTATCTCCTGGGGATGATCTGATGTCGCAACACTCCATTCAGCCACATGGTCACCATGCCGCAGGTCATGATGCCGGTCACGACAACACCAATCATGACCATGGCAGTTACCGGTCCTATCTGACCGGTTTCGTGCTGGCTGCCATCCTCACGGCCATTCCTTTTGCCATCGTGATGTCCGGCGGCTTTGAAAACCGTGTCCTGACGGCGATTGTCGTCGTTGGTTTCGCGGTTGTGCAGGTCCTCGTGCACATGGTCTATTTTCTCCACATGAACAGCCGCTCCGACGAGGGCTGGACCATGTTGTCGATGATCTTCACCATCATCGTCGTCGTGATCATGATTTCGGGCTCGCTCTGGGTCATGTACAATCTGAACACCAACATGATGCCGCAAATGGATCATGAAAGCTTCCAGGGCTTCGGGTCCTGAGTGAAGAACGGAGCATGCCGTGTCCAAATTCGCACCGAAGTGGTGGTTGCTCGGGCCCGGCATGCTTATCATCCTGCTGCTGCTGGGACTGGGCGTCTGGCAGCTGCAAAGGCTTGCATGGAAGACGGCGCTGATCGAGCGCGTCGAGGCGGGCCTCGCTGCCGTACCGGTCAACGCCCCCGGCCCACAAGACTGGGAGCGGCTCAGTTTCGACACCGCCGAATACCGGCGCATCACGGTGAGCGGTCGCTATCTGCCCACGGGCGATTTCCTGGTCAAGGCGGTGACAGCCCGCGGTCCAGGTTTCTGGGTCCTCAGCCCGTTTGAAACCGATGACGGCTGGCGCCTCTTCATCAATCGCGGCTTTGTGCCTGACGACCGGCAGGCCCCGGAGGACCGTCCGATACCCCTCGACCGGCAGGAGGTCACCGGTCTCCTGCGGTTGACACAGCCCGGCGGTGCCTTCCTGCGGGACAATGATCCGCAAGCCAATCGCTGGTTCTCCCGTGACACGGCGGCGATGGCAGGCGCTGCGGATATTGCGCCAGTTGCACCCTATTTCATCGATGTCGAAGCGGAACCGGGCCGGCAGGCAGGCGAGACTTTGCCCGTACCGGGTCTGACGATCGTTGCCTTTTCAAACAGGCATCTCGGCTATGCCTTCACGTGGTTCGCGCTGGCGGCGGTCTTTGCGCTGCTGCTCGTTCAGGCAAACCGCATAAAGAACGAGTGATCCTGACCCGGAGGCGTCAAGATCGTTCGCCCTGTCGGTCACTCACGATCATGGAGGCCGGTGGTGCACGTCCCACCAGTCTTGCTTCGTCTTCGTAATCGTCGTCAGCCAACCGGCTTTCGGCCATGACCTCCCCTGGCTCCATCAGTTCGATTTCGCGGATCCACTCGCGCCAGATGGAAACCATCAGTGCCATCAGCACCGGGCCGATGAAGAGCCCGAGCAGGCCCATCGTTTTGACGCCGCCGACGAGGCCGAAGAATGTCGGCAGGAAGGGCAGCTGGATGGGACCGCCAATCAGTTTCGGTCTCACGGTCTTGTCGACGATGAAGAGCTCGATCGATCCCCAGAGGAAGAGCGCCACCCCCTCGACCACCGAGCCACTGGCGACGAGATAGATCGACACCAGGGTAAAGGACAGAGGAGCCCCACCCGGTATGAGCGCCATGAAGCCGGTGATGACCCCGAGCGTTACCGGTGAGGGTACACCGGCCAGCCAATAGGCGATGCCGAGAATGATGCCTTCAGCGATTGCGATCAGCGTCATGCCGGTCACGGTCGAGCTGATCGTGGCGGGCACGATGCGGGAAATCCGGGCCCATCGGTCCGGTAGAATACGTTCGCCGAGCAGGTCGAGTTGGCGCGAAAACTTTGCGCCGTCGCGATAGACGAAGAACAGCGCGATCAGCATGAACAGGAGGCTGAGAACCAGTTGGAACGCACCATCGCCCGCCGCGATGACGGCCCGGTAGATATTGCCGATATTGGCGCCGCTGATGATCTGGATCAGTTCGCCCAGCGCGCCGGGTTCTCCGATATAGCGTGCCCAGCGCTCAGCCAGCCAGTTGCCGACACCCGGAAGGGCGGCAATCCAGTCAGGTACATCGGCGCCAACGCGATTGACCTCGATCGCCCAGCCGACCCAGAGGCGGACTTCCTCGATTGCATAGGCGATGGCGATTCCAATGGGCGTGATCAGAAACGCGAGGATGAAGATGAGCGCCAGCGTCGCGCCGATGGTCGTGTTGCCGTTGATCTGCGTCAGCAGCCGCCGGTAAAGCGGCCAACTCGCAAAGCCGATCACCAGCGCCGCTAGAACCGGCACGACGAAGCCATGGAAGAAGTAGATCGCCGCCGCAAAAACGAGGACAAGGAGCCAGCGGGCAGCGGAAATCGGTGTGATCAGCGCCGAGCGCCTCGCCGAAGCAAGCCCCAGCCACCGTGGCGCTGTCCCTGTCGTCTTGTCCTCACCCTGCATCTTGCTTGCCACCGTCCAAGGTTCACATGTGGCGAGACTTATGGGCTATTATCGGCCCGGCTGCAATCTC
Organism: Peteryoungia desertarenae; assembly: GCF_005860795.2. GTDB lineage: Bacteria > Pseudomonadota > Alphaproteobacteria > Rhizobiales > Rhizobiaceae > Allorhizobium > Allorhizobium desertarenae. The sequence goes on from NZ_CP058350.1 coordinate 1,043,390, forward strand.
CGCGACCGTCGCTGACATCTCCGGGCGTCATCCTGCCGCAAGCCGCTTGGCGCCGGGAAACAGGAGGTCGATGAAACGCTCGGCCGTGGGCTGGGGTTCGTGGTTGGCGAGCCCCGGTCTTTCATTCGCTTCGATGAAGACATAGTCCGGCTGCGCCGGGTCTTTGACCATGAGATCGATGCCCACCACGGGTATGCGGATCGTCCGCGCCGCTGCGATGGCTGCCTCGACCAGATCCGGATGCACCTGTTCCGTCACGTCGTGGATCGAACCGCCGGTGTGAAGATTTGCCGCCCGCCGCACCATGATCTCGCGACCGGCTTCCAGCACATCATCAAGGCTTAGCCCCTGATCGGCAAGGCAGCGTTCCACCTCCTGATCGACGGGAATCCGGCTCTCGCCGCCCGTTGCCGCCGCGCGCCGTCGCGACTGCATCTCAATCAGGGTGGCAATTGTCGACTGGCCATCGCCCACCACATGCGGCGGTCTGCGGATGGCTGCCGCCACCAGCTTGTAGTCGATGATGACGAGCCGCAGATCCTGCCCCTCGAAGCAGGCCTCAAGCAGCACGCGGTCGCAAACCGTCCTTGCCGCGGCAATCGCCTGGTCAAGCTGGTCGGGTGTGCTGACCCCGATCGAAATCCCGCGCCCCTGTTCGCCACGCGCGGGCTTTACCACCAGCTTGTGATGGGTTTTCAGGAAATCGGCACGCGCCGCCACATCGTCATCGACGCTGATCTGGGCCGGGACCTTCACGCCGGCCTCCTCCACCATGCGCCGCGTCACGGCCTTGTCATCGCAGATCGACATGGCGACACCCGAGGTCAGATCCGTCAGGCTCTCCCGGCAATGGATCGAGCGTCCACCATGGGAGAGCCGGAAGAAGCCACCTTCTGCATCGGTGATCTCGACATGAATGCCGCGCCGCGTCGCCTCGTCGACGAGCAGCCGTGCATAGGGATTGAGAAGCTCATAGGATTTGTGCGGCATGGCGAAGAACTTCTCGTTGATCGCATTCTTGCGCTTCACCGCAAAGAAGGGCACGCGACGGAAGTTCAGCTTTTCGTAAAGGACGATGGCTGCTGCATTGTCATGCATGACCGAGAGGTCGACATAGGCAAGGCCGCGGGCATGGAAATGTTCGGCGAGCTTGCGCAACAACCGCTCGCCGATCCCGGGCTGGCGCGCCTGCGGATGCACCGCGAGGCACCAGAGCGAGGCGCCTCGTTCGGGATCGTCAAACAGCCGCTGGTGATCGATCCCGGTGACGGTTCCGATGATTTCGCCTGTCGCGTCGTCCTGCGCGACGAAATAGGTGAGTGCCCGGTTGTCGCGCTCGGAGGAGAAGAAGTCCGAGCGCACCTGAACCATGCCGCAGGCGGCATAGACCCGGTTGATCCCGTTGGCATCTTCTTCCGAGGCAAGCCGCCGGATGGTGATGCCCCGCGTTCGCCGCCCGCCCGGCCTGTAGGTCGCAAGATCCAGCCGAAACGTGTGCGACGGATCGAGGAAGATGTCCTGGGGCCCAAGCGACAGGAGGACATGCGGATCACGGACGTAAAAGGCAATGTCACGGCTCGATGGCGCCTCTTTCAGAAGCTCCGCCACCAAGGCCTCGTTGCTCTCGAAGGTCTGGGAGAAGAGGAGCCGCCCCCAGCCACAATCCAGGACGACATTGCTTGCCGGTTCGCTTGCGCCGCGCTCCCCTGACGGGTCGGGATAAGTCTGCGTATGCAGTCGCCGCAGGCGATGGGAGACTGCATTCGCCTTGCGGACGGCTTTGCGCAACACCGGTGACTTGGCCCCCTTCGTCATCTCACACCTCCTGGGTCTGCAGCCACATTTCCAGGAGACCGACCTGCCAGAGTTCAGATCCCCGAAGCGGCGTGATGTGGTCGGACGGATTGGCAAAGAGCTCATCCAGATAGGCGTGGTTGAACAGACCGCGCTCGCGGGCCTTTTGTGAGGTCAGTGTGTCGCGCAGCATGTCGAGATAGGGGCCGGCAATGTATTTGAGCTGAGGTACCGGGAAGTAGCCCTTCTTCCGGTCGATCACTTCGCTCGGGATTACCTTGCGCGCAACGTCCTTCAGGATGCCCTTGCCGCCATCCTTGAGCTTGAGTTCCGGCGGGATACGGGCGGCAAGTTCCACCAGTTCATGGTCAAGGAAAGGGACCCGCGCCTCCAGCCCCCAGGCCATGGTCATGTTGTCGACGCGTTTTACCGGATCGTCGACCAGCATGACATTGCTGTCGAGACGCAGCGCCTGGTCGACCGGCGTGTCCGCACCCGCCCGGGTCAGGTGATGCTTGAGCAGTTCAAGGCTGACATCCTCATCCGCAAGCCAGCGCGGATCAAGCTGCTTCGACAGCACCTCATGCGACCGGTCACGGAAACCTCGGGCATAATCGCCGACCACATCATTGGAACCCATCAGCGGCGGATACCAGTGATACCCGCCAAAGACTTCGTCGGCACCCTGGCCGGATTGCACCACCTTGATATGTTTCGACACCTCCTTGGAGAGGAGGTAGAAGCCGACATTGTCATAGGAAACCATCGGCTCCGACATGGCCGAAATCGTTCCGGGCAGTGCACTCATCAACTGGTCTGACGGCACGAAGATCTTGTGATGGTCGGTCCCGAAATGCTTGGCGATCAGGTCGGAATAGACGAATTCGTCGCCCTTCTCGCCATTGGCTTCCTCGAAGCCGACGGAAAAGCTCATCAGATCCGTTTGACCCGCTTCGGCCAGCAGTCCGACGATCAGGCTGGAATCGACGCCGCCCGAAAGGAGCACGCCCACCGGCACATCGGCGATCATCCGCCGCTTGACCGCAAGCCGAAGCGCATCAAGAAGCCGGTCCTGCCATTCCTCGAGCGAAGTGCCCTGATCGGCTTCCAGCCGCTGATAGGCCGGATCCCAATAGCGGCGATCCCGGAAGGTGCCATCGGCCTCATAGACACGGATCGTCGCCGGCGGCAGCTTGCGAACACCTTCGTAGATGGTGCGCGGCGGCGGCACGACAGCATGAAAGCTCATGTAGTGGTGAAGGGCTGCCCGGTCGATCGTCGTGTCGATCCCGCCGGACTGCCCGAGTGCCGGAAGCGTCGAGGCAAAGCGCAGGCTGCCGTCCACGTCGGCAAGATAGAGCGGCTTGATGCCGAAGCGATCCCGCACCATGATGACCCGACCGCTGTCGCGCTCGTGAATGACAAAGGCAAACATGCCATGCAGGCGCGAGATGCTCTCCTCGCCCCAGGCATGCCAGGCCTTGACGATGACCTCGGTGTCGCCATCGGAGAAGAAGCGATAGCCCTTGTCTTCAAGTTCCTGACGCAGTTCCCGGAAGTTATAGATGCAGCCATTGAAGACGATGGAGAGGCCGAGATCCGGGTCCAGCATCGGCTGCTGCGACTTGTCGGAAAGATCGAGAATTCTCAGTCGCCGGTGTCCCAATCCGACATTCCCGCGAACGATGACACCGGAACCATCCGGCCCCCTGGGCGATAAGACATCCGCCATTCGCGAAACAATTGACACCGACGACGGCTGCCCGTCGAACCTGACTTCACCACAAATGCCACACATGAACTTGGCCAAAACCTCCAGTTTCAAAACAAAACGTCAGGAACGGCAGTGACCGAATTCCTGACGCAGGACCACTGTAAATGCATAGGAAGAAAATTTGTTCCCTCTTTTTTGCAAATCTTCCAATTTTTTGGCCCTTCCAATCTCCAATTGTCAAAAAACCATGGCCAATGTCCGGTCGGGTTTGGCCCTCCGGTTGCGGCCATGTCGGCCTTTGTCTTTCGTCTCGGACAGGGCGCCAGAAGCAACCTATCTAAGTAGTTTATGTGGCTCCCTCCGGCGCCCTGTTCGGTGTCTTTGCCATCGCAGTGTCTCGCTGCAGAGGCGGCGGTGACGGGACGATCATTGGCGATCCTCCGTCGTCCGGGCTTGAGGGTCGGGTCCCGCCTGTCCTTGTGAGACAGGTCAAGAGCCTGGCCGGTTGGCCCGGGAGGTTCCCGCCGGATGTGCACCCCCGGCCGGACCCTCATTCCCGGGGATGTCCCTTTGATCCTTGTCGGATCTTCAGAGCTCCCCGCCGTCTTTTCATCCGGCATTGGCGCCGGACGCCTCCTTGTGTGCCTCCCAGGCACGCCCCTTCTGATCAGGCAGGAAGATCAGGAACCGGCATCCGGGCCGGTTGTCCCTTCTTCCTGGCGAAGGGAGGGAGACCGTTGCGACGCCGTTGCCTTGGACCTGCGACAGCCCTCCACCCCGGCACCGGCCCCGCCTCGCCGGACTTCGCAATGTCCGGTGTATCCGAGGGCGGAACGGCACGAGTATGAGGCAGAGAAAACGGAGGGGGATGAAAATGGGGTATGGTGATTGGAAAGATTGGGGAATTTGGAATGGTCATCCCCCAAGCGAAGGCGAAACGGGCCCATTCACCCGCAGGGATTGAGGGGAATTGAGGACGGCGCGCAATTTGATCACGAAAGTGTGATGAAGGTCTTTTCTCTCCCCTGGAGGGAGAGAATGGAATTTCAGCATCTTAGCCTCTGGCTAAGTGATAGAAATTCCCAGTGAGGGGAAGATTCCTGCCCGCCTGACCGACCCCCTCACCAACAAAATCAGAAGTTTAGCCCTGATCGGGCTAAGCCTTCTCATCGCCTTCGCGCGGCGTCGCGCTCAGGCCTCCGTTCGCTGAAATCGATTCACAGGATCGATTTCTGGCCTCTGGCCAACGCTCCGAAGCCTCTCCCTCCAGGGGAGAGGGAAGGTACCCGAAGGGCAGATGCGGGGCAAAGGCCGAAGGCGCGACGACCCATCTCCCCCTTGGCGGGGGAGAAAGCGAAATCGAGGAATTGGCCCGCTCAGGGCCAAACCTCAGATTTCGCAAGAGGGGGGCTCGGTGAGGTGATTGCCAGCATAACCGTGCCCCTCTCCTGGAAAATCTGAAGTTTAGGCGGCTTGCGCGGACCTCAAGCCTTCGATTTTCCGTCCTCCCCCGCTTGGGGGGAGGTGGGTCGTGCCAGCATGCCTCTCATCGCCTTCGCGCGGCGTCGCGCTCAGGCCTCCGTTCGCTGAAATCGATTCACCGGATCGATTTCCGGCCTTGCTCCAAGTGATGATCAGCTACGGCGTCCGCCAACGGTTGTCAAAAACCCTGGAACAGGAAATCGGTCGCAGCGGTGATCTCATCGGCGCGCGCTGAAAGATCGATAACTGTGGGGCCGATGTCTGGCACAGGCACGGTTGCAATGAACTGTGTCATCATCGCAAAGACCATGCCATCGATCTCGAAACGCGGATTGAGGCGCGGCACAAGCTTGGTTACGTCTTGAACCGGAGCCAGCGGTGCCATGACCCGCGTCGACAGGCCATCGAACAAGTCGTTCTGCAGGTCAACCGCCAGCCCGTTGTCAGGGGCGATACGATAGACACGGAATTGAGCCATCAGAACTTCCGGTACTGGGCAAGCGGTAGACCGTGTTTGGCGACATAATCATTGGACGCCTTGATCGCTTCGGCATTCTCGGTCTTCCACAGACGCTCCTTCTCGGCCTTTACCGCCCGCGCTATGCCGTCGGCCGCTGCCCGAGACAGGTCAAGTTTCAGATCACGCGCTTCCTGCAGAAGACGTTCCTCGACCGTGATGCTGTCATTGCCCTGTTTGCGTGATGTCGGTGTCATAGCCCTGCGTTCGCCTCATTTTGACGATCGGATTATGCGGCAGATATTACTGAATGAGAAGAGAGTTCATCTACCGTCTCCGGCGCGGCCATAAAGGCTCCTCGCCCACCTCACCAACCGCCTCACCGGAAAAACCTGCGACTTGAGCCCTTATCGGGCCGAGATCGCGATTTTTCATAATCGGGCTGCACCGGCGCGGGAAAAAGTGCCTCCGGAGCTGTGCCTGCCCCCATACGATTGAACTCGCATCTCCTCTCCCCTATGACAGCGCGGCGAAGTGATGAGGGTGAGGCATGGGCATGAAGCTGTTGTTGATCCATACCGGCGGGACGATCGGCATGGCGGAGACGGGCGCAGGTTTGGCGCCGAAGGCGGGTCTGGTCGAACAGGCGCTGGGGGAGCGTCTGCCGACCGATGTCGCGCTTTTCAGCCATGTCTTCGATCCGCTGCTCGATAGTGCCGATGTCGGGCCCGGTCATTGGAACCGCATGCTGGAGGTGATCCGCAGCCATGAAGGCCTGCCGGTCATCATCACCCATGGCACCGACACCATGTCCTTTACGGGGGCAGCCCTTTCCCAGGCGCTGGCGGGCGAGGGACGTTGCGTCGTGCTTTGTGGATCGATGAAGCCGCTCGGTCATGGGGCGGATGCGGAGGGCAATCTTCAGCTGGCGATTGATGCTGCCTTGTCGAATGAGCCCGGCGTGGCGCTGGCCTTTGCCGGGAAAATGATGCCCGCTGCCGGTCTCATCAAGCGTGACAGCGAGGCTGAGGATGCGTTCCGTTCCGTGCCGCAGGATCACTTGGAACCGTCGGCGCGACCTGTGTTCGACGACAGGCGGTTTGCCATCCTGACACTGTCTCCGGGTATTTCCGCCGAGTTTCTGAGGCTTGCCCTATCGTGCCTCGACGGCGCCGTTCTGCGGGTCTTCGGCTCGGGCACGGCCATGTCCGATCCGGTGGTTCTAAAGGCTCTAGAAGAGGCTGTCCGCGCCGGCAAGCGGGTGAGGGCCGTCAGCCAGTGCGAGAGGGGTGGCCTTGAACCGGGAACCTATGCCGCCGGTGCCGGGCTTTGGGCAACCGGCATCGAAAATGGCGGTCGCCAGACCCCTGAAGCAGCCCTGATCTCGATCTGGCTTGCCTGATTTCAGCAGAGTTTCAGCCAGAAAACGCCGTGAAAGGTGATCACCATGACGGCGGCAAGTGTGATCCGGACAAGCGTGCCCGGACGAAGACCAAGCGGCAAGCTGGTTTGCGGGGAGCGGGGAGGACTGTCTGGCGGCGGCAGGCGCCGGACGAACAGCGTCGCGACGACTGAAAGCATCAGAAGCGCGATCAGCGCGATCCTCAGAAACGAAGTGCCGAAGAGTGGCATCACCTGCCAGCCGAGATGACAGCCGGTTGCCTGCAGCCCGTAGATGGCGAGGAAGGCGGCGGACCAGAGCACGAAGCCGATGGTGGTCAAAAGGATCGGGATATGCCTCATGGCTGTCCTCCGATCGCAATGAGAGCTTTGAGCACCGGGACAAAGCCAAGGGCGATAACACCGACGATCGCCGTATAATCATGCCAGAGCCGGGCGATCCTGAGGTCGAGGTTGCGTTTTTGCGAGACCGCGCCGGAGAGCAATCGCATCAGCCCATGCAGGACGAAGACAAGTCCCATGGTGGAGTGAAGCGCGGCATAGCCATAGATCACGAAGATGGCGGCAATCCCGGAATGGCTGGTCGGCTGGGCAGCGACCGTCATCATCAGCAGGGCGAAACCGCCGATGGCGGCCAGATGGCCAAGCCCGGCAAGAGCGATCGCAAGCCATGTGAGGCCTTGACCCCGCTGCGCAAATCTTGCGGCGACGGCAGCCAGCGCCAGACCTAGGCTGACCACCAGCGGCAGGACATGGCCCTGGCTCGCAAGATTGGGCGGCGGCCAGTTGGGAGCAGACAGCCAGAGAAAGAAACTGCCGAAGACGAGCGATGCATAAAGCGTGGCATTGGCCGCAAGCACGAAGATCATGGCGAGATGCGATGGTGCTTTCAGGCTCTCGAAATGGGTCGGCACGGCCTCACCCCGCCCGATATCGAGCGGCCCCTCATCCTCCCTCACCTCGTTCTGCCGCGACCAGAGGAAGAAGAGGCCGGCAATGATGATGAGAAACAGCGGCGTGAAGGCATAGAGCTTGAACAGGAAGGCGGCAAAGAAGCCGGCTGTGGCAATCGCCGTGATCAGCGGCAGGAAGCTGCGTGGCGGCAGGATGACGATCTGCTCGACCCGCCCGCTGACAATGTCGACGGCCAGCGTTTCCATGCGCTCGTGGCGGACAAAGCCCAGATAGCCGTCGCCCCGTGCAAGCTTTGGCCCGAGTTCGCGCGGCTTCAGACGGTCGGCGCGCCGGTCGATGAAGGGGATGGAGGCGAAGTTATAGGCGGGGGCCGGCGTGGGCGTTGCCCATTCCAGCGTTCCCGCCTCCCAGGGATCGCGGCGGAACCTCTTGCCGAAGCGGATGAGGAGAAAGAGGTCGATGGCGAGGAGCGCGAAGCCGATGGTCATGACGAAACCGCCGACCGAGGAAACGAGGTTCAGCAATTCCCAGCCGACATTCTCCGGATAGGCATGCACGCGGCGCGGCATCCCGCGAAGGCCTGTCAGATGCATGGTGAAGAAGGTCGTGTTGAAGCCGATGAAGATCAGCCAGAAGGCGGCCTTGGACAGATGCTGGATCGGCTGCTTTCCGACGATATGCGGCAACCAGTAATAGACGGCCGCCATCATCGGGAAGATGAAGCCGCCGACCAGGACGTAATGCAGGTGGGCGACGACGAAATGGCTGTCATGGGCCTGCCAGTCGAAGGGCACCATGGCAAGCATGACGCCGGTGAGTCCGCCGAGCACGAAGACGAAGAAGAAGCCGAAGACATGCAGCATCGGCACGGTGAGCCGAGGCCGGCCATGGGCAAGCGTGCTAATCCAGGCAAAGATCTGGATGCCGGTCGGCACGGCAACCAGTGCGCTCGCCGCAGAAAAGAACGACACCGCCACATGCGGAATGCCGACCGTATACATGTGATGCACCCAGAGCCCGAAGGAGATGAAGCCCATGGCAATGAGGGCAACGACGATCAGGCCGTAATTGTCGAGCGGGCGCTGCGCCATGGTCGGGATGAGCGTCGAGAGCGCGCCCGCTGCCGGCAGGAAGATGATATAGACCTCCGGATGGCCGAAGAGCCAGAAGAGGTGCTGCCACAGAAGCGGGTCGCCACCGCGCAGCGGATCGAAGAAGGGCAGATCAAAGGCCCGCTCGAATTCCAGCAGGATCGAGCCGAGGATGAGCGGCGGAAAGCCGATCAGCATCATGAAGGCGACGACCAGTATATACCAGGCAAAGATCGGCATGCGGGTGAGCGACATGCCGGGGGCGCGGACCTTCAGGATGCTGACGGCAAGCTCGACGGCGGCCGACAGTGCCGAGATCTCGACAAAGGTGATGCCGAGCAGCCAGACATCGGCGCTCAGATCCGGCGTATAGGTGCCGGAAGTCAGCGGCGGATACATGAACCAGCCGCCATTCGGCGCAATGCCGAGGACCAGCGACAGGATCAGGAAGCTGCCGCCGAAAAGATAACACCAGTAGCCATAGGCCGACATGCGCGGGAAGGCGAGGTCGCGGGCCCCGAGCATCTTCGGCAGGAGATAGATGGCCAAGCCCTCGAAAAAGGGGATGGAGAACAGGAACATCATGATGACGCCATGCATGGTGAAGACCTGGGCATAGAGCTCGGGCCCCATGAAGGCGCTGTTTGACGAGGCAAGCTGCGTGCGGATCAGCATAGCAAGCAATCCGCCGATGGCAAAGAAGACGAGCGCGGTCGCCATGAAGCGCTTGCCGATGGTCGTGTGATTGACGGCGGCAAGCCGGTCAATGCCGCGACCGGCACCCCAGATGCGCTCCAGCTGCTTGTGCAGGCGAATGGGTGAGGGTGGTGTCATGTTCATGAGCCAGCCCCTGCGTTGGAAAGATCTTCGATGACGGCACGCCATGCGTCCGGCTCGTGTGCTTCGACGACAAAAGACATGCCGCTATGGCCGGTGCCGCAGTATTCGGCGCAGACTCCGCCGTAGGTGCCGGTCTGGTCGGCCTGGATGTTGATGGACGGCGAATGGCCAGGGGTCGCATCGAGCTTGCCGCCCAGGCGGGGAACCCAGAAGCTGTGAATGACATCGCGGCTCAGCGTCGTGACCTCGACCACGCGACCGACCGGGATGTGAAGCACATTGAGGCTGGTCACGCCGCTGTCCGGGTCCGGATAATGGAAGCGCCATTGCCACATCTGCCCCTCGGCGGTCACCCGGATCGGCTCTTCGCCGGCCTCGCTGTTGCCGATCAGCACCTCGCCTTCCATGGCGCTGTAGAGAACGAGCAGGAAAAGGACGGGCAGCGGAAAGAACAGACCGCCGCCGACCGTCAGCGTCCGGGGGGAGATGCCGTTCAGCAATCGGGGCCGAAACAGCGCAAGACCGAAAAGCACCATCACCAGCAGGAAGATCGCCGCTGCGCCGGCCAGCATCACCCACCACAGCCTGGCGATCGCTGCCGAAAACGGCCCCTGCGGGTCAAGCGCCGAAAGATCGCCGCTGCAGCCGGTGAGAAGCAGCAGGGGAAAGGCAGTCACGGCAAAAGAGAACCGGCGATGGAACCGCACTGCGTTGAGCGCGATTAGCCTGCAAAAAGGAGACAGGCCATGGCAGACGCCCAAAGCGAACCCAATCCGGTGATCGAGAAACTGGAGGAGAAGGACAAGACTTCGGCGATTGCCGTGGCCGGTCATCCGCTTCATGCGATGAGCGTGCATTTCCCGATCGCCCTTGTATTCGGAACGCTGGCGGTCGATGTCTTCTATTGGTGGACGGCGGACTCTTTCTGGCTGCGCGTCGGCCTCTGGACCTCGGGCGTTGCCTTCTTTGCCGGTCTTGCGGCAGGGGTCGTCGGCACGTTCGAACTGCTGCTCGTTGCCGGCATCCGGGCGCGGGTGGCGAGTTGGGCCCATGCGATCGCGGCCATCATGCTGATTTCCGTGGCCGGCGCCAATTGGGGCTTGCGGATCGGCATCGGTCCGGAAGAGGCCGTCCTGCCGCATGGAATGCTTCTCTCCTGCCTGGCAGCGGTTCTGACCGGCGTGGCGGGTTGGCATGGCGGCAAACTGATCTTCGATCATGGCATTGGCCTCATGGTATCGTCCAAGGACTGAGATCGGAGATGATCCGCTTCAATCCGCCGGGCTCCGACAGGATCTCAGGCAGGACAAGCGGGATGTCGGGCTTGGCAAGCACAAGGGTCAGGATGGCGATCACGACGAAGACCGAGATGATCGTCACCAGCACGAAGCGCCAGACGGGATAGACCTCGCCCTCGTTGAACAGGCGGATGATGACGAGGCCGGTCAGCACATGCAGCATGGCGAGCACCGCCACGAAAGCGAGCTTCATCGAGAACCAGCCGGAAAAGACGTCCTGTGCAAAGCTCAGCGCGATCCCGCTTGCCACCGCTGTAAAAGCGGCGGGCGAGACGATGGTGACATAAGCGAAGCGGACGCTTTTCTGCAGCCTGTAGAGGGCCTGCTTGTCGCGCACGCTGGCGCGCTGGACATAAAGCCCTGGGAGACCGATCACGCCGGCTGCCCAAAGCGCAATCGCGGCCACATGCAGGAACTTAAGCCCAGCGATCATCGGCTCGACTCATCACAGATGCGATGTCGATTGAAGCCTGCCGGAGCGCGACATGTCTTGCGCGTCCCTGTCCCTCTGGTGAAATGTGCCTCTGCCATGCCTTGCGCCAACGGGCCAGGATAGACTTTGTTCCACCATCGACAGTTCGCGCTTGCGGGTTAAATCGTTGATGTCGGTCGCTCCTCTCCTGATCGTGAAGGCGGACAGCCATTCAAGGTTTGACAGCAGTTGGATCGGGGCAGAGTTTGCGACCGGATCGATGGATCGCTATCAATGCAACAAGCGGATTGCGGTAAACGGCGATCCTTGAGGGGGTTAGGTTGGAAAACGTGCTGAAATCGTCGCGCGGGGGCAGGGACTGGGGCGGAGACTGGGCCGGGGACTGGGCTTGAGCGCCGCGACCGAGAAGCATCTCCTGCTGGTCGGCGCTGGCCACGCCCATCTCTTCGTACTGGAGCGCCTTGCGAACCTTCCCCACATGCGCCCGAAGGTGACGGTGATTTCGCCGGATGTGTTTCAGTATTATTCGGGCATGCTGCCGGGCTGGCTGGCTGGCCATTACGCGACCGGGGATATCCGCCTGAACGTTCAAGCACTCGCTGAAGCCGCAGGCGCGCAGTTCATCGCTGATCGGGTCGTGGCCATCGATGCGGACAGAAAGATGGTCCGGCTGTCGTCCGGTGCCGAGATCACGGCGGATGTGCTCTCTTTCGATATCGGCAGCGAGACGGAGAAAGACAGTCTCAAAGCCTGCGGAGACCTTTTGCTGCCGGTCAAACCACTGGAGCGCTTCCAGGAGGAGTGGCATGCTGCGGTAGAGAGAGCCGTGCAAGCCGGTCGGCTGCGTCTCGTCGTGGTCGGTGGTGGTGCGGCCGGCGTCGAGCTCGCCATGGCAGCCCAACATGCCCTGAAGGACAAGGTGGCCGAACTCTCGGTCTCGCTGGTGACGGGGAAGAACGGTTACCTGAAGGGCCATGTCGCAGGCGTACACCGGCGTGTACGCAACAATCTCGAAAGACTGTCGATCGAGGTTCTGCCGCATCGTGCCGAAGGCAGTGCGAGAGGTGTCATGCTCGATGACGGTCGGGAAATCACGGCGGATGTGGTCATCGCCGCAACGGGTGCGCGTTCGCCGGAACTGACCTGGACATCGGGGCTGTCACTGGATGATGCGGGCTTCATCAAGGTTGGCCCCACCCATCAAAGCGTCTCGCATGTCGATATCTTTGCTGCCGGTGACATCTCAGGGCGCTCTGATCCCCGCATCCAGAAATCCGGCGTTCATGCCGTGCGCGCCGGCCCGGTCCTCGCCCATAATCTTCTGGTGGCTCTCGGGGTTATCGATCAGCCGCTGAAGGCTTATGAGCCGCGCAACCATGTGCTCTATCTTCTGGCCTGCGGCGAGAAATATGCCGTGGCCTCATGGGGCTGGTTCCATGTCGAGGGTCGCTGGGTCTGGACATGGAAGGACTGGATCGACCGCCGCTTCATCACGCGGTTCTCACGATCTCTTGTCTGTAATAAAGCGCAGACCATGGCCGACGAACGGGCATGAGCAAAAAAGCCAGAGGAAAATCCATGCCAGTCCGCAATGAAGATCATGCGCTTCAAAGGCCAACTGCCGGACGGGGAGAGGTACGATGAACCGCAAAACGCTGATTGCACTGGTCCTTTTGGCTGTGATCCTTGTTGCTGGCGCAGCCCTTGGCGGTCGTTTCGGTCTTGAGGATCTGCGCGAGAACCTTGCGATGTTTGGCGCATGGATGGAATCAGCACCGCTTATCACGGTAAGCCTCTTCTTTGTCGTCTATGTCGCGGTCACGGCCCTTTCGCTACCTTTCGCCTCCCTGATGACGCTCGCTGCCGGTGCGCTTTTCGGGCTTGTCTACGGGACGATCCTCGTCTCCTTCGCTTCGAGCCTCGGGGCAACGCTCGCCTTCCTCGCTGCCCGCTATCTGCTGCGCGACAGCGTCGCGGCCCGTTTCGGCGACAGGCTGAGCGCGATCAACGAGGGCATGGCACGCGACGGCGGCTTCTACCTGTTTTCGCTGCGGCTGATCCCGGTCGTACCCTTCTTCGTCGTCAATCTTTTGATGGGTCTGACCAGCATTCGTGCTTCGACCTTCTACTGGGTGAGCCAGCTTGCCATGTTTCCGGCAACGATAGTCTATGTGAATGCCGGAACGCAGCTTTCGCAGATCTCCGACCCGTCCGACATCCTGTCTCCCGGCCTGATCGGCTCGTTTGTGCTGCTGGCGCTGTTCCCCTGGATCGCCAAGCTGGCACTGACTGCCTGGAAGAAGCAGAAGCTCTATAGCCGCTGGCCGAAGCCGAAGAGCTTCGACCGAAATCTGATCGTCATCGGTGCCGGCGCTGCCGGTCTGGTCAGCACCTATATCGCCGCTGCCGTAAAGGCGAAGGTGACGCTGGTCGAGGCCCACAAGATGGGCGGCGACTGCCTGAATTACGGCTGCGTGCCGAGCAAGGCCTTGATCAAGAGTGCCAAGCTTGCCCAGCAGATGCGCAATGCCGACAATTACGGGCTGCACAAGGCAAAACCAGAGTTCAGCTTTCGCGCAGTGATGGCGCGTGTCCATGACATCATCGCGAAGATCGAGCCGAATGATAGCGTTGAGCGCTACACGAAACTCGGGGCCGAAGTGCTTGAGGGCTATGCCCGCATCATCGACCCCTGGACCGTGGAAATCACGTTTCCAGACGGGACCAAGCGCCGCCTGACCACGCGCGCCATCATCATCGCAACGGGTGCTGCACCCTTTGTACCGCCGCTGCCGGGCATTGAAGAGAGCGGATACCTGACCTCCGACACGCTTTGGGAGCATTTTGCCAAGCTCGACGAGCCGCCGAAGCGCATGGTGGTTCTAGGCGGTGGGCCGATTGGCTCGGAACTCGCCCAGGCCTTTGCCAGGCTCGGCTCCGATGTGAGCCAGATCGAGATGGGTCCACGTATTCTGGCCCGCGAAGACGAAGATGTGTCTGCCCTTGCGAAGACCATGCTGGAGGCTGACGGCGTCAAGGTGATGACCGGACACAAGGCCCTGTCGGTGGGGCTCGACACGGACGGCACCCGCTTCATCCTCGTCGAGCACCAAGGCGTCGAAAGCCGCGTCCCCTTCGATGCACTGGTCTGCGCGGTTGGCCGCTCTGCCCGGCTGAAGGGCTTCGGTCTGGAGGAACTGGGCATTCCCGTTCATCGTACGGTCGACACCAACGCCTATCTGGAAACGATATTCCCCAACATATTGGCCGCCGGTGACGTGGCCGGCCCTTACCAGTTCACCCACACGGCCTCGCATCAGGCCTGGTATGCCTCGGTCAACGCGCTTTTCGGCATTCTGCGCAAGTTCAAGGCCGATTACCGCGTCATTCCCTGGACGACCTTCATTGATCCGGAAGTGGCGCGGGTGGGATTGAGCGAGCAGGAGGCGAAGGAGCAGAAGATCCCTTACGAGGTATCACGCTTCGAAATGCATGAGCTTGACCGAGCAATTGCCGACAGCGCCACCAAGGGCTTCATCAAGGTGCTCACCGTGCCGGGCAAGGACAAGATCCTCGGCGTCACCATTGTCGGCGAGCATGCGGGTGATCTGCTCGCCGAATATGTGCTGGCGATGAAGCATGGGTTGGGGCTCAACAAGATCCTCGGCACCATCCACACCTATCCGACCATGGCCGAAGCCAACAAATATGTGGCTGGTGCCTGGAAGCGCGCCCATGTTTCGCCACGCGCGCTGGCCTTCCTAGAATCGTTCCACGGCTGGAGACGCGGTGCATGATCGACCGGCTTATCCTGCCCTATCAGAAAAAGGCGCTGGCGCCGCTGGCTGGCTGGCTGGCAGAGAAAGGCGTCAAGGCCGACCAGCTTTCCATAGCCGGCTTTGTGATCGGGCTTGCGGCGCTCCCGGCAATTGCCACGGGCAATTTTTTGCTGGGCCTTCTGCTGATCGGTCTGAACCGGCTGTTCGATGGGCTGGATGGGGCCGTGGCCCGGCTGACCACACCGACGGATCGCGGCGCATTTCTCGATATTACGCTCGACTTCTTCTTCTATGCCACCGTGCCGCTCGCCTTTGCGCTTTACGATCCGGTCGAGAACGCGCTCGCCGCAGCCATCCTGATCACCGCCTTTGTCGGGACGGGGTCGAGTTTCCTCGCCTTTGCCACCATTGCGGCCAAGCGTGGCTTGAGCGCTGATGCCTATCCGGCCAAGGGGCTCTATTACCTCGGCGGCTTGACGGAAGGGGCCGAAACCATCGCCATTTTCGCGGCCATGTGCATCTGGCCGACACTCTTTCCAATCCTTGCCGGCCTCTTCGCCGTATTGTGTTTTGTCACGACGCTGACGCGCTGGCATCAGGGTTGGAAGAGCTTTTCCTGACGATGCTCTCGTCTGCGACTGTAAGGACCAACGCCGACCGGCGACGAAGAACCGCAATATCTGTTTGAAGAACGTGAAGACATTGGGAGTTTCCATGCGATCCATAGCCTTGCTTGCCTCCATCGGACTGGCGCTGTCTGCAACCTCGGCACTGGCCGCAGATACATGGGAAGACACGCTTGCCAAAGCCCGCGGACAGACCGTCTACTGGAATGCCTGGGGCGGGGACGACCGTACCAATGCCTTCATCGCCTGGGTGGGTGAAGAGACCGAGAAGCGCTACGGCGTTTCCGTCGAGCAGGTGAAGTTGAGCGATACGGCTGAGGCCGTGACCCGGGTTCTCGCTGAAAAGGCTGCCGGAAAGACCGAAGGCGGCTCGGTCGATCTCATCTGGATCAATGGCCCGAACTTCCTGTCGATGAAGGAGAACGGCCTGCTGCATGGTCCCTTTGTCGAGGGTCTGCCGAATGCCCGCTATCTCGATCTGTCGCCCGCCTCTGCCGCTTCGGTCGACTTTACCGTCCCGGTCGAGGGTCTTGAATCGCCCTGGCGTCTGGCGAAGTTCGTCTTCAACTATGATTCCGCCCGCGTATCCGAACCGCCACGCTCCATGCCGGCACTGCTTGACTGGGCCAAGGCCAATCCGGGTCGTTTCACCCATCCGCAGGTGTCCAACTTCATGGGCGCGACATTCCTGAAGCAGGCGCTGGTGGAACTGACACCGGATGCGAGCGTGCTGCAACAGCCGGCAACCGACGAGAATTTCGAAGCGGCAACCGCGCCGCTCTGGGCCTGGTATGATGCCTTGCGCCCGAACCTCTGGCAGCAGGGCCAGACCTATCCCGAAAGCCCGGCGATCCAGCAGAGGCTGCTGAACGATGCCGAGATCGATTTCACCATGTCGTTCGATCCGGCAAGTGCCGCTGCCGCGATTGCTGAAGGGGATCTTCCGGAAACGGTCAGAACCTACACGACGGATATCGGCGCCATCGGCAATATCAGCTTCGTCGCCATCCCCTTCAACGCGGCCAACCGCGAAGGCGCGGAAGTCGTCGCCAATTTCCTGCTGGAGCCGGAAACCCAGGCGCGCGCCCAGGATATCACGGTTCTGGGCAGCTTTTCGGTGCTCGACGAGACCAAGCTGAGCGACGAACAGAAGGCGCTCTTTACCGCCTTGCCCACCTCCGAGGCGCTGCCGACCAATGAGGAGCTCGGCAAGACGCTTCTCGAACCCCACGCCTCCTGGATGACGCGGCTCACGGAAGAATGGGCACGGCGTTACACCAACTGATGACAGCACAGAGGCAAATCCTCGGCAGAGCGGCGATCCTCGTGGTCGCCGTTTTCCTTCTCGTGCCGATCCTTGTCGGTTTCTACGAGACGGCGCTGCCGGCGATCGGCCTCCTGCCGGCGATTGGCGCCGATCACCTCAGTTTCGAGCCGATCCGCAAGCTGTTGGCCATTCCCGGCATCGAGACCAGCGTCAGGCTGAGCCTCGTCACCGGCTTTGCCGCAACCTTCCTGTCGCTTCTGTTGGCGATTTCCTTCTGCGCCGCGCTGCATGGGCGGATCGGGCTTGGCCGTGCCGGTCGCTGGCTGTCGCCGCTTCTGGCAGCACCCCATGCGGCCATGGCGCTGGGCATCGCCTTCCTGATTGCTCCGTCCGGCTGGTTTTCAAGACTGGTTGCCGAATATCTGACGGGTGCCACGATCCCGCCGCAGCTGATGACGGTCAATGACCCGATGGGGCTGGCGCTGATTGGCGGGCTGCTGGTCAAGGAAGTGCCGTTCTTCCTGCTGGTCATTGCCGCAGCGCTGAACCAGATCGCGGTTGCCCAGCAGCTCGCGATCGGCCGCAGCCTCGGTTATGGTCGTGGCGTCGTCTGGATCAAGGTCATCTTCCCGCAGGTCTATGCCCAGATCCGCCTGCCCGTCTATGCCGTGCTCGCCTTCTCGCTCTCCGTCGTCGATGTGGCGATGATCCTCGGACCCTCCAATCCGCCGGTTCTTTCGGTCGTGGCGACAAGGCTGTTCCAGGCGGCCAATATCGACATGCTGCTGCCAGCCTCTGCCGCGGCCATGCTGCAGACCCTGCTGGTGGTGCTTGGCATCGGGATCTGGTGGATCGGCGAAAGACTGTTGGCTGCGGTCGCGCGTGCCGTGCTGCGTCGCGGCGGGCGCGGCGTCGGCAGCGAACCGCTGATCCGGCTGGGAGCCGGGCTTTCGCTGCTTCTGCTTGGCTCCGGTTTCCTGGCGCTATTCTCCCTGCTGGTCTGGTCCTTTACCTTTCGCTGGCCTTTCACCGAAGCGCTGCCGAGTGTCTGGACAGGGGCCAACTGGTCGCTCACTTCCTCCGGATGGCTGACACCCTTCCTGAACACGGTCACGCTTGGGGTGAGTGCGACGCTCCTCTCGCTCGCCCTCGCCATCCTCTGGCTTGAAGGGGAGGACCGCAGCGGCCGGCGCGTTGGCGGCATTACCTCTTCGCTTCTCTATCTGCCGCTGCTGGTTCCACAGATCGGCTTTCTCTACGGGCTGCAGCTGGTTTTCCTGAGGCTGGACCTGGACGGCACCTGGCATGCCGTTCTCTGGGGTCACGTCCTCTTTGTCTTCCCTTATGTGATGCTTGCACTCTCCGATCCATGGCGTGCTATGGACCGCCGCTATCTGCGGGCGGCCGCAGCCCTCGGGTCCTCGCCGACCCGCGTTCTCCTCGTCGTCAAGCTGCCGATCCTGCTGCGTCCGCTGATGGTGGCGGCAGCCATCGGTTTTTCGGTGAGCGTCGCACAATATCTCCCGACCCTCTTCATCGGCGCCGGTCGGGTGACCACGCTGACCACGGAAGCCGTGGCGCTGTCGTCCAGCGGCGACCGCCGGGTGGTGGGTGTCTATGCTACATTGCAGGCTATGCTTCCCATGCTGATCTATAGCCTCGCGTTCATCCTGCCGCGTATCGTCTATGCAGACCGGCGCGCCTTGAAGGGAGATCCCGCATGAAGCCCCTGATCCTCAAGCACGTGACGATTTGCCTAGCAGGTGGCAAGGCCCCCCTGATCAAGGACCTCGACCTCACGGTTGAACCGGGCGAAGTGGTAACGATCATGGGCCGCAGCGGAATTGGCAAATCGACCCTGCTCGCCTTTATCGGCGGGCATCTCGACGGTGCATTCGAGGCAAACGGGCAGGTGCTGATCGGCGAAGAAGACCTGACTGCACGCGCGCCGGAAAAGCGGCGGATCGGGTTGCTCTTCCAGGATGATCTGCTCTTTCCGCATCTGTCCGTCGGCGACAATCTCGCTTTCGGTCTGGTGCGCCATGTCAAAGGCAAGGCCGAACGGCAAGGCCGGGTGGAGGAAGCGCTCGAACGGGCCGGCCTTTCGGGTTTTGCCAATCGAGATCCGGCAACGCTTTCCGGTGGCCAGCGCGCGCGCGTTGCCCTGATGCGGACCTTGCTTGCCGAGCCCATGGCACTGCTTCTCGACGAGCCCTTTTCCAAGCTCGACAACGGATTGCGCGATGATGTGCGCCAGTTCGTCTTTGCCCATGCGCGGGAAGAAGGGTTGCCGGTGCTGATGGTGACCCATGACGAAGGCGACGCCGTGGCCGCCGGCGGCCGGGTGATTAAGCTTGCCGCTTCGCTCAACCCTGCGGCTGTTTGAGTTTTCGTCCAACTGGCGTATGGAAGCCTCCGTAGATTTGAACGGACCCTCAGCGACCGGGGAAGGCAGACCATGGCGAACCTGATCGACAATGCGGTGCAGCTTGCCGACCACATTCTTTCGCTCGATCCTAATCGGCGGCTTATGATCGCGATTGCCGGCGCCCCCGGTTCCGGCAAGTCAACGCTGGCCGACCATCTGGTGGAAGAGCTCAATCGCCGAGAAACCGATCTTGCTGCGGTTTTTCCGATGGATGGATTTCACCTGGACGATGCAGTCCTGAAAGAGAAGGGGCGACTGCCCTACAAGGGGGCAATCGACACCTTTGATGCCCATGGCCTTCGCCATATCCTGCAGCGGCTCAGGGACAATGTCGAAGATGTGGTCGCCGTGCCGGTATTTGATCGGGATCTGGAAATCTCGCGTGCAGGTGGGCGCCTCATCCCGCAATCGACCCGCATCATCGTCTGCGAAGGCATCTATCTGCTGATGCAGCAGCCCCCCTGGGATCGCTTGAAGCCGCTCTTTGACCTGACCGTCTTTGTCCATGTCGACGAGGCGGAACTCGCGCGAAGGCTCAAAGCCCGCTGGGTGCATTTCGGTCTTGATGAGGATGGCATACGTCACAAGCTCGACGGCAACGATTTACCAAATGGACGAGCAATCATTACAGGAAGCGCAGAACCGGATATTCGTATCGAGAACTGACAATCCGAAGTCGGAAATCAAGCGCTTCGGGAACGCAATGGCGTGGCAGGCGTTGGACGATAGGTCCAACGATTGGAGGTCGAAATGTTTCGGAGGCTTGTGGCCGCTCTAGTAATCTGCATCCCTGCGGGCGGTGTCCTAGCGCAGCAGCTGACACCTCTGCAGCAGGTGCCAATGCCGGCGGACCAGACCGCTCCTTCCGCAGGTGAGGCTCCAAGCCCGAGTGCCTTTGTAGAACAGGCGTCCGGCTCCAATCTCGTCGCCATCGTCTCGTCTGAGCTTGCCTTGCGCAAGTCTCAGGACCCGGCCATTCGCAGCTTTGCCGAAACCATGGTCTCCTATCACAAGACGGCTCAGAGGCAGCTGAAGACCTCGGCGGGGGCCGACAATGTCGACTTCCTGCCTTTCTTGAATTCAGACCAGGAAGCGGAGATCAACGCGCTAAACAATGCAGCCGGTAACCAGTTTGATCAGACCTATCTCGACCTGCAGCTTGTGGCGCAACAGCGTGCGGTGGGCCTGCTCGGCGCCTATGCGGCCAATGGGCCGGACGGCAACCTGAAGGTCTATGCCCAGGCGCTTTACCCGAAAGTCAGAACAGACCTTGCCAAGGTCCAGGAATTGAAGGCGCTTTACTGACGCTTCAGGCGACAGAGACAAGCCCTGGGGGGAACCGAGTGAGGCCTCGGGGATTAGGGACCAGGACGCAAACCAGCGGAGACCAAACGACTGTCTGCTCCTTGCCGATCGTCGGCAAGGGCGAGGGGGCAGTCTTGTCTGGAAAGTGGGTGCGTTTGTTCAATGGTCACAAGGAGCAGTCCCGTGAAAGCACTGACATGGCATGGCAAGAGCGACATCCGCTGCGAAAGCGTCGAGGATCCCCGGATAGAAGACGGGCGTGACGCCATCATCAAGGTGACGGCCTGTGCTATCTGCGGCTCCGACCTCCACATCTTCGACGGTGTCATCCCCTCCATGCAGCACGGTGATATTGTCGGCCACGAAGCCATGGGCGAAGTTGTCGAAGTTGGGGGCGACAATAGTAAACTCAAGGTCGGCGACCGCGTTGTAGTGCCCTTTTCGATCGGCTGTGGCGAATGCTTCTTCTGCAAGCGCGGCTTCTACAGCGGCTGCGAACGCTCCAATCCCAACAAGGACATTGTCTCCAAGGTCTGGGGAAATTCTCCTGCAGGGCTGCATGGCTATTCCCATCTTTTGGGCGGATACGCTGGCGGACAGGCGGAATATCTGCGCGTGCCCTATGCCGATGTCGGGCCGATCAAGGTACCCAACACGCTGACGGACGATCAGGCGCTCTTCCTGTCGGATATTTTCCCAACGGGTTACATGGCGGCAGAATTCTGCGACATCCAGCAGGGCGATACCATCGCGATCTGGGGCTGCGGACCGGTCGGCCAGATGGCAATCCGCTCCGCATTTCTTCTGGGTGCCGAGCGGGTGATTGCCATCGACACGGTGCCGGAACGGCTGGAACTCGCCCGCAAGGCTGGCGCCGAAACACTCGATTTCCGCCATGAGGATATTTATGACCGGATCATGGAACTGACCCGCGGACGCGGCGCGGATGCCTGTATCGACGCAGTCGGCACCGAGGCCGATACCTTCTCCAGCGTCTATGCGACCTGGGACCGCATCAAGGTGGCCACCTTCATGGGTACGGATCGTCCCCATGTGCTGCGTCAGGCGATCCATTGCTGCCGCAACTTCGGCACGGTCTCGATTGTCGGCGTCTATGGCGGTTTTCTCGACAAGATCCCTATGGGGTCGGCGATCAATCGCGGTCTGACATTCCGCATGGCCCAGACGCCCGTCCAGCGCTATCTGCCAAAGCTGCTTGGCCTGATCGAAGAGGGGAAATTCGATCCCTCCTTCGTCATCACCCATCGCGGTTCACTCGAAGATGGCCCGGAACTCTACAAGAAATTCCGTGACAAGAAAGACGGCTGCATCAAGGTCGTGCTGCAGCCTTGATGTCCGGTCAGTCAATAGAAAGGGACATGACATGAGTCGCAACGGCCTGATCGGTATTGCCCTCGCCATCATCGTGGTCTTGATCATTATTGTGACCATGACGATGCAGGGCGCAGGTGTGCCCGGAAACTAGGACAAATCCCCCCACAGCATTCAGTCCCAAGACGGAGCTTCGCGCGTCAGGGCGGTGAATAGGCCATGACCGGCCTTTCGCCGCGCCGGCAGAGATAAACCTCCCTCTCGGGATGCTCTGCAATGGTGAAGCCTGCACTTCGCAACAGCGCCTCGACGCCCGCCCGGTTTGGGATGAACCAGTTCGTCGGATCGCCGGCATAGCGGTGTTCGATCAGATAAAGCGCCGGAAAATCAGGTTTGGAAAAGAGGCTTTCCTCCTCGAAATCATAGTTTTCCGCGACTTCCGCCACGCTGTCGGGGCCTCTTTGCATGGATTGGAACAGAAGCCAGTCATCGGCGACATGCTCGTAAAGCAGATCCAGCGCCAGAAGCGGATGGCGCAGGTGATAGAGGACACCCATGAAGATCACCAGATCGAAGCGTTCACCAAGCTTGGCAACATCATAGACCGTCATCTGGCGAAACTCGATATCGAGCCCGGCCTCTCCGGCGGCAAATTCCGCCTGCGCCAGATAGCGGGCGTCGGAATCAATCGCGACGACGCGGTCTGCCCCACGCCGCTTCATCTCCAGCGCATAAAAGCCGGCATTGCAGCCGATATCGAGCACCTTCCAGCCATCAAGCCGCTCAGGGACGACATGGCGGAATCCCTCCCACTTGTATCGGGGATAGTCGCCGAGGAAATGCTCCGGTGCGGTTTCGATGCCGTCGATGCGCAGGTTGTGAAACCAGGGGCCCAGCTCCTGGATCGTCTGTTTCAGGTCGGGTTTGCTGTTCATGTCTCATTCTCCTGCCGGCAGATTGGCCAGCGATATCTCCTTCTTCGCCCGGGAGGCTGGATGGGTTGGCAAGGTTTGTTCGAACCAGTCAATCGTCTGTCGCAGTCCGTCATGCAGCGGCACTTTCGGTGACCAGTTCAACAGGCTCTGAGCCCTGTCGATATTTGGCCGCCGGCGCTTGGGGTCATCCTGGGGAAGAGGACGGTAGACGAGGCCTTTGCATTCGGGGATCTCATCCTTGACCAGTCCGGCGAGTTCATTGATCGAGAACTCGCCGGGATTGCCGAGATTGACCGGAACCTCCGGGTTTGGGTCAATCTGCATCAGGGCAATCAGGCCTGCGACGAGATCGCTGACAAAGCAGAAAGAACGGGTCTGCTCGCCCGTGCCATAGATGGTCAGCGATTTGCCGCTGAGCGCCTGGACGATCAGGTTGGAGATGATGCGTCCATCTTTCGGCTGCATGCGCGGGCCATAGGTATTGAAAATCCGCGCCACGCGCGCATCCACACGACCCGTGCGCAACATATCGAAACACAACGCTTCTGCCGCGCGCTTGCCTTCGTCATAGCAGGCGCGGGGGCCGGTGCAGTTGACATTGCCCCGATAATCCTCGGGCTGCGGATGGACTTCCGGATCGCCATAGACCTCGCTGGTGGAGGCAAGCAGAAGACGGGCACCATTCTGTTCGGCAAGGGTGAGAAGATTGCCGGTTCCCTTGACGCAGGTCATCATCGTATGAACCGGATCGGCCTGATAGGCGGGCGGCGAGGCCGCACAGGCCAGATTGTAAATCTGGTCGACCGGCTCGCTCATCTCCAGCCAATCACAGACATCGTGCTCGATCAGCGTGAAACCCGGATGATTGCGCAAAGGAGCGACATTGGCCAGTGAACCGGTCAGGAAGTTATCCAGGCAGATGACCTTGTGACCCTGAGAAAGCAGGGCATCGCAGAGGTGAGAGCCGACAAAGCCGGCACCTCCGGCGACAAGGATGGTCTGACCTTTTCGACGATCTTTTCTCTGTAACATGAACCACTCCTTTAAAGGGTCAGCCGAATCCAGGGGTCAGGCGTGCTGGCGATGCTGGACTGCAGCCGACAGCATCTTCGCGGTCAGAGCTGGCTCGCGCTCCAGTGCCGCCAGGAACTCGTCGGCTCTCGCAAGGCCGGTATGTCGCTCGGCAACGCGCCTTGCAGCCGCTTTTGCCTGGGCCATTCGATCGGCCTCGCTGGTCTCGGTCAGGATGCGCACAACCTCGTCCGAATCGGTGGCGATGCGGATCTCGTCTCCATCGGAAAAGAAGTCGGTCAGGCCTTGCCAGTTGTCGCTGATGATGGGGGTTTCGCAGGCGGCGGCTTCGAACAGTCGCACACTCGGCGACCAGCCGAGCGCCACCATGTCGGCGCGTGTGACATTGAGCGTGAAGCGCTGGCGACTGTAGAAGGACGGATGATCCGCCGGCGGCAGGTGATCGATGCGGTCGACATTGTCCGGCCAATCGATGTCGCCGGGATATTGTGGTCCGGCCACAATGAAACGCTTGTCCGGCAAACGTCGCGCAGGCTCGATCAACAGCCGTTCAAGCACCGGCTGCCGATCCCGGCTATAGGTGCCGAGATAGCCGAGATCCCAGGAAATCGGCTCTCCTGTCGGCTGATAGCGTTCCGCATCGACGGAGCAGTAGAGTGCAACGGCCTGTTTGACGCCCAGCGCTTTTTCCAGCCAGGACAAGACCGGTCCGCCTGCAAAGGAGAAATAGATGTCGACCATCGGAAACTGGCGCTTTGCGATGTATTCCTCGTCGCCACGATCAAGCTTGGACAGCGTGACCGGGGTGTCGATGTCATAGAAGCAAAGCCGTTTCGGCTTCAGGGCGTGAAGAACATCGAGCACGGCGACACCGGCTGGCACATAGGAGCCGACGATAACGGCCTTGGCGGCCGTGATTGCATCGCGGTGCCGCGCCAGGAGATCCTCGATGTCGCTATAGTAGTCGAGGGTGCAGAAATCCGGGTTTTCGAGATCTCGCGCCTCCGCATACCAGGGGACGTCGCGTTCCAGAAAAAGCACGCGCTGGCCACGGGCGGCAAGGCCCCGGATCAGCGAGCGGAAGGTGGTCGCATGCCCGTTGCCCCAGGACGATGAGAGCGACAGGCCGAGAAAGACGAAGTCATAGGCAGCCTTCATGCCACGGCTCCTTTGCGGGATTTCTGCAGGCCATGCATGCGCCAGGCCCTGAAGATCAGGTCGGCCTGCCGGGCCCTTTGTTCATAGGTGTGGTCTTTCAGCACGCGTGCGAGAGCACGCCGACCGATGCTACGGGCGCTGTCGATCGTAAGCCGGCTCAGGATTTCTGCCACGTCACGACCGTCACGAGCGACGAGCACTTCCTCGTCGGGCTTCAGAAACTGCTCGATGCCTTCCCAGGCATCGGTGATCAGGCAGGCACCGGCGCCAGCGGCCTCGAAGACGCGGGTGGCCGGCGAAAAGCCGTTGCGCGCCATGCTGTCGCGCGAAATGTTGAGCACCGCCTTGGGCGTGACATTGAGCGCATTGTGGTCGCGCGTTGGCACATGGCCAAGCAGCCTCACATTGGGCGGAAGTGGCTTGTCCTGCCATCCGGAACCGCCGAGCAGGAAGCGTGCCTCGGGCAGGTTTAGTGCCGGTTCGAGGAAAAAGGCGCCGACACGGGCCTCGCGATCCGGCAGGCGATTGCCGAGAAAGGCAAGATCCGCCGCAAAGCGTGGATCGGGCTCGACGGGATGATGGGTCTCGGGGTCAAGCGCGTTGTAGATGGGGATGCATTCGCGCGCACCGATCTCGCGGTAGGCCTCGACCACGGGATCACCGCCGCCATAGGTCAGCACCAGGTCGTAGAGATCGAGGTGGCGGCGCATTGGATGATCGTCTGATGATTGCACCTCGCCAAGCGTGGCTGGCGCATCGACATCCCAGAACACCTTGAGTGCCTCGACCCTGGCCGCCTGTGGAAGGCGCAGGAAAAGTTCCTCGTCTGCAAAGCCGACGCCGCTGGCCTTGACCACGATATCTGCCAGTGCCGCCTCGGCAATCACCTTCGAAAGGGCTTCTTCCGTCGGCGGATACACGATCACGCGCGCCCAGTCCGGCGGATCGATGTCACGGTTCTTCTGCCGATCATAGACATC
Source organism: Peteryoungia desertarenae (assembly GCF_005860795.2). Taxonomy (GTDB): domain Bacteria; phylum Pseudomonadota; class Alphaproteobacteria; order Rhizobiales; family Rhizobiaceae; genus Allorhizobium; species Allorhizobium desertarenae. Next base: position 1,069,657 of record NZ_CP058350.1, read on the forward strand.
CGGCTCGTAGAAGGTCACCTCGTAGCCGAGCGCTGAGAGCGACCGCAAAAGCCCGCGATAATAGGTGGCGGCTCCGTTCCAGTAAGACGACAGGAGGCTGGATCCATAGAATGCGATCTTCATTCGGCAGCCTCCTGGTCTGTGAGTTCGCGGCGAACCCGGCTCGTGCCGATTTCATTGAGGATGCCAAACAGCTCATCCACCCGGTGACGGCAGGTATGGCGGGTGCGAATGGTCTCCAATCCGCTGTCGGAAAGCGCCTTTCGGGCGGCAGGATCGGCGATCAGATCGCGCATCATGCGGGTCATGTCCTCGCTGTTTCGAGCAAAGAGAAAGTCATCGCCCGGTCGAAACAGCCGTTCTTCGTCGCGCCAGGGGGCCGAAATGAGCGGAATGCCGCAGGCAAGCGCCTCGAACATCCGGATCGTCGGAATGCCCGGAAGGCTTTCGACATAGGGCCTGCGGGGAATGTGGACAGTCAGCCGGTGCTGCGCGAAAACGGTCGGCACATCGGCATTGGCGACCCAGCCGCGATAGGCAATGCCGGCAATCTCAAGTGCGGCCTTCGCCTGACGCGGATAGCGCACACCATGCACCGTGGCAGACAATCCAAGCCGGGCGACCGGCTCGATCAGAAACTCGCCGATCTCGCGGCTGCGCTCGTCATCGCCCCAATTGCCGACCCAGACCACATCGCGGTTCTGTTCGATCCGGGGGCGTGGTTTGAAGAGCGCGTCATCCGCTGCCTCATGCCAGGTAAAGACCTGACGGCCCCAGCCAGCGGCAAGGTAGCGCTCGCGCAGTGTTTCGCCGAAAGCCAGGACGCCGTCATAGGCGGAGAGATCAAGCGTTGCGATCTCGCCATCGGCAGAGACGGCGCGGTGATGGGTGTCGTGAAACAACAGCGTAAAATCGAGCGAGCGGCGCGCCTTGCCGATCCGGGCGATCAGCGCGGGATCGGTCCACTCATGGACGATCACCACGTCGGCTTCGGCAAGCGCTCTCTCATGCTCGAAATCCTCGTCATAGGAGATGGATTTGAGTTGAGGAAAGGTTTGCGAAAAGCGCACGACCGGGGCCTCGCCCTGATCGGCAACCAATTGGTCCCGGCTCCAGGAGCGGCGCGGCTCGAGTGCTGCCGCCTGATGACCGCGGCGGACGAGATCCCGCATGACACCGCGCAGGAAATGGGCATTGCCATGGTTCCAGTCAGAGACGAGGGAATGGGTGTAGAAAAGGATGTTCATGAAGGGCTGGCCTCCAGCAGGCGTGGCTCAACCGCCGGTCTCAGAAGGCTGCGATAGAGCCTGACCATGCGTTCGGCCTGGTTTTCGGTGGTAAAGGAGCGGGACCGGAGCCGGGCCGCCCAACCCAGCCGATCGCGCTCGAAGGGCTGGTCGGCGAGCCCGTTCAGGACGCCTGCAAGGGCAAGCGGATCATGCGGATCGATGAAAATGGCCGCATCATCCCAGAGCTCACGATAGGTCGGGATGTCAGAAAGGACGAGGGCGGCACCGCCGCGAGCCGCCTCCAGCACCGCAAGCCCGAACGGTTCATAGCGTGACGGCGAGACAAAGATCGCGGCCCTTGCGGAATGTGACAACAGATCGCGGTGGGTCAGGGCCCCGAGATGCTCGACATGGAGAAAGCGGAACTGCTCACCGCCCGGGCCATCACAGGAGCCAGCGACCCGGATCGGCCAGAGGCTCGAAGCGGCGGCAAGATCAAGCAATTGGCCATTCTTGCCCTCGTCCCACCAGCGGCCCGCCGAAAAGACGAAAGGCTGTTTCAAAGCCTCGGTTTCCGGGGCTGCGCTGCCGTTTTGGACGGTCGCAAGATGCGGCAGGGGGCCATAGCAGCGGGTGACCAGCTCACCATGGCTGCGGCTTGGTGTGACCACAAGATCAGCGCCGGCAAGACCTTCGGCATTCAAGCCGTGATGCCATTCGAAACCGGGCTCTGCCTCATGGCCTCGCACAGCCTGAAACCATGTCGGCACGCAGGAATGCGAAACCACGAGAACCGGAAGCTCGGTTACAAGACCGCTGGCCTGGGAGGGAAGATTGAGATGCAGGAGATCGGCCTGCATCCGGCCCGCCACCTCTGCGATCACGTCCGGAATGGCAGCCAGCGCATTCGCCCCGCTGGCCATCCAGTCCAAAGGCTGGTCGCTCCATTCCAGAGTGCCTATCGCGCGGGCTTCTGCTTCTTGCTGCCCGTCCGGCGCAGGTCCGAAGCCGAGAAAGACGGTCTCGACGCCGAAATCGGCAAGCGCGCTTGCAAGATTGAGGCTGTAGCGCCAGACGCCTCCAACGGCATCGAGCGTCATCAGCACCTTGAGAGGGGCCTGATCTGTCGTGACCTCGGTCCTCATGCCCGCACCTTTTCCAGATTGTTTTGCAAGATCGCCGGGGCGCTTTCAGGCGAGAACCGATGCTCCATCAACCAGGAATGCAGGCGCTTCAGCCCGGCCTTCCAGCCAACGCGTGCCTGCCAGCCGCATTCGCTCTCGAGCGCACGGGTATCGGCGACGAAATAGCTCTGGTCGCCCGCCCGCCAGTCAGAGAACTCGCGTTTCAGAGGGCGGCCGGTCAGGTTCTCGATCTCGCGCATCAGCGAGAGCAGGCTGACGGCATTGCGGGGGCCGCCGCCGAGATTGAAGGCCCGCCGATCGATGCGGTCGATCCGTGCATGCACCATCCGGTAGGCGGCAATCGCGTCATCGATGAAAAGGATGTCGCGCACCTGCTTGCCGTTTCCGTAGATCGACAGGGCTTCACCGCCCAGCGCCCGGATCAGAAAATGCGCGACCCAGCCCTGGTCTTCGGTGCCAAACTGGCGCGGGCCATAGATGCAGCTCATGCGAAGCACGGCAGCCGGAAGGCCGAAGGACTTGCCGTAGTCGAGCACATATTGATCGGCCACACCCTTTGAGCAGCCGTATGGCGTGCAAAGATCAAGCGGACGGGTCTCGGCGATGCCGTTGTTGCGGATTTCCGCATCCGTCGGGACATAGCGGTCTTCGGTCTCCGCCATCAACAGATCATCAAGCCCACCATAGACCTTGTTCGTGCTGGCAAAGATCACCGGCGGCTTGCGCCCGCTCTGGCGCACCGCCTCCAGCACATTGATGCTGCCCCGCGCATTGATCTCGAAATCCTGCAAGGGCAGATCAAGGCTGGTTGTGACCGCTGTCTGGGCAGCCAGATGGAAGACAGCGCTGGCATCCTTCACGATCGGCTGGATCCCATGCAGATCGCGCACATCCGCAAGGGCGGGATGGACGCGCGCACCATGCCGCTCCTGTAGCCAGGCAAGATTCTGGTCCACGCCGGCACGGCTCAGATTATCGAGAACGATCACTTCCTGTCCATCGGCGAGGAAGCTGTCTGCAAGGTTTGCTCCGATAAAGCCGCTGCCGCCGGTGATCACGATGGGCCGGGCAACTCCGGCGAGTGCCGGGGCTGAAAGTTTCGCGACTTCCCGCGCCCGCTCAACACCACCTTCCTGAAGGAGGCGGCCGAGCAGCTTTGGCTGCCCCTCGTGATCGGCAACGCCGAGATGATAATGGCGCGGGTCGAACCAGAAGCCTTCCTGGACCGCGACCGTGGGGTCGACATCCTGAAAACCGTACCAATAGGTGCGCGCAGCCGGGACCGAGAGTGCATGGCAGAAGCGCCGGACCTGCTCGATCTCGTCATTGCGCCAGGTCGAATAGCCTGTTTCGGTAATCCAGATTTCAGCATCCCTGTTGTAGCGGTCGAGCACGCGTCGCATTTCGCCAAGATGCAGGTCCCAGCCGCCCCAGCTTGCCTCCTCGCTGTCCCAGGTGCCGGGAAAACCGTGAAAGCCCACGGCATCGACCACAGCCAGCACGCCCCGCTCACCCATCAGGTTGAGCCAATAGGGATCGAAGGGGCAGGGGCCGCCAAGGACTGCTTTCCAGCCGCGATGCTTGACCCAGTAGGCAGCACCGCCGACCATCTGGCAAAAGAGGTCAAATTCCGGATCTTCCCGCCAGTCCCAGTCGAGCAGGTTGTTGGGCTCGTTCCAAAGCTCGATATGCCGGAAGTGTCGGCCATAGCGCGTCAGAACGTGATCGACGAAATCAGCATAATCCTTCAGCACATGCGGCGCACCGGAGCTCTTGCCGGTGCGGGAAAGAGACGGTGGCGTGTAATGGATATTCGGCAGAAGATCGATCTCGCGACCGAGCCGAGGGATCAGCCAGTCGAACCATTGCTCGCCGCCCGGTGCCAGATATTCCGCCCATGACAGATGGGTTCTGAGATACGATGCACCACTGGCAACGAGTTCGGCCATGACGCGTTCGGTCCGCTCGTATTCGCCGGGGCGGAACCATTCCACGAAACCGAATTGCTGGCCGCTTGAGGGGGCTGCAGATCGGCTCATGATACCAGACCCCGCGCTTCAAGCTGCTGGCGCATTTCCTGGCCGCGATCAATTGCGCCGACTTCGCGCACCCAGGCGGCGAAGGGTTCAAGCGAGTGTTCCAGGCGGTGTTTCGGCTCAAAGCCCAGAAGGTCACGCGCCTTGCCGATATCGGCAAAGCAGTTGCGGATATCGCCCGCCCGCGCCTTGTTGAGAATTTCCGGTTCGATGTCCGCAACCCCCATGGCATCAGCCAGGAGCGAGGCAACCTCGGCAATCGAATAGGCCTGACCGCTGCCGACATTGATGACATGTCCGGCAGATTGGCTCTTTTCGAAGGCCAGCCGGAAGGCGCGCGCCACGTCGCGTACATGAACGAAGTCGCGTTTCTGATTGCCGTCTTCGAAAATCATCGGCCTCTGGCCATTGGCGAGCCGCGAGGCGAAATTGACAAGAACACCCGTATAGGGGTTGGACAGCGCCTGACCGGCGCCGAAGACGTTAAACAAACGCAGGGCCGATGCCTCAATGCCATAGGCCTCGCCGAAGATCAGCACGGCGCGCTCCTGCGAATATTTGGTCAGCGCATAGATGGAAGCGAGATCAACCGGCTTTTCCTCATCGGTCGGAACAGGGGTCAGCCATTCGCCTTCGGGACCCAATGGCTCCCAGAGACCCTGACGCAGGCTTTCCGGCGGACGACGAACGCGGTCGCGCCGATCGCCCTCGGGTGAAGCGTAGAGACCTTCGCCATAGACGCTCATCGACGAGGCAACGACGATCTTGCGGATCGATCGACCGATCATTGCTTCCAGGAGGACGGCAGTCGCAAGATCGTTGCCGCCGACATAGCGGGAGATTTCGTACATGGACTGGCCGACACCGACTTCGGCGGCCAGATGGATCACGCCATCGACGCCGGACAGCGCATCATCGACCGCCGCGCGATCACGCAGATCCGCATGGCGAACATCGACATTATCCGCAAGGTTGCAGGAGCTATCCCCATGGACCTGTTCGATGAGGGAATCGAGAACGCGGACCGCGTGGCCTTCCTGCAGGAGCTCCTCGACGACGTGGCGACCGATAAAACCGCAGCCGCCGGTAACCAGAATTTTTGACACTGAACTCACCTGAACCTAGTTGGGAAAACGTCAAAGAATGTGCTTCCAGAACCGGATGCTGTGGTGAATGTTCCCGCTGCTTCTTCAGCTTCGTCATTTTCTTTGTCTTCATCTTCTTGATCATCCGGAACTATGAAGGGTCCGGCTTGTTAGGCCTCTCGTCACCGAAGAAGCCGAACAACAAGAAGGATAAAGACGGATGGACGCGACGAGCCGCACGCTCACCAGAACAATGAAAGCCGCAGTGGTTACCGCTGCCGGAAAGATAGATATCGAGGAGTGCGCGCCACCGAAGCCCGGCCCCGGCGAAGTGCGAATCCGGCTGGAAGGCTGCGGCGTCTGCGCCTCCAATCTCGGACCCTGGTCCGGTCCGGACTGGATGGAGTTTCCGACCGCACCCGGCGATCTGGGGCATGAGGGCTGGGGCGTCATCGATCAGCTAGGCGAAGGCGTGGAGACGCTTTCGCCGGGCGACCGGGTCGCGGCTTTGTCCTACAAAGCCTATGCCCAATATGACGTCGCCTCCGAGACTGCAGTGGTAAAGCTGCCCGAAAGCCTTGTCGGCAAACCCTTTCCCGGTGAGCCGCTCGGATGCGCGATGAACATCTTCAGGCGCAGCCAGATTGAGACCGGTCAGACGGTTGCCGTCGTTGGTGTCGGCTTTCTCGGTGCGCTCCTGATCCAGCTCGCGGTTCAGGCCGGTGCCCGCGTTATTGCCATCTCGCGGCGAGACTTTTCCCTGAAAATCGCAAGAGAGGCCGGAGCCCATGAATGCGTCGAAATGCGCGACCATTGGGAGATCATCGAGAAGGTAAGAAGTCTGACCGATGGCCGCTTTTGCGATGTTGTCATTGAAGCAGTTGGCAAGCAGTGGCCACTCGACCTTTCCGCTGAACTGACAAAGGAGCGTGGCCGGCTGGTGGTGGCGGGTTATCACCAGGACGGGCCAAGACAGGTCAACATGCAACTCTGGAACTGGCGCGGCCTCGACGTGATCAACGCGCATGAACGTGACCCGGAGGTTTGTATCGAGGGCATCCGCGAGGCGGTGAAGGCCGTCGAGGAGGGGAGGCTCGATCCCGAACCGCTGCTGACCCATTGCTATCCGCTTGAAGAGCTTGGGGCCGCTCTTAATGCTACCCGCGACCGTCCGGACGGCTTCCTGAAGGCATGGGTTTCGCTCACATGATGCAGGCTGAAGGAACATTGACCAATCGTCCGCCGCTGTATCTTGCCTTTCTTGGCACCGGCTGGATTGGCCGGCATCGCATGCAGTCCCTGATTGGGACGGGCTTCGTCGAGGTGGCCGCAATTGCCGACCCGTCGGCGGAGATGATCGAAGAGGCGAAGATCCTGGCGCCAAAGGCCGCCGTCTGCAGCGATCTGGCCGACATCATGGCGCTCAAGCCCGATGGGCTGGTGATCGCAACACCCAGCGCCTTGCATGCCCAGCAATCCATCGAGGCGCTGAGCCACGGTATTCCGGTGTTTTGCCAGAAGCCGCTGGGACGCAACGCTGCCGAAGTCGCAGCTGTGATTGCGGCGGCCCGATCGGCGGATCGGCTGCTTGGGGTGGATTTTTCCTATCGCAAGACACGCGGCATGATGGCGATCCAGGAACTGGTCGATGCAGCGGCCCTTGGCCGGATCTTCAGCATTGATCTCGAGTTTCACAACGCCTATGGACCGGACAAGGACTGGTTCTATGACCGGACGCTATCGGGAGGCGGCTGTGTCATGGATCTCGGTGTTCATCTGGTCGATTTGGCCATGGCGCTGACAGGCAATCAGTCCGTCCATAGCGTCTCCAGCAGCTTGTTTGCCGATGGGGAAAGGCTGACTGCAGGTTCCAGCACTGTCGAGGATTATGCACTCGCCACGATCGAGACCGAGAGCGGGGCGGTCATTCGCCTCGCCTGCTCCTGGCGCGCCCATGCCGGCTCAGATGCCGAGATCAAGGTGGATGTGCGCGGCACGAAGGGCGGCGCCCGCTTCGTCAACCTCGGCGGCTCCTTTTTCGATTTCCAGGCGCTGCGTTATCGCGGCACCGAGCGCGATATCCTCACCGAACCGCCGGAAGACTGGGGTGGCAAGGCGATCATCGACTGGGCAAAGACCTTGCAGGTCAGCGCCCGCCATGATCCGACGACCGACCGCATCCTGGCTGTCACGGAAGTGATCGACCGCATCTATGCCGGCAGATGATGAAGACACAAAAAAAGGCCCCACGCGAAGTGGGGCCGAGGTGGGCGCCTTAAAGGCGGCCGGGGGGAGGTTGGGGAGTTCGAGAAAACGTCAGCGCTTGGCGGTGACGTCGGCTTCGTTGCGGGCCAGATACTGGCGGGTGGTGTCGTCGAGATGGTCCCAGAGCCATGCGGCCATTGCCTTTTCCTCTTCGAGGATAGCTTCGAAGATGCTCTTGTTCGACGCATCCCCAAGGGCTTCGGCGGCAGCGATCAGCACCTTGTAGGTGGCCATTTCCATGTTTTCGAAGGTGTAGCCGGCCATAGAGCCCTTGATCACTTCGTCACTGGCAAACATGCCGCCCATGGCCTGCATGCTGGCAGTGGTCTTGCCGGCGAGATCCTTCAAGGTGGACGAATCGTCACCGAGGCTGTCGAGAACCCGTTCCAGCTGCTTGGACTGGTTTTCGGTTTCGCGGATATGCTGTTCGATACGGGCCTTCAGCTCCGGATAGTGTTCAAGGCGTTTCGCCTGGCCAGTGAGCATGGTCACCGCCTGCTCCTCCATGGCGTGGGCATCGCGTATCCAGTCAATATAATGGTCTCTCAGGTCGGCCATGTGTTGGTCTCCATCTTTCGGTTCTGTGGTGCGGAAGCTTGAGAGTGATGACACTGCGAACCGAACGGGGCAGGCTTTGTTCCCGGATCCGGTTCGCAATTCTTGCGCCTGTCGCCCGATCAGAGCTGTTCGTTCTGGGCGCCACTATGGGGCTTGGCACGGCCAAGATCCGGGCGCTGTCCCAGCGGCTCCATCGGCGCTGACGAAAACTCGCCCTTGCCATCGATGGATTGCCCCTCGGTCCAGCGGCCCTGCGGTGGTTCGCTGCCATCTGCCTGGAAACCGAGATAGGAATAGCTGAATTCCTGGTTCTCCTGATCCTGCGGGAAGCTGTTGGGGATCGGGAAAACCTCCTTGTGCCCGCCAAGCTCTTCAAGGGCGGCCAGCCACTGGTTCTGGTGCATCGTGTCGCGGGCAATCAGGTAGGACAGCATGTCCTTCATGCCGGGATCATTGGTCATGTTGAAAAGGCGCACGGCCAGGATACGTCCTGTCGATTCAGCCGTGACATTGGCCGACATGTCCGCCGCGATATTGCCGCTCGCATAGATATGCGACATGTCGAAGGGGACACCATCGGAATCCACCGGCATGGCGGAAAGGCCTGCCGAAAGCAGGTTCTTCAGGTTGATGCCGCCAAGCACGCCGCCACCGACCGGGTCGGCCGCAACCTCTTCCTTCAGCGAAAGCGGCGCTCCCTCAAGGTTCATTGCAACGGCTGTTGCAAGCATCTCGATATGGCCAAGCTCTTCAGCGGCCGTATTCATCAGCATGTCACGGTATTTCGGATTGCCGCGGGCGCCGCAGGCCTGGAAGAAATATTGCATGGCGACCCGGATCTCGCCCTCGATGCCGCCGATCGCCTGTTGCAAGGCGCGGGCAAAGAGGGGGTCCGGCTTCTCGACGCGGACGGGGTACTGGAGCTTGTTGTCGGTATAGAACATGGCAGTCTCCTCGTTTGTACCGCCGCCTAACCGCGCCCTCCCGCGCTTGTTCCGACTGTTTCTGTCACGTTTTCTGATTGTCGCGCTCGACGTCCTCACGCGTTTTCAGTGCATCCGACAGATCCCGCTTGCGCGGCTCCTGCAGGTTCTCGCCGACAGCATCGCGGTCGACATCCGGATTGTCCTTGGCCGGCAGATAGCCGCGCGGACGGTTTTCCTCCGGTCCCTCCCAGCGGGGGGACTGGTCCGTCGTGCCGGGTTTGCCGTCCTTGGGTGAATTCATGCCCATGATCTGTCTCCTTGTTTTAGCTGGTCATGAATGAAACAGGTTGGCCCGGACGATGGTTCCCCACCAGTGGTTGCCTGTGATGCTGATCGCTTCGGGAGGCGTTGGGGAACAATGATGCAGTCGCTCCGGTTTGCTGGTGCGATGGAAGCGGAGACATAAATGACAAATCCCACACTGGCCGAGACTCCAAACAAGAAACACCACGTCGTCATCATCGGTGCAGGATTTGGCGGACTGGCCTGCGCCAAGGCGTTGGGCGATACCGAGATCGAGGTGACGGTGATCGACCGGCGCAACCACAATCTCTTTCAGCCGCTGCTTTATCAGGTTGCCACCGCAGCGCTTTCGCCAGCCGATATCTCAGAGCCGATCCGCCGGACCCTTGCGCGCTATCGCAATATCCGCGTGGTGCTGGCGGAGGTCACCGGCATTGATGCCGTTGCGCAGGAGGTCAAGCTCTCTGACGGCATCGCGATCGGCTATGACCGGCTGGTGATCGCCACGGGGTCCGAATACAACTACTTCGGCCATGACGACTGGCGCCGCGCGGCCCCGGGGTTGAAGAGCGTGCACGAGGCCCGGCAGATCCGCCACCATCTGCTTCTCGCCTTCGAAAAGGCCGAACGTGCTACGGACGATGCAGAAAAGCGCGCGTTGCTCACCAGTGTTGTCATTGGTGGCGGCCCGACAGGCGTCGAGATGGCGGGCGCCGTCTCCGAACTCGGGCGCTTCATGATCGGCAGGGATTTCCGCAACCTGGACCCAAGCTTTCTGCGGGTGATCCTGCTGGAAGCAGGTCCCCGCATATTGTCATCCTTCCCAGAGGATCTGGCCAGATACGCTCAAGACTATCTCGAAGGCATTGGCGTCGAGGTTCTGACCGCAACACCGGTTGAGGCGATCGCAACAGATCATGTCGTCTTCAATGGCACAAAGCTGCCTGCAAGCTGCATCGTTTGGGGGGCGGGCGTGAAGGCGTCTCCGGCAGGGACCTGGCTCGGCCTTGAAGGCAAACCGGGCGCACGCATCCCCGTGGACCCTGACCTGCAGGTCAAGGATCATCCCTTCATCTATGCCATCGGCGATACGGCAGCGGCCTTGGGGCCGGACGACAAGCCCTTGCCGGCGCTGGCGCAGGTGGCAAAGCAGCAGGGTCACTATCTGGGCAAGGCACTCTGCCAGACGCTGACCAAAGGCACCAAACCCGAAGCCTTCCGGTTCAGGAATCGCGGAAATACCGCTGTGATCGGGCGCAATGCGGCGATCTTCGATTTCGGGCGCTGGCAGTTGAAGGGGCGTCTTGCCTGGCTTCTCTGGGCGATTGTCCATGTCTATCTGCTGGTCAATTTCGAAAAACGCATCCTCGTCAGCATCCAGTGGATCTGGCGTTACCTGACGAGTCAGCGCGGGGCGCGGCTGATTGAAGAAGATGCCGTTCCCTCTACCGTACGAGACTTGCCGGATCGCGGGAATGTCGAAGCTTCGAGGCTTCAGGAACGAAGTGGGGAGGAGATGTGATTTTCCACTGGACAAGAACAGGCGCGATCACTAAACGTTATGGTATAACAAAACATGCTGGTGTCGTGCTGATCGGCGGCTGTGGGAAGGCTGCCCGACAATCTGCTTGACGCCTCTCGCAGACGGAGCGTAATCATGATGGTGACGGTTCCCCGACGAATGACTTCGAGGGGATTAATAGGGAACACGGTGCGGACGACCCAAATAGGGACCAAGACCGTGGCTGCCCCCGCAACTGTAAGCGGATTGCCGTCTGTCCTCGTGATGCGTCAGCATCATGCCACTGCGCCTGGCGCGGGAAGGCAGGCAGACAGCACATATCCGCGAGCCAGGAGACCTGCCGTCAAGCATGAAGAAACGCAACGGACGGGGTGTTCCGATGGATCGAGACTGGCGGACAGGCTGCGTGCGCGCACGCCTGAAATTATGTGCCTTTTTCCCTCCGGAGATCCATCGCGGAGGACGGAAATGGCGGCGAATTCACACCACACGATAACGGTCTGCACCGATTGCAGGCGGCTGGCACCCGATGATCTGGCCGCCGCTGCGATTGCCGGACTGCTGCGTGAGCGGCTGGATGAAGGGGTCCCGCCGGCCTCTCACTTCGCCATTCGCGGCACAGCCTGCATGGCCGCCTGCGATACGCCCTGTGCGGTGGCTTTCCAGGCGGAGGGAAAGGCGAGCTACCTTTTCTCACGCATCAGCAGCGATGCCGATGTGAGGGCGCTTGTCGATTTCGCCAGGCTCTACGCAGAACGCCCGGACGGCATGTCGCGCCAGTGCGAGCGCCCAAAGCTCCTCGCCCGCAAGACCCTTGCCCGCATTCCGAGCCTTGTCTCGAACAGGACGGGAGCAGATCATGAGCTGTGACACGATCGGAGCGAGCCTCAGTGTCACGGGCTTGAACTGGGGGCCACGGCCGGATCTGCTGCTGGTCAAGGATGTGAAATTCAATCTCGCTGCGGGAGATCGTCTGGCCATCGTCGGCCCAAACGGTGCAGGCAAGACATCGCTCCTGCGCTGCCTGTACCGGGGTGTCGCACCCCTTGCTGGCCGCATTGCCATTGATGGGCGCGATATCTGGCAGATGTCGGCGCGTGAAACGGCGCGTAACGTTGCCGTCGTCCTGCAGGAAATGCCGGGCGACTTTCCCTTCAGCGTCCGCGATGTCGTGATGATGGGACGCATCCCCCGAAGGGAGGGCCTGACCGGATGGACGGATCTGGACCGTGCCAAGGTTGATCATGCGCTTGAGCATCTGGAACTGCTTGCCATGGCGGGCCGGCAGTTCTCGACGCTATCCGGCGGCGAAAAACAACGGGTGCTGGTTGCCCGGGCCCTGACACAGGAGCCGAGCATCATCATTCTCGACGAGCCGACAAACCATCTCGACATACGGCACCAATTGGAATTGCTGGAGCTCCTCGGCAATCTGAACCTCACGATCATAACCACGCTGCACGACATCAATCTGGCGGGCGCCTTTGCCACCCATGTTGCCATGATGGCGGACGGGCGGATGATCGGCTTCGGCTCCCCTGATGAAGTCCTGACCAATCACGCTGTTTCGTCGACCTTCGGTGTTTCGGCTGTCACCCATCCTGCCTTCGGCGACCGACCAAGGCATTTCTCATTTTCTCTTGCAACATCCTGATCTGAAAGATTTGACGGACCATGTTTCACCATCGCTATCTCCTCGCCGCCGCTCTCCTTGCGACAGTGGCTTTTGCAACGCCCGCAGCCGCCTATCCGGTGACGGTCAAGAGCTGCGACCGCGAAGTAACCTTCGACAAGGCACCGGAGCGCGCGATCTCCAATGACGTCAACCTGACGGAAATGATGCTGGCCCTGAAGCTGCAGGACCATATGGTCGGCTATACGGGCATTTCGGGTTGGAAGACGCTGGATGAAAAGCTGCGTGAAGGCGTACAGGAACTGCCGGAACTGTCGCCGAAATACCCGACCAAGGAAGTGCTCCTCAACGCCGATGCCGACTTCTATTTTGCCGGCTGGAACTACGGCATGAAGGTGGGCGGCGAAGTGACGCCGCAGACGCTGGAGCCGCTGGGCATCAAGACCTATGAACTGACGGAATCCTGCATCCATATCATGGCGAAGAACAAGCCGACCATGGACGACATGTTTGTCGATCTCCTCAATCTCGGCAGGATCTTCGGTGTCGAGGACAGGGCCGAGGCACTTGTCGCGGGATATCGTGAGGGTCTTGCCGAGGTGACCCAGCGGATTGGCGAAATCAAGGAGCCGGTGCGGGTCTTTGTCTATGATTCGGGTACCGACAAGCCTTTCACCTCCGGCGAATATGGCATTCCGACAGCGATGATCGAAGCTGCTGGCGGCCGCAACATCATGGATGACGTGCAAAAAAGCTGGACGGAAGTCTCCTGGGAGCCGGTGATCGAGCGCGATCCCGAAGTGATCGTCATCGTCAATTATGGTGACGTCACCGCCGAGCAGAAGATCGCTTTCATGAAGGAAACACCTGCCTTCCAGAACCTGAAGGCCGTGAAGGATGATCGCTTCGTTGTTCTGGAATATGTCGAGGCGACACCCGGTCCGCGCAATATCGAGGCGATCAGCCGGCTCGCGGACGCGTTTCATCCTCGCAACATGTAAGGCGATTGACCACTCCCTCACTGTCCCCGTGCCGTCCGGAACCCTAGCGGTTCCGGATAACTCGTCTGTGTCTGATAATCGTTGCGGAACCAAGAATGTCCACTGGTAGACTGGCCCTCCTGACCGCTGTCGCCCTCATGGTCATCATGCTGGCAATGACGGCCGGAATATCTCTTGGTGCCGCACCCGTTCCAGTGTCGACCGTCTGGGGCATCATTGCCAACAAGATCCATCCCGGCCTGATCGAGTCGACCTGGTCCGCCGGTCGTGAAAGCATTGTCTGGGAGGTCCGCTTCCCGCGCGTCATTCTGGCGGCTCTTGTCGGCGCCGGTCTTGCCGTCGTTGGTGCGGTACTGCAGGCCGTGACCCGCAATCCGCTTGCCGATCCCCATCTCTTGGGCGTTTCCTCGGGCGGGGCGCTTGGTGCGATCATTGCATTGATGCATACGGGACTGATCTTTGGTCTGGTGACCGTCCCGCTCTTTGCCTTTGTCGGCTCTCTGGCCGCAACCGCTGCCGTGGTGGCCGTGACCCGCTTTACCGGGGCCGCTGCCGACCGCCTTGTTCTCTCCGGCGTCGCCGTTGCCTTTGTCGCAACCGCACTGGCCAATCTGACGATTTTTCTCGGCGACCCGCGCGCGGCCCATACGGTTGTCTTCTGGATGCTCGGGGGCCTTGGTCTGGCGCAGTGGTCGCACCTCGTCTATCCCGCAGCCGTCCTGTTCATCTGCCTTGTTTGGCTTACCCTCAGAGCCAGGGAGGTGAACGCCCTTGCCATGGGTGACGAGACGGCGGCAACGCTCGGTGTTCCGGTTGCAAGGTTCCGTGCCCAGCTCTTCGTCATAACCGCCCTGCTGACGGGGGTCATGGTCGCCTTTTCCGGTGCCATCGGCTTTGTTGGTCTGGTCGTCCCCCATTTCATCCGCCTCGTTGTCGGCAGCGACAATGTCCGGGTCATTCCCTTGTCTGCATTCGTCGGCGCCGTCGTGCTCGTGCTTGCCGATCTGGCAGCCCGGCTGGTCATGGCGCCGGAGGATATGCCGATTGGTGTTGTGACCGGCCTTGTTGGCGGCCTTGCCTTCATCTTCATGCTGCGGCGAAAGTAAGAGAGGAAGCGGAATCCACGCCCAAATCCCCGGATATCCCTATTGCCCGAATTTCGTTTTGACCTAGGATGAAGCAAAACGAAATAGGGGAGGGGTGGAATGCTGTTTTCAGCGCGTCAGGCCGAGATCATGGAACTGGCCAAGGAACAGGGACGTGTCCTGGTCGAGGAGCTGGCAGCGCGCTTCGCCGTGACTCCGCAGACGATCCGCAAGGATCTGAATGATCTCTGCGACAGCCGCGCCCTGAACCGGATCCATGGCGGCGCCGTGTTTCCAAGCGGAAACGAAAATGTAAAATACGAAGCGCGCCGTTCGATGGCGGCTGCCGAGAAACAGGCGATCGGGCGGGCGGCAGCCGCTCTCATCCCCGACAATTCTTCCCTCTTCATGAATATCGGCACGACGACCGAAGCCGTGGGCGAGGCCCTTGTGGATCACAAGGAGCTGATGGTCATCACCAACAATATCAATGTGGCCAATCGCTTGCGCGTCTATCCCTCGATCGAGGTGGTGATTGCCGGCGGTGTGGTGCGCGGCTCCGATGGCGGTATCGTCGGCGAGGCGGCGGTCGACTTCATCCGCCAGTTCAAGGTGGATTTTGCCGTCATTGGTGCCTCGGCTCTGGATGAAGATGGCGCACTTCTCGATTTCGATTTTCGCGAAGTGAAAGTGGCCCAGGCGATCATCGCCAATGCGCGCCATGTCATACTGGTGGCCGATGCGACCAAGTTCGAGCGTACGGCACCCGTCCGGATCGGTCATATCAGCCAGGTGCACACCTTCATTACCGACCGCTGTCCGAGAGAAGGCCTGCGCGCCATCTGCCAGGACAAGGATGTGCGCCTGATCGAAACCAACCCCGAAGGACCTCTCAACTGAGCCGAATGAACTTTATCAGAACTTTCGTTTGACATTCATTTTGATTTCGATTTAGATCTCCTTGCTTTCGCAAATGCAAAGGATATTGCAATGCGAAATGTCGGAGGGAGCATGTCTCAAGGCGAAGTTTTCGATCTGTTCGTGATTGGTGGCGGCATCAATGGCTGCGGCATTGCGCGTGATGCGGCGGGTCGCGGTTATTCGGTCGCGCTTGCGGAAATGAACGATTTTGCCTCCGGCACCTCGTCCGGCGCGACCAAACTCATCCATGGTGGCCTTCGCTACCTCGAACACTACGAATTCCGGCTGGTGCGGGAAGCCCTGATGGAGCGCGAAGTGCTCTGGGCCATGGCGCCCCATGTCATCTGGCCATTGCGCTTCGTTCTGCCTTTCCAGAAGGGTGGGGTGCGTCCTGCTTGGCTGATCCGGCTTGGTCTGTTTCTCTATGATCACCTCGGCGGTCGCAAGCTTCTGCCGGCGACAAAGACACTGGACCTGCGCCGCGATCCGGCCGGCAAACCCTTGAAACCCGTTTTCTCCAAGGCTTTCGAATACTCAGACGGCTGGGTCGATGATGCCCGCATGGTCGTGCTGAATGCACGGGACGCCGAAATCCGTGGGGCAACCATCCTGAGCCGCCATCGCGTGACATCGGCGCGCCGCGAAAATGGCATATGGGTCATCACGACGAAGAACCAGCTGACAGGAGAACTGTCGACCCGCAAGGCGCGCATGCTGGTCAATGCGGCCGGACCCTGGGTGGATCAGGTGCTGGCTGGCGCCTTCGGACGCAACAATGTTCACAATGTCCGTCTCGTGCAGGGCAGCCACATCATTGTGCGCAAGAAGTTTTCCGACCCGCGCGCTTACTTTTTCCAGAACCCGGACAATCGCATCATCTTCGCCATTCCCTATGAGGGCGATTTCACCCTGATCGGCACAACGGATCGTGATTACTCGGATGATCCGAAAGATGTGAAGATCAGCCAGGAGGAGATCGACTATCTGTGCAATGCGGCGAGCGAGTATTTCTCTGAGCCCATCACGCCCACCGACATTGTCTGGAGCTATTCGGCGGTGCGCCCGCTCTATGATGACGGGGCTTCGAAGGCACAGGAGGCGACCCGCGATTACGTGCTGAAGATCGAGATGGGTGATCAGGGTGCGCCGCTGCTCAACGTCTTCGGTGGCAAGCTGACAACGTATCGGCGTCTGGCCGAACATGCATTGGAAAAGATCGGTGAGACGATCGGCGTCAAGGGCAAGTCCTGGACGGCGGGTTCGCGTCTGCCGGGGGGTGACTTTCCGGTGACCGGATTTGAGGCTCAGGTGGCAGAATTCTTGAAGGCCTATCCGTTTCTCGACCGGCTTCATGCCGAGCGCCTCATTCGCTGCTACGGCACGGACGCCCGCGCGATCCTTGGGACGGCCAAGACGAAGTCTGATCTCGGACAGCATTTCGGCGGCACGCTTTATGAATGCGAAGTGCGCTGGATGATCGAGAAGGAATGGGCGGTCAACGCCGAGGATGTGTTGTGGAGGCGGACGAAACAGGGCCTGTTCCTGACGTCCAAGGAGGCCACGATGCTCAATGACTACATGGAGAAGGTGGCAGCCTGACAGCCGCTTTTTCAAGATCGCCAGAGGTTGGGGAGGCCCGAGGATAGATGCTTGAACTGAAACAAGTCTCGAAGATGGCGGGGGGTGGATACCACATCTACCCGACCGACATGACGCTCAAGCGGGGGACGCTGAACGTCTTGCTCGGACCCACACTTTCGGGCAAGACCTCGCTGATGCGGCTGATGGCGGGGCTCGACAAGCCAAACTCCGGCTCCGTTCATTTCGATGGCGTGGATGTCACGGGTGTTACGGTCCAGAAGCGCAATGTCGCAATGGTCTACCAGCAGTTCATCAACTACCCGGCGCTGACCGTTTACGAAAACATCGCGTCCCCGATGCGCGTTGCCGGCAAGGACAGCGCAACGATTGACCGGGAAGTGCGCAAGGCCGCCGAGCTCTTGCGCCTGACGCCCTATCTCGACCGCACGCCGCTCAATCTCTCGGGCGGACAGCAGCAGCGCACGGCGCTTGCACGCGCCATCGTCAAGCGCGCCAATCTCGTCCTGCTGGACGAGCCGCTCGCCAATCTCGATTACAAGCTGCGCGAGGAACTGCGCGAGGAGCTGCCGAAGATCTTTGCCGAATCCGGCGCAATCTTCGTCTATGCGACGACCGAACCCTCGGAAGCTTTGCTTCTTGGTGGCAATACCGCAACGCTCTCCGAAGGGCGGGTGACCCAGTTTGGCCCGACGATCGACGTCTATCGCCGACCGGTCGATTTGCTGACAGCGAAGACCTTTGCCGATCCGCCGCTCAACACGATCGAGGTGATGAAAAACGGGAGCCAGTTTACGCTGGACGGTGCAGCTGTGTTTGACGTGCCCACTCATGTGGCCGGCGTGCCTGATGGACCGATGACAGTGGCTTTTCATCCGCATCATCTTTTCCCGAAGCAGACACCAAATGCGCCGACCGGGCTTGTGGCGCGCACCGAAGTCTCTGAAATCGCAGGCTCCGAAAGCTTTATCCATATCGACTACCGGGGTCAGCGCTGGGTGATGCTTGCCCATGGTATCCATGACATGGACCCGGATCAGGAGATCACGGTCTATCTCGATACGCGCCACCTGATGGCATTCGATGCAACCGGCAGGTCGCTGGCCATGCCGCAGCCCCTTGCGGCGTGAGGAGGAGCGACCATGGCCCGTATCAATCTCGACCATATCCGCCACGCCTACTCCGCCAAGGCCCGCGCTGCCGGTGATTTTGCCCTGAAGGAAGTGCATCACGAATGGGACGACGGTGGCGCCTATGCGCTTCTCGGGCCCTCCGGCTGCGGCAAGACCACGCTTCTCAACATCATTTCCGGCCTGTTGCATCCCTCGGATGGCAGCATCCAGTTCGATGGCGTGGACGTCACCAACCTGCCGACCCAGGCGCGCAACATTGCCCAGGTGTTCCAGTTCCCCGTCGTCTATGACACCATGAGTGTCTTCGACAATCTGGCCTTCCCCTTGCGCAACCGCCATGTAGCTGAAGCCGAGGTGAACCGTCGTGTGACCGAGATACTGGAGATGATCGGCCTCTCCGACATGGCGCACAAGCGCGCCCAGGGGCTGACGGCCGACCTCAAGCAGAAGATCTCGCTGGGACGCGGCCTTGTCCGCTCTGATGTCAACGCCATTCTCTTCGACGAGCCGCTGACCGTCATTGATCCGCACATGAAATGGGTGCTGCGCTCGCAGTTGAAGCAGCTCCACCGCCGCTCCGGCTTCACTATGGTCTATGTCACCCACGACCAGACCGAGGCGTTGACTTTCGCCGACAAGGTGGTGGTCATGTATGACGGTGAAATTGTCCAGATCGGCACGCCCGCCGAACTTTTCGAGCGGCCAAGTCACACCTTCGTGGGCTATTTCATCGGCTCGCCGGGCATGAATGTTTTGCCGGCTAAGGTCTTAGGCTCCCATGCGGTAATCGGCGATCAGTCCGTCGCCCTGCCGGGTCAGCCAAAACTCTCCGGCGAAAGCCGCATCGAGCTCGGTATCCGGCCGGAATTCATCCGGCTCGGGCGTGAGGGCATGCCGGTCACGATCAGCAAGGTCGAGGATATCGGACGCCAGAAGATCGTTCGCGCCACCTTCTGCGGCCATGCTCTTTCGGTCGTTCTTTCGGAGGACGAAGAGGTGCCGTCGGACGCAGGCATCACATTTGTACCCGACGGCATCGGCATTTTCGCCGATAGCTGGCGTGTGGGCATGGAGGGCTGATCATGGAAAAGACCTGGAACAACAAGGCCTGGTTCATGGTCATCCCGGTTCTGGTGCTCGTGGCGTTTTCCGCCGTGATCCCGCTGATGACCGTCGTGAACTACTCGGTGCAGGACACGTTCGGCAACAATCAGTTCTTCTGGGCGGGAACCGACTGGTTCACCGACATCCTGACGTCCGAACGCTTCTGGGATGCGCTGGGACGCAACCTGATCTTCTCCATGTTGATCCTGCTGATTCAGGTGCCGCTGGGCATTTTCATCGCGCTCAACATGCCAAAGAAAGGGCTCGGCGTTCCCGTCTGCCTCGTGCTGATGGCGCTGCCGCTGCTCATCCCGTGGAACGTTGTCGGCACCATCTGGCAGGTTTTCGGTCGCGTTGACATCGGCCTTCTCGGTTACAGCCTGAATGCCATCGGCTTCGACTATAACTATACGCAGAACCCCATCCATGCCTGGGTCACCATCATCATCATGGATGTCTGGCACTGGACGAGCCTTGTCGTGCTGCTTTGCTATGCAGGCCTCGTCTCGATCCCGGATGCCTATTACCAGGCGGCCAAGATCGATGGCGCCTCGCGCTGGTCCGTCTTCCGCTACATCCAGCTGCCGAAGATGAAGCGGGTTCTGCTGATCGCCGTCCTGCTGCGCTTCATGGACAGTTTCATGATCTATACCGAGCCCTTCGTGCTCACCGGCGGTGGCCCCGGAAATTCGACCACCTTCCTGTCGATCGACCTCGTCAAGATGGCGGTCGGCCAGTTCGACCTCGGTCCGGCGGCGGCCATGTCGATCATCTACTTCCTGATCATCCTGGCGCTGTCCTGGGTCTTCTACACTGTCATGACCAATAGCGATGCCAAGAGCTGAGGGAGGCAATCATGAAAAGCACTGATGACCGTTCCCGCTTCGGCTTCCTGGTCCCGACCATTTACATCATCTTCCTTCTGCTGCCGATCTATTGGCTCGTGAACATGAGCTTCAAGACCAATACGGAGATCCTTGGAGACTTCTCGCTCTGGCCGCAGAACCCGACGATCGCCAACTACATGGTGATCTTCACCGATCCCTCCTGGTATTCGGGTTACATCAACTCGATCATCTATGTGGTGCTGAACACCGTGATCTCGGTATCGGTGGCGCTGCCGGCCGCCTATGCCTTCTCGCGCTACCGCTTCCTCGGTGACAAGCACCTGTTCTTCTGGCTGCTGACCAACCGCATGGCGCCGCCGGCGGTCTTTGCACTGCCCTTCTTCCAGCTTTACTCCGCCTTCGGCCTGATCGACACCCATATTGCGGTTGCCATCGCACACTGCCTGTTCAACGTGCCGCTCGCCGTCTGGATCCTCGAAGGCTTCATGTCGGGCGTACCGAAGGAAATCGACGAGACGGCTTACATCGACGGCTATTCTTTCCCGAAGTTCTTCGTGAAGATCTTCATGCCGCTGATTGCATCCGGCATCGGTGTCGCCGCCTTCTTCTGCTTCATGTTCTCCTGGGTCGAGCTGCTGATTGCTAGAACGCTGACGACGACGGATGCCAAGCCGATCGCGGCGACCATGACCCGCACGGTCTCGGCATCCGGCATGGACTGGGGCGTGCTCGCTGCCGCCGGCGTGCTGACCATCATTCCCGGCGCGCTGGTCATCTATTTTGTCCGCAACTACATCGCCAAGGGCTTTGCCCTGGGCCGCGTCTGAGGAGGCTGCAATGGACTTTTCATGGATGGCCTGGACGACGCCGACGACGCTCTTCTTCGTCGTAATCTTCTGCCTGATCGCGGCCATGGCAGTCTGGGAATACTTCTCGCCAGGCGGCAATCCGCGCGTCGGCATCCTGCGCTTCGAGACGACACGGGGCGACCGCCTCTTCGTCTCGCTGCTCGGTTCGGCATTCATCAATCTCGCATGGCTCGGTCTCGTGGGACCGAATCTGTGGTGGGGTCTCGCTCTCTCCGTGGTCTACGCCATCGGCGTCTTCCGTTACGTGTAGGGCAAGAAAACGCGGATGGCGGCGGGAGGCTGCCATTCTCGGCACTGGGTAGAAACTGCAATCGCAACCTTTAGGGAGGACAAACATGCGAAAGCAACTCATGACAACAACGGCGGCCATGTTGCTTGCCATGACCGGCGTGGCATTCGCCGACATGGAAGCGGCAAAAGCGTTTCTCGATGCGGAGATCGGCGATATGTCGTCGCTCGATCGCGCGGCGCAGGAAGCCGAAATGCAGTGGTTCATCGACGCCGCCAAGCCTTTCCAGGGCATGGAAATCAAGGTCGTCTCCGAGACCATTACAACGCATGAATATGAATCCAAGGTCCTCGCTCCGGCCTTCACCGCCATCACCGGCATCAAGGTCACCCATGACCTGATCGGCGAAGGCGACGTCGTCGAAAAGCTGCAGACGCAGATGCAGTCGGGCGAGAACATCTACGACGCTTACATCAATGATAGCGACCTGATCGGCACCCATTGGCGCTATCAGCAGGTTCGCAACCTGACCGACTGGATGGCAGGCGAAGGCAAGGACGTCACCAGCCCGACCCTTGATGTCGAGGACTTCATCGGCCGGTCCTTCACGACCGCTCCCGATGGCAAGCTCTACCAGCTGCCGACCCAGCAGTTCGCGAATCTCTACTGGTTCCGCTATGACTGGTTCAACGACGAGAAGAACAAGGCCGACTTCAAGGCAAAGTATGGCTATGACCTCGGCGTACCGGTCAACTGGTCGGCCTATGAAGATATCGCCGAGTTCTTCACCGGTCGCGAAATCGACGGCAAGAAGGTCTTCGGCCATATGGACTATGGCAAGAAGGACCCCTCGCTCGGCTGGCGCTTCACCGATGCCTGGCTCTCCATGGCCGGCAATGGTGACCGCGGTATTCCCAACGGTCGTCCGGTCGACGAATGGGGCATCAAGGTTGACGAGAACTCCCGTCCGGTGGGCTCATGCGTTGCCCGTGGCGGTGACACCAACGGCCCGGCTGCTGTCTACTCTATCGAGAAATACCTCGACTGGCTGAAGGCCTATGCACCGCCGCAGGCCGCTGGCATGACCTTCTCCGAATCCGGCCCGGTTCCGGCCCAAGGTGAAATCGCCCAGCAGATGTTCTGGTACACCGCCTTCACCGCCGACATGGTCAAGGAAGGTCTGCCGGTCATGAATGAGGACGGCACGCCGAAGTGGCGCATGGCTCCCTCGCCGAAGGGCGCCTACTGGCAGGATGGCATGAAGCTTGGCTATCAGGACGCCGGTTCCTGGACTCTGATGCAGTCGACGCCGGTCGATCGTGCCCAGGCTGCCTGGCTCTACGCTCAGTTCGTCACCTCCAAGACTGTCGACGTGAAGAAGAGCCATGTCGGCTTGACCTTCATCCGTCAGTCGACGCTCGACCATCCGTCCTTTACCGAGCGTGCTCCGAAGCTTGGCGGTCTGATCGAGTTCTATCGCTCGCCGGCCCGTCTGCAGTGGTCGCCGACCGGCACCAACGTTCCTGACTATCCGAAGCTGGCTCAGCTCTGGTGGCAGGCGATCGGTGACGCCTCTTCCGGCGCCAAGACCGCCCAGGAAGCCATGGACTCGCTCTGCGCCGAGCAGGAAAAGGTTCTTGAGCGTCTCGAGCGTGCAGGCGTCCAGGGCGATATCGGTCCGAAGCTCGCCGAGGAAAAGACCCTCGAAGAGTGGAATGCCGACGCCGTTGCCAAGGGTAATCTCGCTCCTCAGCTGAAGCTGGCTGACGAGAAGGGCACCCCGATGACCGTCAACTACGACGAACTGGTCAAGAGCTGGCAGAACTGATCTGACATCTCTGTCGATTGACAATTGCCGGGGCGAAAACTACGCCCCGGCTTCTTCTATAAGGGAGCTTTGAACGGATGAGCGGCTATATTCTGGCAATCGACCAGGGCACGACCTCGACGCGCTCGATGATCTTCGATCACGAAATGCACATCGTAGGCACCGCCCAGCAGGAATTCACCCAGCATTTTCCCGATTCGGGCTGGGTCGAGCATGATGCAGACGAGATATGGCAGAGCGTGCTCGACACCATCCGCAAGGCTGTCGAAAAGGCCGGTATCTCTATCGGCGACGTGACCGCGATCGGCATCACCAACCAGCGCGAGACCGTCGTTGTCTGGGACCGCAATACGGGCAAACCCGTTCATAAAGCGATTGTCTGGCAGGACCGTCGCACGGCGCGCTTCTGCGACGAATTGAAGGGCAGGGGATTGGAGCCGCTCTTCACGACAAAGACCGGCCTGCTGCTTGATCCCTATTTCTCCGGCACCAAGCTCTCCTGGCTCCTGAAGAATGTCGACGGCCTGAAGGCCCGCGCCGAAAACGGCGAGATCTGCTTCGGGACGGTCGATAGCTGGCTGATCTACAAGCTGACTGGCGGGCGCGCCCATGTGACCGATGCGACCAATGCCTCGCGCACGCTGATCTATGACATTGGCGAAAACCAGTTTGACGACGAGCTTCTCTCTATCCTCGAAATCCCGCGAGCGATGCTGCCGGAGGTCAAGGACTGCGCCGATGACTTCGGCATCACCGACAAAGCGGTGCTCGGCGCCGAAATCCCGATCCTCGGCGTTGCCGGCGATCAGCAGGCGGCTGTCATCGGCAATGCCTGCTTCCAGCCAGGCATGATGAAGTCGACATACGGGACAGGCTGCTTCGCGCTGTTGAACACCGGCACAGACCGTGTCCAGTCAAAGAACCGGCTGCTGACCACCATCGCCTATCGGATGAATGGCGTGACCACTTACGCACTCGAAGGTTCGATCTTCATTGCCGGTGCAGCGGTCCAGTGGCTTCGTGATGAGCTGGGCTTTGTCAAGGTTGCTTCGGAGACGGATGCGCTTGCCAAGCAGGCCGATCCGCAGCAGCGCATCTATCTCGTCCCTGCTTTCACGGGACTTGGCGCGCCCTACTGGGATGCCGACGCCCGCGGCGCGATCTTCGGCCTGACGCGGGGCTCCGGTCCTGCCGAATTTGCCCGCGCTGTGCTCGAAAGTGTCGCCTACCAGACCCATGATCTCCTGGAAGCCATGCAGAAGGATTGGGGTGGCGCAAATAGCGAAACCGTCTTGCGCGTCGACGGCGGGATGGTGGCGTCAGACTGGACGATGCAGCGGCTTGCCGACATTCTCGATGCGCCAGTCGATCGTCCGGTGATCCTTGAGACAACCGTGCTCGGCGCCGCATGGCTGGCAGGCTCGCGCTCAGGCCTCTGGCCGGATCAGGAGGGTTTTGCCGCGACCTGGCGGCGCAATCATCGCTTCGAGCCCGGCATGGCAGCGAGCGAGCGCGAAACTGCAATCGCCGGCTGGAAGGACAGAGTCTCACGCTGCCTGACCCATCGCAGCTGAAAGGCCAAAGTCAAAAAGAAGAGACCGCCGAGCTCCATGATCGGCGGTCTCTTTGTTACTGCTATTTGAAAGCTCAGCTGGCCACCGGCGCTTCCTGGACCTTGGCACCAAAATTCGAAAAGAACTCTCCGGCGAGCTTTTTGGCCGTTGAATCAATAAGCCGGCTACCAAGCTGCGCGATCTTGCCGCCCACTTCCGCCTTGACGACATAGGTCAGGATCGTCGCGTCCGGGCCGTCTGCTTCCAGGGAGACATCGGCACCGCCCTTGGCAAAACCGGCAAGCCCACCCTTGCCCTCACCGGCGATGGTGTAGGAGTTCGGTGGATTAAGGTTCTGTAGTTCGACTGCGCCTTCGAACTTCGCCTTGATCGGACCGACCTTCAAGACGACCTTAGCCGTCATGTGGGTGTCGGAGGTCTTTTCCAGGCTCTCGCAGCCGGGAATGGACTGCCGCAGGATCTCGGGGTCGTTAAGCGCGCGCCACACCACATCCACCGGTGCCTCAATCCGTTCGCTACCTTGCATGTCCATGGTCGTTCCTCCTGTTATGCTGTTGTTGCTTCGGCTTTGCGCTGTCCCTGACGGCGCAAGGCGATAATTTCTGCGAGGATCGACAGGGCGATCTCCTCTGGCGTAATGGCACCGAGATCAAGCCCGGCAGGTCCCTTGACCTTTGCCAGCCGATCAGAGGGGCCATGCTCGGCTTCAAGCTCCGCCTTGAGTGCGGCCATCTTTCGTCGACTTCCGACAAAACCGACATAGTGGTGTTCGCCACCAAGCGCTGCTTTCAAGGCGGCCTCGTCACCCTTGCCCTGCGTTGCAATCACCACGAAGCGCTCTCCCTGCCGCTCCCAATCGACATCAAATCCGTCGACATGGTCGTCCATTTCGGGCGGCACGGCAAGATCAGTCGCGGGTGCGGCAAGCGTCACATGAAAGCCGAGAGCCCGCCCCTGCGACGACAGCGCCAGCGCCACAGGGCTCGCTCCCAGAATGACGAGCGCCGGTTTGGGCAGCATCGGCTCGACAAAGACATCCATCGTGCCCTGACTGGGGCACATGTTGCGGGCAAACTGCACGCCGTTTCTGGCCTCGCCCGGCCTCACCCCGAGATCGGCCAGAAGATCCTGCGGCTGGATCGAAACGAGCCGCGACTGCCCGTCCTTCAACGCCTGCTGCGCTGCGCGCAGGACGGCACCACGGGCGCATCCGCCACCGATCCAGCCGGCAACGATGCTGCCGTTCGGACGGATGATCGCCTTGGCACCGGCTTTTGCCGCAGTGACCGATACGGTGCGTACGACTGTGGCGAGCACGAAGGCCTCCTGGGCGGTCTTCATCTGCGCCACCAGATCCATCACATCGACATGCATGGTCATAGTCTCACTCCTCACAGGCGTGCCAGATAGGGTTCGAGATCGGCAAGGCTTTGCAGGCTGTGGGCCGGCGCATGCAAATCGACATGCGGCAAAGCCGCCTGCAGGCCCCGCGCCACCGGCTCATAGCCGTCCCAGCCCATCATTGGATTGAGCCAGGCAATCCGCCGACAACGACGGCGAAGAGCCTGCATCTCCTCGCCCAGCTGAGAGGGTTCGCCCGTGTCATAGCCGTCGGAAAAGATCAGCACGCAGCTGCGCGAGCCGAGCACGCGTGCCGCATGCTGGCGATTGAAATCGGCCAGACATTCCCCGATCTTGGTTCCGCCGCCAGCCCCTTGTGCCATCATCGACAGCCGGTCGAGCGCACGAGCCGCATCCCGCTCCTTCATTGCATCCGACACATGGGCAAGGCGCGTGTGAAAGAGGAAGGCTTCCGCTTCCGGTGCGGCATCAAGCATGCCGTGAATGAAGCGCAGGAAGACGCCGGTATAGAGGCTCATCGAACCGGACGCATCGACCAGCAACACGATCTTCAGCGGTCGCTCGCGCTTGCGCCGCATGACGAGATGCATCGGCACACCGCCCTGGCCAATCGCCTTGTGGATCGTGCGGCGCAAATGGATGCGGTAGCCGTCCCGGCGCTCAAGATCCCGTCGTGTCATTCGGATGCGCATCGCTCGTGCGAGGTTTTCCGCCACCTCGTGAGCCAAAGCCAGATCCTGCGGATTGGAGAGCTTGCGGAAATCAACGCCGTTGATGGCATCGATCCGCGAGGCGCCTTCCATGCGCCCCTCGCCATCAGCCGCGTGGTTATCCTCGCCTTCGGCGGAAACCTGATCGGTCGCTTCCTGACTGCCCTTCGCGGTGGCGTCCGAAAGGCTCTTCAAGGAGGGTGAATTTTGCGGCTGCGTGCCGCCGCTCACCAGCGAGCGCGAGCGCACCCGCTTGCCGAGCCAGAAGGCATCAAACAATCCGTCAAAGCGATCCCATTCCGCTTTGCGGGCGCAAAACAGCTGGCGGAAAGCCGAGCGGAGTGTGGCTGGCCTGCGAACCAGATCGGTTGTCAGCAGTCGTGCGGCATCCGAGGCTTCCGAGAGCCCAACGGCAAACGCATTGTCCCTGAGCGTCCGGGTAAAGGCGGCGAGTTTCGTGGCCAGCAATTCGCTGACCGCATCCTGTTCCTGCCGATCAAGGGGCGTGCCACAACAGGTCATGCCACTTTCCCCATCAGCCGGTTGACGACTTCGGGCCTGAGTCGCGCCCGGTCTTCCCGGGTCTTGATCAGGCAGAGCAGGGTCTCATGGACCAGTTCCGGCTTATCCTGGAGGTTCTGGACATCAAGGCCGACCAGCGCTGCGGCCCAGTCCAGTGTCTCTGCAACACCGGGACGCTTGCGTAGATCCTCCTTGCGGATCGCCTGCACCATATGGGCGATCTGGACCGACAGCGCACTGCCACTGCCGCTCACCCGCGCCTGGATGATGCGCGCCTCACGATCCGGCTCCGGATAGTCGACATAGTGATAGAGACAGCGCCGGCGGAGCGCGTCGGAAAGCTCCCTTGTGCCATTCGAGGTCAGCACCACATGCGGTATGCTTTTCGCCGGCACCGTGCCAAGCTCGGGGATCGACACCTGGAATTCGGAGAGGATTTCGAGAAGATAGGCCTCGAATTCCTCATCGGCCCGGTCGATCTCGTCAATCAGTAGAACGGGTGGCTTCTCCTGCCGGATGGCCGCGAGTAGCGGACGCTCCATCAGGTACTTTTCAGAAAAAATCTCGTCTTCAATGGCATCCGCTGCTTTGCCCTGGTGGGCCTGGATGGCCAGCAATTGTCGCTGATAGTTCCATTCATAAAGGGCGGACGACTGATCCAGCCCCTCATAGCACTGCAGGCGAATGAGCTTCGTGTCGTAGAAATCGGCAAGGGCTGCCGCGACCGCCGTCTTGCCGACACCGGCCTCACCTTCGAGAAGCAGCGGACGCTTGAGATAGGCCATCAGCGAAATGGCCGTTGCCAGTTCGCCATCTGCCACATAGCCGGCTGCGGCAAGGCCCGATGCAATGCCGTCTCGTGTCGGCATCGCATCGGGATGAACCTTTCCCCCCTGATCGGGGGAAAAGGCTTGCCTCGCCGGCTGTTCGCTCAGGTCCGCCATCGCTGGATCCAATCAGCCCGTGACGCCCAACGCCTTGGCCGCTTCCCAGTTCCGCCAGTAATCATGCGGCATCTGGATATGGGTCGAACCAAGGAAGGAGAAGGCGTCGTTGACGGCATTGGAGAAGGCCGGCACGCCGCCGACATTCGGGCTTTCACCCACACCCTTTGCCCCGATCGGATGATGCGGGGACGGTGTGACGGTAAAGTCAGTTTCCCAATGGGGGGTCTCGACGGCGGTCGGCAGGAAGAAGTCCATGAAGGACCCGCCCATGACATTGCCGCTGTCGTCGTAACGGATCTCCTGGCCCATCGCGATGGCAAAGGCCTCGGTGAGGCCGCCATGCACCTGCCCCTCGATGATCATCGGATTGATGCGGGTGCCGCAATCGTCCAGTGCGTAGAAGCGGCGAACCTTGTAGACCCCGGTATCGACATCGATGTCCATGACGCAGAAATAGGCGCCGAAGGGATAGGTCATGTTTGGCGGGTCATAATAGCTGACCGCTTCCAGGCCGGGCTCCATGCCCGGAGGCACCGAGTTATAGGCCGCCCAGCAGATATCCTTCATCGACTTGTATTTCTCCGGCAGGCCCTTCACCCGGAAACCGTCGATATCCCATTCGAGGTCGCCTTCATGCACTTCGAGCAGATAGGCGGCGATCATCTGCGCCTTGGCCTTGATCTTGCGCGCTGCCATGGCGATTGCAGCCCCTGCAACCGGCGTGGAGCGTGATCCATAGGTGCCAAGACCATAAGGCGCCGTATCGGTATTGCCTTCTTCGACCATGATGTCGTCGGCGGGAATACCGATTTCCGTGGCGATGATCTGTGCCCAGGTGGTCTCATGTCCCTGGCCCTGGCTCTTCGAGCCGACACGGGCAATACCGGCGCCGGTCGGATGCAGCCGGATTTCGCAGCTGTCGAACATGGCAATACCAAGGATATCGCAGTTCTTCGACGGGCCGGCGCCCACGATTTCGGTGAAAAAGGAGACACCGATGCCCATGATTTCCCGGGTTTCGCCCCGCTTGAAGGCCTCGCGCTTTTCCGTCTGCTCCCGGCGCAGCCCGGCATAGTCGATCTTCTCCATCGCCTGATGCATGGCGGTGTGATAGTCGCCGGAATCATATTCCCAGCCGAGCGCCGAGTGATAGGGGAACTGCTCGGCCTTGACGAAATTCTTCAACCGAAGCTCCGCCGGGTCCATGTTGAGCTTCTGGGCAAGGATATCCATGCCGCGCTCGATGCAATAGGCCGCCTCCGTCACGCGGAACGAGCAGCGATAGGCGACACCACCCGGCGCCTTGTTGGTGTAGACGCCGTCCACGGAAAGATGCGCGACCGGGAAGTCATAGGAGCCCGTGACGATGTTGAAGAAGCCTGCCGGCCATTTCGATGGGTCGGCGCAGGCGTCGAAGGCGCCGTGGTCGGCCAGCACATGCACGCGCAGACCCGTCACCTTGCCTTCCTTGGTGGCCGCGATCTCCGTCGTCATGTGATAGTCGCGGGCAAAGGAGGTGGTTGTCAGGTTCTCCATCCGATCCTCGACCCATTTCACCGGCTTGCCGGTGACGATGGTGGCGACAGCCGCGCAGATATAGCCGGGATAGGCACCGACCTTGTTGCCGAAGCCGCCGCCGATATCGGGTGCGATGACATGGATCTTGTGTTCGGGGATCTTGGCAATCAGTGCGACCACGGTGCGGATGACATGCGGTGCCTGGAATGTACCCCAGATCGTCAGCTCACCCTTGATCTTGTCGAAGGAGCAGACGCATTGGCAGGTTTCGAGCGGCGAGGGATGGGTCCGGTGATAGGAGATCATCTCCTTGATCGTCACATCCGCCTTGGCAAAGGCGGCATCCGTCAATTCACGGTCACCGACAGTCCATTCGAAGATGTGGTTGTGATGCTTGCGGGGTCCATGAGCACCAACCATCTTGCCTTCGAGGTCTTCGCGCAGGACCGGTGCATCCTCGGCCATGGAGGTGAAGGGGTCGACCTGCACCGGAAGCGGCTCATAGTCCACTTCGACTGCTGCAATGCCATCATCGGCGGCATAGCGGTCGGTCGCCACGACAAAGGCCACTTCCTGGTTCTGGAACAGCACTTTGCCATCGGCCAGCACCATCTGGACGTCACCGGCCAGCGTCGGCATCCAGGCGAGGTTGACGGTCTTCAGGGTCTCGGCGGTAATGACCGCCAGCACGCCTTTGACGGCGAGCGCCTTTTCGGTGTTGATCGACTTGATCCGCGCATGCGGATAGGGCGAGCGGACGAAATCGCCATGCAACATGCCGGGCAGTTTCACGTCGTCGACATACTGGCCCTTGCCCTGGGTAAAGCGAACATCTTCGACGCGCTTGCGCTTGCAGCCCATGCCTTCGAGCTTGGCTTCCCTCTGTTCCCGCGTGGGAGTCATGACATTCATTCTGCGGCCTCCTGGAATTCGGTGCCGTTGATCTTGGCGGCGGCGTATTGGATCGCCTTGACGATGTTCTGGTAGCCGGTGCAGCGACAGAGATTGCCGGCGATGCCGAAGCGGATTTCCTCTTCCGTCGGGTTCGGGTTTTCCTGCAGCAGTCGATGCGCCCGCATGATCATGCCCGGCGTGCAATAGCCGCATTGCAGGCCATGCATCTGCCGGAAACCTTCCTGCAGCGCAGACAGCGTGCCATCGGCATTGGCCATGCCCTCGACCGTGGTGATCGAAGCTCCATTGGCCTGAACGGCGAACATGGTGCAGCTTTTGACCGACTTGCCGTCGAGATCGACGGTGCAGGCACCGCAATGGCTGGTCTCACAGCCGATATGGGCGCCGGTCAGAAGCAGCTGTTCGCGGATAAAGTGGATGAGCAGGGTGCGAGGCTCGACAAGGCCTTCCATCTGCTCGCCATTGACGGTCATGGTGACGTGTGTTTTTGCCATTTGTTATCCTCCTCAAGCCGCACGTTGACCGGCGCGCTGGATAGCCCGCATGACCATGATGCCACCCACATGGGTGCGATACTCGGGTGTGCCGCGGGCATCCGATGCCGGTTGCATGATGGCGCGCGCCGCTTCAACGGCAGCCTTGAGGCTGGCCTCGTCAAGCGAGGTTCCGATCAGGGCAGCCGCTGCTTCTTCGGCAAGAAGTGGGGTTTCCGACAGGTTGGTCAGGGCAATCGAGCATGTGGCGACCTTGCCATCCTTCATCGTCAGCATGACGGCTGCAGCGGCTGTGGCATAATCCCCCACCTTGCGCTTCAGCTTCTCATAGGCATAGCCATGGCCGGTCTCCGGGATCGGGATAGAAACGGCGCTCAGGATCTCGCCGGGTTCAAGGGCGGTGAAATAGGCACCCTGGTAGAATTCCGTCGCCGCCGCATCGCGCTGACCATCGGGGCCTTCCAGCCTGTAGGTCGCACCCAATGCCATCATTACGGCGGGCATGTCATTGCCGGGATCGCCATTGGCGACATTGCCACCGAGCGTGCCCATATAGCGGACCTGCGGATCGGCAATCAGCTTCGCCGTCTCGTGAAGGATCGGCAGATGGCTCGCTATCTCCGCCGAGTTGAGAATATCGGACTGTGAGGTCATTGCTCCGATGATAAAGGCATCGCCATCGCGACAGATGCCCTTGAGGCCATCGATGGCACTCAGATCCACAAGATGTTCGGGCGTTGCAAATCTCAGCTTCATCATCGGGATGAGGCTGTGACCGCCCGCAAGCGGACGGGCTTCATCGCCCAGCGAAGACAATAGCTTCACGGCATCGGCGACGGATGTCGGCCGATGATATTCAAATGCGCCTGGTATCATGGTCTCCTCCCATAACGTCGGTCTGGCGGGACGCGATCGATGGGACGGAGGCTGATCCGAAAGATGGAAGGCGGCAAGACGACGCAGCAACCGGCGGCACGAAGCACGATTTTTCGCACGAATTGCGGCTATCTCGCACGAATTGCGTCAGCTTCTCTGACGCACCGGGCTTGAAGCCGTGCGGCTTAGACCAAGGCGCGCCCGCACTTCGGCAATCTTCGAACGGCTGACCGGAACGAAATGGCTTTCCGCTCCACCGACTTCGACAACGGCTCCATCGCCTTCCTTTCGGATGAAGGTGACATGAGCAAGCGCCACGATGTGGCTTCGATGCACCCGCATGAAATCTGTGGGATCGAGCTTTGCCTCAAGCTCCGAAATGGACCAGGGACAGAGCCGTTCCCGATGGCCATCATGCACCTGTGTATAGTGGGCATCGGCCCGGATGCTGCGGATCTCGGCAATCTCGATGAGATGGGTGCCATCGGCACTTGTGACGGGTACGCGCTCGATCGGTTGCTGGCGTGGCATGCCAATGCCTCCAAGCGGTGCAGCCCGTCTTGGGGAGCCGGTATTGGTGGCACCGGTGCGAGGCTCCACACTTTCGGCCTCCAGCACCCAGGGGTCGACGCCCACGAACTCGGGTTTCGCCCGTTTTGCTTTCGGTTCCGGAACAAGGAACAGCAGAAATCCGGCGGCGATGACAAAACACAGAAGCGCGACGACAAGCGACACAATCTGTGGCGAAGCGGCAAGGCCCGCATAACCATGAGCCTCTTCCACGAGCGTCGGAACGAAACGCATGCCCGCCATCGCCGTATAATGCATGCCGGAAACGGCAAAACCGAAGGCGACGGCGCTCAACGCCAGACGCCATCCGCCTTGCGCCGCCAGATAGATGCGCAATCCGCCATAGGCAGCGGCAACCGCAATCAGCAATGACAGCGCGACAATACGGTGGTCGTGCTCGATGATGAAACGTCCCGCCAGCCCATGGATGCCGACATAATGCATGGAGACGATGCCGATGCCGAGTAGAACGGCAGCGAGCGCGATTCGCGTCGTCGACACCTCTCCGATGCTGACAAGGAAAAGCGAGACGCCGACGACGAGGGCACAGATGAGAAAGGACGTCACCGTGGGCAGCACGAGATAGCTGGCATCGGCGGGCAGGGGGGCTGCCATCATGCCAACGAAATGCATGGTCCAGATACCAACAGCAAGAAAGGCCGCCGCTCCGGTCAAGAGCAGACGCCGATTGGCATTCGGTGATTGACCAATACGCGCGGCGAGGCCAAAGCCCGTATAGCCACCCAGTATCGCCACAGCCAGGGACAGCATGACGAGCAGGGGATCGTGCCCATTCAACATTGAAACCTCCGACCGACTGTCTTGCCCTCAGCCGGCCTCCTCCGTTTCGGAAGGTTACACGCAGCGCCTGTGTTGACAAGCAGAAGTCGAGCGTTGGGCCTAGTTCGAAAGAAGGGCCATCAGGGTTTCAAGCCGGTCCGCTTCGCGCGGCAACTTGTCCTGCCTGAGCCGCGATATACGAGGAAAGCGCATGGCAATGCCGGATTTGTGGCGGCTTGAGCGGGCCAGTCCCTCAAAGGCGACTTCGACCACGAAACCATGATCGGGCTCCGCCCGAACCGCCCGAACCGGTCCGAACCGGTCCACCGTATTGTTGCGGACGAAGCGGTCGAGGATTTCGAGTTCCTGATCGGTGAAACCGAAATAGGCCTTGCCAACAGGCACCAGAACATCTCCCTCGTCCGGCAGCGAGGTCCAGACGCCAAAGGTGAAGTCGGAATAATAGCTTGATCGTTTTCCATGCCCGCGCTGGGCATACATCAGGACAGCATCCGCATTCATCGGGTCCCGTTTCCATTTGAACCAGGGGCCCTTCGCCCGCCCAGCCTGATAGGTGCTGTCGAGCCGCTTGAGCATCAGGCCTTCGATGACCGGATCGGGAGGCGAGGCGCGCAGCTCTTCAAGCTCCTGCCAGCTCGAAAACGCCACAAGCGGTGACAGATCGAAGCGATCCGGTCGCTCTGCCTCAATCAGCGTTGCAAGCCGCTCACGTCGCGTCACGAAGGGTTCGCTGCGAATATCTTGGCTGCCATCAAACAGGATGTCATAGGCACGAATGAAGACGGGATAGTCCTCCATCATCCTGGCCGTCACCGTCTTCCGGTTGAGGCGTTGCTGCAGATCGGAGAAGGTCCGGGTCGGCTGATTGCTGCGGCTGGTGCCGCCGACCAGCAATTCGCCATCGATGACGCCTTCGAAACGGGCGGCCTCGACGATATCGGGAAAGGCCCCGGAGATATCGTCGCCGGAACGCGAATAGAGGCGATTGCGTCCTGAGCCACAGGACATTTGCACGCGGATTCCGTCCCATTTCCACTCGGCGGCAAAATCAGCCGGGTCGAGTATGGCGAAATCCCTGTCTTCAATCGGCGTGGCCAGCATGACCGAATGGAAGATCGCCGGCGTTGCCAGTTCCGGCTTTTCCGACCGGTCCTCCAGCCAGGCGAAGAGTTCGAGATAAGGCGGCTTCAAGCCATGCCAGAGGCTTTCGATATCCTCGATGTCTTTGTTGCCGAAGCTGGCAAGCGCCTGCTTGGCAAGGCGCGCCGAAACCCCGATGCGCAAACCGCCGGTCACCAGCTTGAGCAGCGCAAAGCGCTCCGATGTCCCAAGCCGGTCCAGAAGATCGCGCATCACGCCGCGCGTCTCGTTGCGCGAAAGCTTCTGAAGCCGTTCGACGATCTGTGAGAGCCTGACGCTTTGCGGATCGATATCCTGGTCTTTCGGAGTGGCAGGCTCCCAGACGAGGGAGATGGTTTCGGCCAGATCCCCGACATAGTCATAGGAGTAACGAAACAGAACCTCGTCCATTCGCTCCAGAACCAGCTCCCTAAGCAGTGCGGGTTTGACGCTGCCGATCTCCAGACCGCCGGTCAAGGCAGCAAGTGCATAGCCTCGGTCCGGATCGGGCGTTGCCCGGAAATAGTCCTCCAGCAGCTTCAGCTTGCCATTGCGGCTTGGCGTCAGAACCAGGCGATCGAGCAGATCGGCAAAGGACTTCATCGCCTAATCCCCTTCGTCTTCATAGCCGACCAGATGAAGCGGACGGGCGGCGATCCCTGCAAGCTCGCACCAGCGGACCAGCGCTTCCTCTCGTCCATGCGTTACCCAGACCTCGGCTGGTCGGATCTCGCTGATCGTCGCTTTGAGCTCGGGCCAGTCACAATGGTCGGAGATCACCAGCGGCAGTTCGACGCCGCGTTGCTTGGCGCGCTGGCGCACCATCATCCAGCCAGAGGCAAAGGCAATCAGCGGATCTGTAAAACGGCGGGCCCAACGGTCGTTGAAGGCAGACGGCGGGCCAATGATGATCTCGCCTTCGAAGCCTGGTCCCTTGCGGCCCTCGATCGTGGCGGGTCGAAGGTCGCCGAGATCGACACCCTGTTCCTGATAATAGTCGCAGAGCCTTGTCAGGGCCCCGTGCAGGAAGATCGGTCGATCATAGCCGCTGCGGCGGATGAGCGAGATGACCCGTTGCGCCTTTCCCAGGGCATAGGCACCGACGAGGTGACTGCGACCTGGAAACTGGGCAATAGAGTGCAAGAGCTTCGCGGTTTCGCGTAAAGGATCGGGGTGGTGGAAGACAGGCAGGCCGAACGTCGCCTCCGTAATGAAGACATCGCAGGCGACAGGCTCGAAGCCGGCACAGGTCTGGTCATCGCCGCGCTTGTAATCCCCGGATACGACGATACGCGTACCCGCATGCTCTATGGCGATCTGCGCTGAGCCGAGCACATGGCCTGCGGGGTGAAACGACACAGCGACACCATCGATGTGAACTGTGTCGCCAAAAGCAATCGCCTGTTCCTGTTGGCAAAATCCGGCACCATAACGGATTTTCATGATGTCGAGGGTCTGGCGCGTGGCAAGCACATGGCGGTGGCCTGCCCTTGCATGGTCCGAATGCCCGTGAGTGATCAGAGCCCTGTCGACCGGACGGACCGGGTCGACATAAAAACTGCCGATCGGACAGTGGAGCCCGGCAGGGGTCGGATGCAGAAGAAGGTCAGCCTTGATCATGCCAGCAATCTAGGGCGAGACCGCCCCGTTGACCACGGGATCAATTGCTGAAGCGTGACACGACATAATAGCCGGCTGCAGCCGCTGTTGCCGTCAGTACGGCACCCCAGGCCATGTCCACGATGCTCACGGTCAGCGACCATCCCTTCAGCGTGGCGAGGTTCGTCATGTCGTAGGTGCCATAGGCCAGCAGGCCAAGGAGAGCGCCATTTACCAGCGCGGTCACGATTGTACCGGCATTCACCGCTGGCATGACGGCGAAATAGACAATGCCGGCCACGTAGAAAAGGTAGAAGGCACCCGCAGCGGCGAAATTGGGAGTTGCCAGCAGGAGGTCTCCGATATGGCGACGGTAAAAGCCAATGGCGATCCGCGTCAGCCACACATAATCGATCCCGAAGAACACGACCGCTGTCGATACATAGGCGATAACGTAGTTCATGGGTCGAACCTTGTTTTGCGGCCCGCTCACCTGAACGGGCCCTGGGGCTGCTAGATCCCGAGAACGGGCTGGACGAGCCGCACCATCAGGCTTCGGAACTTCAGGGGTGCATCAGTCACCGCAAGACAGATGCAGTCCTCGTCCGGCGTTGCCACGGGCTGATGCGTCAACGTCTCATCGGCTTCTTCAATGTCGCCGCGACGGAAAATCGCTTCGCCATCCGTGAAGCTGCCCTTGAGCACCAGGGTCAATTCACGCCCGCCATGGGAATGCTCGGGGACCGGCTTTCCAGCCGGGATCTTCAGCAGGCGAACCTGGCTTTCCCGATCCCCGGTCTTGATCGGAATATGATAGGCCCCACGACCAAGCGCTTTCCACTTCAGGCTACCGACATCGCCCCCGAGGTAAGAGCGAAGCGGTTCGGGCAAGACAGGCATATCTGTCGCCCTCGGTGCCACGATCGACTTGTCGTCATTGCCGACAACGGGCTTGTCGGCCTTCAGTCTTGCCTTCATGTTTTCCCAGCTGTCGGCGGACACCGTCTCCGGCTGCGGCGTGACCTCGGTCGCACTCATTTCCAGAAGCTCACCGGCTGCATGCTCCATGAAGGACAACCGGCGACGGCAGTTGGGGCAAAGCGCCAGATGCGTTGCCACAGCAATGCTCCAGCCTTCCGTCAGGCTGCCGGAGGCGTAGGCAAGAAGCAGTTCGTCACTGATATGATGCTGGACGTTCACGCTCATGCGCGTTCCTCCAAGGCTGCGCGAAGCTTGGCGAAGGCCAGGCGAATACGGGATTTGACCGTTCCCATCGGAAGACCGAGCTCAGCGGCGATCGCGCTATGTGAAGATTCGTTGTAGAAGGACATTTTAAGCAATTCGAGCTGTTCCGGTGGGAGTGTTTCCATGGCGCGCCGAAGACGATCCGCTTCCTGCCGGCTTTCATACTCCACGTCGGCCGGTGCGACATCGTCCGCCACGAAGGCTGGATCGGTCGGATCAAAGGTCGGGCGACGCTCCTTGCGAAAGGCGTCGATGCGCAGGTTACGGGCGATCGTGAAGATCCAGCTGGAGACATTGCCCCTTGCCGGATCAAATTGATCTGCCTTGTTCCAGACTGCCAGCATTGTCTCTTGCATCAACTCTTCAGCCGCCTGCCCGTCTCTGGCGAGTTTCGCCATGTAAGCGCGAACCTTGGGTCCATAATGTTTGAAGAGCGTTTCGAACGCCTCTATGTCTCGATCTTTGCCAACGGCGGCAAGAAGTTCGGTGAAATTGCGCTGCGCAGGATCATCAACCGTCTGGGACATAGATACGCTTTTTTTCCCTTTATGGAGCGATGCAACAACACTCTGCCGCGCAATATGCCCGGATTCATTGTGGCACGCATCTGCCGTCATGGGAATCGCTCTTATCATGCTGGCAACTACGCGAGTGTTGAAATGCCGGATCACTCCCCACCAAATAATTTCGCACCATCGATCCATTTGCATGTAGGCTGCGTAAAGGGACCGATAGCAACAATTTCTACAAAGGGTTACGGCGGGGATGGACACTGGATTGATTGGAGCCGCGTTCGGCGGTAAGCGCAGGATCGCGGTCGTCGGATCAGGCATTTCCGGCCTTTCGGCAGCATGGTTGCTGAGCCGTTCACACGATGTCGTGCTCTACGAAACGGAGGGTCGACCCGGCGGACATTCCCACACGGTTGTCGCCCATACGGCGGGTCGGCATATCCCGGTCGATACCGGATTCATCGTCTATAATGACCGCAATTATCCTAATCTTGTCGCCCTGTTCGACCATCTGAAGGTTCCCAACCTGCCTTCGAACATGTCATTTGCCGCATCCCTGGAGCGCGGCCGCTTCGAGTATTCGGGCTCGGGCTTGAAGGGTCTGCTCGGCCAGCGTAGCAATCTGTTCCGCCCGCGTTTCTGGAAGATGGTGTCCGACATCCTGCGCTTCTACAAGGAAGCGCCGGCCCTGCTCGAAAAGCCTGAACTCGAAACAGTGAGCCTCGGCGATTATTTGGCGACTGCCGGTTATGCAGAGAGCTTTGTGGAAGACCATCTGCTGCCGATGGGGGCAGCGATCTGGTCGACAACGGCCCACGAAATGCGGCTTTATCCGCTGCATGCCTTCATTCGCTTCTTTGGCAATCATGGTCTGCTTTCGCTGAAGGACAGGCCGCAATGGCGCACCGTAGAAGGCGGAAGCCGCGAATATGTGAAACGGATCCTGGCTGACTTTGCCGGCGAGGTGCGGCTCTCCACCCCTGTCAGGACAATCCGGCGTTTGCCGACCGGCGTCGAGGTGGTTGACGCAGCCGGCCACTCTGACCGCTTTGACGATGTGGTCCTGGCCACCCACGCAAATCAGAGCCTCGACATGATGGAAGATGCCGATGAGGCCGAACGGGCAATTCTCGGCTCCTTCCAGTACACGCCGAACGAGGTCATCCTGCATTGCGACGAGGAATTGATGCCAAAGCGTCGTGCCGTGTGGTCAAGCTGGAACTATCTCTCCGAGCGCCGCGATGACGGCAGCAGCAATCTCTGCGTGACCTACTGGATGAACAAGCTGCAGTCGCTGGATCCGAATGCTCCACTTTTTGTAACGCTCAATCCCTGCCGTCCGATTGATCCGTCCAAGATCATTCAAACCTTCAATTACGAGCACCCGCTCTTTGACGCCGCAGCGATCACGGCACAGAAAAAGCTCTGGCAGTTGCAGGGTCGCCGCCGGACCTGGTTCTGCGGCGCTTACTTCGGCAGCGGCTTCCATGAGGACGGTTTGCAGTCAGGCCTCGCGGTGGCCGAAGCACTCGGTGGTGTGCGACGCCCCTGGACGGTGGCCAATGAATCCGGTCGGATCGTGCTCGGCGAACAGCTTGAGGCTGCTGAATGAGCTTTGCATCTGCCATTTATGCCGGTCATGTTGTCCATGTCCGGCATCGTCCCAAACAGCACAAGCTGCGCTACAGCGTGTTCTCACTGCTGCTTGACCTGGACGAAATGCCCGTGCTGAGCCAGACTCTGCGGCTCTTTGGCCATAATCGCCGCGCAGTCTATTCCGTCCATGACAAGGATCATGGCGATGGCGTCGAAGGAGGTCTGCGTCGATGGGCGGATGAAAAGCTTCGCGAAGCAGGCCTTGAGCCAACGGGCATGCGCATTCGCATGCTCTGTTATCCCCGTATTCTGGGTTATGTCTTCAATCCGCTGACAGTTTACTTCTGCCACGCTGCGGACGGCAGGCTCGCCGCAATTCTCTATGAGGTCTGCAACACCTTCAAGGAACGCCACACCTATGTGATCCCGGTTTCCGCCGACGATGGGCCGGTGCGGCATCAATGCGCCAAGGAAATGTATGTCTCGCCGTTCATCCCCATGGACTGCACCTATAATTTCAGCATTCAGCCTCCCGAGGAAACGGTTTCCATCAACATTGGCGAAACAGACAGCGAAGGAGCCTTGCTCTTTGCAGGTTTCAGCGGAAAGCGCCGGGACTTGTCGGACGGCAGCTTATTGCGCATGCTGCTGGCTTATCCGCTGATGACCCTCAAGGTCATGGGTGGCATTCACTGGGAGGCCTTGCGCCTGTGGTGGAAAGGCACGCCGATCTATCGTCACACCCCAGCCGCTAACCCGGTGGCCACCTCTATCATTTTGCATAACGGGATAAAGAAGTCATGAGTCATGCCGAGCGTGAAATGCCAACCACAATTCATGGCCGGCCCTTCTGGCAGCGCCTCGTCTGTTCCTGGGCAGATCGCATCACCCATGGTCGCTTGACCCTCCAGTTTGAAAACGGCCAGGACCACGTGGCCATCGGTGATCGTCCGGGTCCGACCGCTGTTCTGGTGATCCACCGCCCGCGATCCGTGGTGCGTATGGTGACGAATGGCACCCTGGGCTTTTCGCAGGCTTATATGGACGGGGATCTGGACACGCCGGACCTCGGCGCCCTGCTGGAACTGGCGGTGGTCAATGAGGGCGGGCTTTCCTCCGTCCTGCGCTCATCCAAGGCATTTGCCATGCTGGCGCGGCTTCGCCATCGCCTGCGTCGCAATTCCAAGCGAGGCAGCCGCCGCAACATTGCCTTCCATTACGACCTCGGCAACGATTTCTATAGGCTCTGGCTCGATCGCACGATGACCTATTCCTCCGCCCTTTACGAGCGGCCCGGCATGTCACTTTCCGAGGCGCAGGATGCGAAATATGCGCGGATTGTGCGGGAACTGAACATCGGCCCGGATGACCATGTCCTTGAGATCGGGTGCGGTTGGGGTGGTTTTGCCGAGCATGTGGTGCGCGCGACCGGCTGCAGGGTCACCTGCCTTACGCTTTCGGTCGAGCAGGCACGTTTTGCGCGCGAACGGTTGGAGAAAGCGGGGCTTGCTGACCGTGTTGAAATTCGCTTGCAGGATTATCGCGACTGCCCCGGCAAGTTTGACAAGATTGTCTCCATCGAAATGTTTGAGGCGGTCGGTGAAGAAAACTGGGCAACCTATTTCAGGACGGTGCGAGACAGACTGGTGGCCGGTGGCAAGGCGATCATCCAGTCGATCACCATCAGCGAGGACCGGTTCGAGCGCTATCGCCGCAGTGCTGACTTCATACAGACCTACATTTTTCCGGGTGGTATGTTGCCCTCGATCGAGGTCTTCGGTCGCGACGCGCGACGCCAGGGCCTGTCGGTTGAGGATGCATTTGCTTTCGGCAAGGACTATGATCGCACGCTGCTAGCCTGGGATAGTGCTTTCACCAGCAATTGGCAGCGGATCGAACCCCAGGGATTTGATCGTCATTTCTATCGCATGTGGCGGCTTTATCTGCATTATTGCGCCGTCGGCTTCCGCCATGGGCGCATTGATGTCGTTCAGTTCAAGCTCGGCAATCCGGCCTGACCGGATTGCCTGACTGGGCGATCAGCGCAGTATCTTCTTCGTCAGCGCAAAGCGAAGGCGGTGCGGGAGCGCGTGCAGGAACTTGATAGAAAGCGCCATTTTCCAAGGGAAGATGATTTCGAAACGATCCGCCTTCAGCCCATCGGCGATGGTGTTGGCGGCCTCTTCCGATGTCACAAGGAAGGGCATGGGGAAATCATTCTTCTTGGTCAGCGGCGTGTCGACAAAGCCCGGATTGACGATCTGCAGATGGACCCCGTTCTGCTGCAGTTCCGGATAGAGCGATTCGCAAAGCGCGTTAAGCGCCGCCTTGGTCGAGCCGTAGCTTGCAGCACCCGGAAGACCGACATAGCCGGAGACAGAGGCAACAACGGCGATCCGTCCGTTCTTCCGGTTCATCATTGCTGGCATCACCGCTTCAAGGCAATGTGCGGTGCCAAAGACGTTGAGCTTGTACATGCCTTCAAGAACGTCACTGCTGAAGCCTTTGGCATAATCGCGGGTGTAGGTTCCAGCGGCAAAGACTGCGAGGTCTACGGGCCCAAGCGCCTGCTCGATGGCCTCAAAGGTTTTAGTGACGGCGGCCTTGTCGGTGACATCCAGCGCGAAGGCATGGATCTTTCCGGCGCGTTCTGCCGCAAGTGCTTCAAGGCTATCGGCACTGCGGGCGCTGACGGCGACGGTCCAGCCATCGTCAGCCAGCCGCAGCGCGAGCGCCCGGCCAATCCCCGAGCTCGATCCGGTAATCCAGGCAATCTTGGTCATACTGTCCTCTCAAGACGAAGTGATACTCTCACTACGTTCACGGCAGCGACCCGGTTCAAGGCATGGAGCCGAGCCGCTGTTGACAGGATCTGCTGGCTCAGGACTTCCAGCTCGCCAGAAGAGCAAGGCCTTGCTTGAGAAGCTCTTCGGCAGCGCTACTGTCAGAAGCTTCGACATAGCAGCGCATCTCCGGCGCGTTGCCAGAGGGGCGGAAATGAATGATGCGGTCGTCGCTGAGTGTCACACGCAAACCGTCGATATCGCTCGTGTCCTTGACGCTGCCGATCGGTGAGAGGAAGTCGGAAAGATTCGCCGAAGACGCACGCAGATGCTCCATGAGCGATGCGCTACGCTCGCTGGCATAATTCTCCAGGCGATCACTGAGAGCGATCGGCAAGGCGATGCTCGACGCAAGCTCAGACAGCGTCTGACCAGCCTTGGCTGCGGTGCCAATGACGGCCAGTGCCGGCAGGAAACTGTCGCGCGTCGGTAGTGCAGCAAGCTCGCCAGCCGGCGTCTTGAAAGCCGATCCGAGCATGACACCGCCATTGGCCTCAAAGCCGATCACAGAGGTCTCACCGTTGGCGAGCGCTTGATCCATCGCGGCGATCACGAAGGGCGAGCCGACACGTGTACGCATGACGGTAAAATCGTCAGCCCGCTCGATCCCGGAATTGGACGTGACCGGCGTTGCCAGCACCTTTGCGTCGAGAAATTGCGCAGACACAAGTCCCAGAAGATCGCCGCGCAGGGGAGCGCCGTGCTCATTGGCAACAAGAGGCCGATCGCCATCGCCATCGGTGGACACGATGGCGTCGAGGCCAAGCTCGTCCGACCATTGGCTGAGCAGCCTTACGGTGTCGGGAGAGACGGCCTCGGTATCGACGGGAATGAACTGCTCCGAACGGCCAAGCGGAAAGACGGTCGCGCCGTAATGCTGGAACACCTCGACCATCATGTCTCGGGCGACGGTGCTGTGCTGGTAGATCCCGATCCGCTTGCCCTTCAGGCTATCTGCCGCAAGCACCTGCTTGTTGCGTTGAAGAAACATGGCGGTCGCTTCTGACTGATGATCTTCGCCGCTGGCTGCGTCCACCTTGTTCGCCGTCTCATCTGCCGAAAGCTCGGCGGCGAGAGCCGTGATCGCCTGCTCGTCTTCCTTGGCAATTTCGCCATCCGGACGGTAGAATTTGATACCGTTTCGATCCGCTGGAATATGCGAGCCGGTGATCATGATGCCCGCCGC
This sequence comes from Peteryoungia desertarenae, assembly GCF_005860795.2. Lineage (GTDB taxonomy): Bacteria > Pseudomonadota > Alphaproteobacteria > Rhizobiales > Rhizobiaceae > Allorhizobium > Allorhizobium desertarenae. Next base: position 1,113,365 of record NZ_CP058350.1, read on the forward strand.
GCCAAGTGATGCGCCATAGAGCGCAAGGGCCGGTGTCGGGATCGTGCCGCAATCGATTGGCTTGAGCCCCTCCCGGACGAGGGCGGCCATGACGGTCGACGCGATTTCAGGGCTGGAAGGTCTAAAATCCCGGGCGATCACGATGGGGCTTCCGGTTTCGGCCAGCCCTTTCGCCTTCAGAAAGCGGGCAAAGGCTGTGGCGTGAAGTGCGGATACACTCCCGACCAGTTCCGACGAAAGACCACGCAATCCGCTTGTGCCGAACTTTGGCGCCATACTGAAACACTCCATCTCTTGGACAATCGGGCCAGACCATAGAGTGGCGTTGAAGGTGTCTCAAGCGACGGATTTCAGAAAATGAGAGGCTGAAACGAAAAGAGCCTGGCGCGGGAGGAGGTGCGCCAGGCTCTTAAACTTGATCGGCAATTGGGAGGAGGAGGAGTATTGCCGATCCTATCTGGCGGCGCTGGGAGGAGGAGTGCGCCGCTTCGATGGTTTGAATATACCCACAGCGCTTTGATTTGCCAATCGACACTGTTGCATTGCAGCAATGCGCTGAATGCATGGCTTGTTCCATTTAAGGTCAATCCGCCAGATTTATGCCTGCGAAATGGCTTCGGTCTTGATGCGAACGGCTTTCGAATGAGGGAATTGCGCTCAACCGAAACCGTTTCAATCCCTCGACATACCGAAACTGCCATAAAGCTATGCAGCCAACACATGTTCGTGAAGCCCCGTGATGGATCGACCCGAGCCTGCCGCACGACCATGTCGGCATTTGAAGGCAAAGGAATGCGGTCCTGCAATCTTTCCGGAAATGCCGGTTCAGGCACCTGATTCGTAGAGGGGGTGGTGATATGACCGTTGATCGGCTATAGCGGGCGCCGAAGATAGCACTTGCGGAGACATTCATGGCGGCCACAATCCGATATCACGAGGGAGACATCACGACTGCGGACGCCGCGCGCTACACGGATGCGATTGCTATTGACACCGAAACCCTTGGTCTCGTGCCCCGCCGTGACAGACTATGTGTCGTGCAGCTTTCGCCCGGCGATGGTTCTGCCGATGTCATCCGGATTGCTGCTGGCCAGACCGAGGCGCCCAATCTGGTCGCCATGCTGGCTGACGAGAGCCGCCAAAAGATCTTTCACTATGGTCGCTTCGATATTGCCGTATTGTTTCACACCTTTGGTGTGACCACCGCACCGGTCTTCTGCACAAAGGTCGCCTCCCGCCTCGCCCGTACTTATACAGATCGCCATGGTCTCAAGGACAATCTGAAAGAACTGCTGGACGTGGATATCTCAAAGGCGCAGCAATCGTCAGACTGGGCAGCCGAGACCCTGAGCCAGGCTCAACTCGAATATGCTGCGTCCGACGTTCTGCATCTGCATGCACTGCGCGACCGTTTGACGGAACGGCTCATTCGCGACAACCGCCTGCATCATGCCGAAGCCTGTTTTGCCTTCCTGCCGACACGCGCCAAGCTTGACCTTCTCGGCTGGGAAGAAACCGACATTTTCGCCCATAGCTGACACACCGCTTCGGTGAGGCCGGGAGCCGCTCAACCGGTCTCCCGGCGTTTTCCGGCACCCAGTCTTGCCATAACATCCTTCGGAATGCCGTAAAGCCGAACGGCATCTGCCTGGCGCCGCAGTCCGCACAGTTCTCGCTGGATAAACAGTGCCCAGGCGGCATCGGCAGCATCATCCACCGCCTCCGATACTGCCTCGCCGCTTGACCGCGCGGCCTCCAGCTTTTCAAGCGCCTTTTCAAGCTTGCGCCCCGCACGGGCCAGCATATCTGCCTTTTCTCCCGCCAGTTCGACATCCAGCGGAGACAATCCCTGACCGGGGGTGGCGCTGATCAGGAATGACGGAGGTTTGAAGCTCATTGCATATGCCCGTGGCGATGAAATCCTGCGCACTCTCGGAATCTATAGACCCCAGCATATTGATCCAGCGGTCGGTGAGATTTTCTTAACCATGTTGGCGCAGCATCACGCTCGACGAGGCAGCCAGACCGCCCAAACAGGGCATTGGGCAACAGTAAATGAGACATGGCGACCATGAGGGAAGCATCCATCGGCCTTTTGGATAATCTCGTTCGCAATGTCATGCTCGGTCCGCCAGATGGACAGCTTTCGCAGAACACGCCGGCCAGAAGCGCAACATTCCTGAGCGAATACGAGGACGGCGATACGCAGCCGCCGGCAGAAACCGATATTGACGACGGGGATGTCCCGCTGGATGGCATCGACCTGCCGCAAGCCTCGGGCAATCGGCGGCCAGGGACGTGGCTGGATGCTCTGGTTACAGACCTGAGCGAGCGCAGCAGCGCGCCCGAGAACAGCATTTCAGCCGTAAACTCTGACGATGTCGGACTGTACCGGCTATTGCTCAATCATTCTCCCTGAACCTTACTCGAGCCAGGGCAGGGATGCTGTTGCGCGGACCTCTTCGAGGCTCCAGTCTTTCAGCAATTGACCATTCTGCCAGACCGGCTCCAGCATGTTGTGCTGTCCGCCAAGCTCTTCGAGATGGATGCCGACCAGATCCTTGCCGTCACGAACAACCGCGCGCCGTCCTGCGGCCGGTGGACGGTCGCGGATGTCGGGCGAACGGCGTCCGATTTCACGCCAGTTGCCGCCTTCGTCCTGAAGGGCACTCGCCCGCATTGTGAACGAAAGCGTATTCCGGTTGATTTTCTGCAGCAGCCCCGAGCCCATGCCGAACCGGATGTTTTCTGCTGAAAATCCCATGCCCTCCATACGTCCGAGGATCATCTGGATATCCTGGAGTGATACGCCATCCGACTGGATCACCCGGACATCGGCATCGATGACCTTGAAGCCCTTGCTGTTGAGCCGCGTTCCGTAAGCATAAGCGAGCTGGGCGATGACCTGTAGGGGCGTATCAATCGGATCGCCGCTGTCGGGCCTGACAATCAGTGTTGCGCCCGAGGCCCGGACCTTGGGCTGCAGCTGCTTGCCCCAGATTTCGGTAACGGCATTATGCAGGTCGTAGCTGTCTGAAACCACCGAATAGACACCGAATGGCGCAAAACGGTCGACCATGTTGGCATAGGCTTCGGCCTCGCGTGCGGCACCCCAGGCGGTAATCGTCGTATGTTCGGAGGCCGGGACAGAATGTGCGGCCATCTGGGCGCCATAGTAACGCCGGGCATGAAGCAGTGCCGGAAGAGAATCGGAACTCTTGAAATGGACGAGATGCGCCACGCCACCAATGGCAGCCTGTTCAAGGCTCGACGTACTGCGAGCCCCATAATCGCTCAGGAAGGTCGGCATCAGGCTTCCCGGATCGTCGCAGGTGCGATCGAGAAACGGCTGGATGGCAAGCCGCAATCGCCAAGCCGCAGTTGCAACGGTTGAGGGGTACCAGATCGCCCTCAGGAGAGCCGTCTCGATGTAGGAGGTCAACCAGGGAACTTTGGCGTCTGTATTCACGACCTGAGCGACCGGTACACCGCGACGTACCGCAACACCTTCTGGAAGTGCCTCGATGCGGATCGGCAGATAGCCTCCATGGGCGTTGAGAATGTGGCTCCAGCCCTCGCGGTCAAAGGGTTGTCCATGAAGCCTCGCGACTTCATCGGCTTCGTCGATATCGGCTTTGCTGACCTGCCGCCCGAGATAGCCCTTCAGGAACATCTGAAGGCCGAAGAACATGACTTCCGGCCGCAGGGAATTGCCGCGAGTCGTGGCAAAGGCACTGATGGCCCGAGTTCCGGCCGGATATTGCAGGAAATGACCGAGCTTGTAGCTGTCGGTATTGAGGATCGGATTCATCATTTCGGTCATGGGGGCCTGTCCGCGATCTCCAGTGTGGCGTTTCCGCTCGAGGGAATCGCCTCGTATAGGTGTAGGGGAGGAGCCGAAAAGCAGCAAGCTACCCGTTCCTTGTGCATGTTTAACGAAATATTAACCATGTTAAGCCAGCCTGAGGCTTGTAGCGACAGTTGCATTGCTCCGATATCCTGCGGCTCTACCCGCCGCACAGGTGATCGTTCCCCGCCGCATGAGCGGTGCGTATTTCCAATCTGATGATCGACCTTCATCCTCTGCAGGAGGAGATTTGACCTTGCTTTCGCCCGTGAGCACCGCGTCGAATTCATCGCTGAACCTGCAGGATATGCGCTCGCAGGCAGAGACGAATGCCGGCCAGACGGCGGCGGGCCAGGTGAATGCGGCAGTAGCCCGCTCTGGCCTCGACCAGAACATGACGATTGCAGGGCGTATCAACATGCTGCTGCTCTCGGGACCAGAGCGCATGTCACAGAATCTCGCGATCCTGGTCGAAGTTCTGGGGCGCGCCCTCAAGCTCGATCGCCAGCCGGAGGAAAGCCTTAGCGCCTACGCGGCGCGGCTGCTGGCCGTCATGGAAGGACTTGATCCGCAGCAGCGCAGCAACCTGCAGAAGCTCCTGTATCAAAGCTTTGCGGGTCTCCAGCTGCGAACACTTCTGGAGGCGTTTCGCAATCCCGCCGGCCCTGAAGCGGCCACGCTCAGCGTTTATCTCGAACTGTACCGGCAAAAGGAAAAGGATCTCGCAGCCCGTTCCGTTGTCGGCTCCTATCAGCAAAATGACGGAGACAGACCCGCAAACGATGGGACCCGAACCTCTGCAAGAGGAGCGGAGCTGCAACAGGATCTGACGCGCGGGGGCCGGGCTGTGGCGTCAACGAATGCCAATGCGGCGACGGTCAGCACAAATGCGGCTGGGGTCCTCCCTGGAAGACAAGGTGTTCAGCTGGCAGGTGCCGCTGGTCAACCAGTTGCAGGCGTTACCAGCAAGGTCGCTGCCGAGATCGCCGTGAGCCGGTCGGTATCATCGCAATCCGCAGTTTCGCCCGCTAGTCCTGCAACAGATCAGCCAAATCGTCCTGCCGCTCGGCCGATTCTTTCGACCGCGCCGACAGATGCCGGGATTTCACCTGCGCTGGCCAAAGCGGCGCAAGACACCAAATCACCGGAGATGATTGGCCGGATCCCGGTGTCTGGCAGCGACGACAGGGTGGGCGTGGCCAGGAACGCCGCTGGAAATGGGGCGGGACCGATTGAGGACCTGCACCGCAAGCAGCTGGAGATCCGCTCTGGCAATACTGAATCCATCCGTGAGACAGGGCGCACCCAGCCCGAAGGTTCCTTGCGTTCTGCAGCCAGCCGGGGCGAAGCTTTGCCGGTTCAGTCGAGCTTCCGACAGTGGAGCGAGGCGATGCGTTTGCAGATGCCGAGCGGGAATGCTGGTGGGGCCGAGAAGGGGACGAATACGCTCATTGCGTCACTGATGAACATGGTCGGACCTGGATCTGCCGCCGAAGCCAAACCGGTCGGTCAGCAAGGACCCACGGTTATCACCCGTGACAGCGTGATCGAGGATGCGATCAGGCACGAAATGGCCGAGCTGCTGCCCGAACAGGATGGCGAAACGACCACGATAGCGGCAAAGCCCGGTGGATTCGAAGAAAAGGTCATGGTTGCACTGACGGCTCAGGGTCAGGAGGCTGCCCAGTTGCGGCTCCCGCAACCTTTGCCCGGTCAAGCCATGCCCTTCGTCACCTATCTCTTTGTCGACGACGAGCCCGATAACCAGTCACCTGAAGCGGAAGAAGAAAGATCGCGTGAGGATGATCAGGGTGGCTCTTCCAGAGGCGATGGGGAAAACGTAGCCGACGACGGGTCCGAGGGAGCCGAAGAGGAAAGTCAGACTGCGATGACATTATCTCCAGTTGGCGAGCTCCCAAAGGATACCGACAGAAACTCGGGTCTGCGGGACGATTTCGAAGAAGGATACGGCCGTTTGTCCGCGTCAGCTGCGACGGATGGCGCTGCAGGGCTCTATTTTCGCATGATCGACTGGGCCTGAGGCAGGCAAGGGGCAAAGAAAAACCCGCCGGGATCGCTCCCGGCGGGTTCTTTGTATTCACCTAACAGCGATTAGTCGTTGTTGCGGTTCTTCAGGGCGGCACCCAGGATGTCGCCGAGCGATGCGCCCGAGTCGGACGAACCGAACTGAGCCACAGCTTCCTTCTCTTCTGCGATCTCGAGAGCCTTGATCGACAGCATCACCTTACGGTCCTTCTTGGAGAAGTTGGTGACGCGTGCGTCGACAACCTGACCAACCGAGAAACGCTCAGGACGCTGCTCGTCACGGTCGCGCGACAGGTCGGCGCGACGGATGAAGGAGGTGATGTCGTCATGGTTGACGAGCTTCACTTCGATACCACCATCGTTGATCGCGATGACTTCGCAAGAGACAACGGCATTCTTGCGCAGGTCGCCGGAAGCGGCGGCTTCGCCGACCGAGTCCTTGCCGAGCTGCTTGATGCCGAGCGAGATGCGCTCCTTCTCCACATCGACGTCGAGAACCACGGCCTTGACCATGTCGCCCTTGTTGTACTCTTCGATGACCTGCTCGCCCGGACGGTTCCAGTCGAGATCCGACAGGTGAACCATGCCGTCGACGTCGCCTTCGAGGCCAATGAACAGACCAAATTCAGTCTTGTTCTTGACTTCGCCTTCGACTTCAGTGCCGGCCGGATGGCTGAAGGCAAATGCCTGCCATGGGTTCTCGAGGGTCTGCTTGAGACCGAGCGAGATACGGCGCTTCGACGGATCGACTTCGAGAACGACGACATCGACGTCCTGCGTGGTCGAAAGGATCTTGCCGGGATGAACGTTCTTCTTCGTCCAGGACATTTCCGAGATGTGAATCAGGCCTTCGATGCCCGGCTCCAACTCGACGAATGCACCGTAGTCGGTGATGTTCGTGACGGTACCGGAGATCTTCTTGCCAACCGGGTACTTGGCAGCGATGCCATCCCACGGATCCGACTCGAGCTGCTTCATGCCGAGCGAGATGCGGTGGGTTTCCTGGTTGATACGGATGATCTGAACCTTGACCGACTGGCCAATGGACAGGATTTCCGAAGGATGGTTGACGCGGCGCCATGCCATGTCGGTGACGTGCAGCAGGCCGTCGATGCCGCCGAGGTCAACGAACGCACCGTAATCGGTGATGTTCTTGACGACGCCGTCAACAACCTGGCCTTCTTCGAGGTTCTGAACGATTTCAGAACGCTGCTCGGCGCGGGACTCTTCGAGAACCGTACGACGCGAGACAACGATGTTGCCGCGACGCTTGTCCATCTTGAGGATTTCGAAGGGCTGCGGGTTGTGCATCAGCGGGGTGACGTCGCGGATCGGACGGATGTCCACCTGCGAACGCGGAAGGAAGGCAACGGCGCCGTCGAGGTCAACCGTGAAGCCGCCCTTGACCTGGTTGAAGATGACGCCTTCAACGCGCTCGCCAGCTTCGAACTTGGCTTCGAGCTTGATCCAGCTTTCTTCGCGACGAGCCTTTTCGCGCGACAGAACAGCTTCGCCGAGAGCGTTTTCGATGCGCTCGACGTAAACTTCAACTTCGTCGCCGACCTTCAGCGTGCCGTCCTTGGCGCGTGCACCGAATTCCTTCAGTGCGATACGGCCTTCGACCTTCAGGCCGACGTCAACGATCGCAACGTCCTTCTCGATTGCGGTCACGATGCCCTTGGTTACATAGCCTTCGGCCAGATCGGTCTTGGCAAAGGACTCTTCGAGGAGGGCTGCGAAGTCCTCCCGCGATGGGGTAGAAACAGACATGAATTCTCCTAATCGCATCCGCTATAGGATGCGCGATGCGCCGGGGGGTTCGAGTTGCACTTACCAATATCCTTGCCCGCCCTTCATCTTGAGGGCTGTCCGGCGCGGGGACAGGGAATATTGGCAGATCCAAACGGCAACCGGGTAATGACCGGCTCCTTAATCGCTCAAATCTTTTTCAACACGGCATCGATGATGGATTTAGCCGATTGAAACGCCGCCTCTATACTCATTTCAGACGTGTCTAGCAAGTGCGCGTCTGCCGCTGGTTTCAAAGGGCTGTCGGCTCGCCCCATATCGCGCTCGTCGCGCCGCTTCACATCGTCGAAGATCTGGTCGAAATCCGCGGCCTGCCCCTTGGCCCGGATCTCGTCGAAGCGGCGCCTCGCGCGCACTTCAGCATTGGCGGTGACGAAGAGCTTGACCGGCGCCTCGGGACAGACCACGGTCCCGATATCGCGCCCGTCCAGCACGGTGCCCGGTTTCTTCTGGGCGAAACGTCGTTGTGCCTCCACAAGTGCGCGCCGGACAGCAGGCATTGTGGCAATCTGCGATGCAGCCTCGCCAATTTCATGAGCGGAAAGCACATCTCGGTTGAGACCGGCCAGCTCCACGCGCCGTGCCATGTCTTCGGCGACAGCCTCGCTATCAAGCGGCAGTCCCGCGTCGAGCAGCGCCTTTGCCGTTGCACGATAGGTCAGTCCGGTATCCAGGTGATGGAATCCGTAGGTCTCGGCAATCTTCCTCGAAAGCGTGCCTTTTCCGGCTGCAGCTGGGCCGTCGATGGCAATGATCATTCTGTTTTCTCGTCTGTGTCCGGCACTCGGCTCCCCCTATAACAGTTTGTCTTTGACAGAAAAGAGAGCAGCGAGTAAGGGGACCGACTGAAAGTTGGGCCGGCCTTGCGCCGGAACCTTGGCATATGCCCTTTATCTTCACAGACTTCATGAGGCTTTGACAGTGGCGAAGGCAGAACTTGGAACAAAACGCACTTGCCCCGACACCGGCAAGAAATTCTACGATCTGAACAAGGATCCGATCGTCTCGCCCTACACGGGCAAATCCTGGCCACTCTCTTATTTTGAAGAGACCTCTGTTGCCGCCATTATGGAGAAGGCAGAAGAAGAGGATGTTGCAGAAGTCGATACCGAAAACCCGGAAATCGAACTGGTGTCGCTGGAAGACGCTGACGACAACGGCAGCGGTGACGATATCCCGGATATCGGCGATGATGACGTCGAGCTCGACGGCGATGACGATGACACCTTCCTGGAAGCCGATGAAGACGACGATGATGACGACATGTCCGGCATCATCGGCGTGACCGGCGACGACGACGAAGTCTGATTTTACAATGAATTGTGGCCCGGGGCTGAAAAGTTTCCCGGGCTTTCATTTTTGGCTTGCCATCTCCGGAAAGCAGAAGTAATAAGCCGCCACCCCACGCAAGCACTGCGGTTCGGGGTTCCCGGAACCGGCAATGCCGGACCCAATTGATGGGGCTATAGCTCAGCTGGGAGAGCGCTTGCATGGCATGCAAGAGGTCAGCGGTTCGATCCCGCTTAGCTCCACCAAATCTTCATCTCAGCAAAAAAGTTCGGGGTTTTTAAGTCGAGCGACCGCTTGATGCGGCTCGCCGTTCAATGACAAAGACGCCGTCGATTGCGCCGTGTTCGGATGTTATCAACCTCGCTCTAAACAAGTTCCATTAGGCATTGGCCGCAAACAACTGGCCGCGGTCGCCCTTTTCCTGGCGGTCGATCTGGAACCAGTCGGTAATCCGGTTGATAGCGATGTCGAGTTCGCCGTTGCGCAGTCTGATGCGCAGATGGTTGTCTGCCAATTCGACCGGCTCACCGACATAGATCCGGCTGTTGCCTGCATCGTCGATGGTATCGATGGCAAAACGCATGATTCCCCCCAAGTTCTTGCAGTATGAATTGTCACAATCGGCAGTGGATTTAAAAACGTGGCCTTGAGCGAAGCTTTCGTGATCGTCGGCGAGTGAGCCGACCGTTGTCGCCGATGAAGAGAGCGGATAAAGCGGACAAATGTTTGTTCTCTCGAAAATCTTCTGGATGGTCGCCCAGCCGCTGTCGCTGGTGTTCTTCCTTGGGCTTCTGGCGCTGCTGCTGCTCGCCTGCCAGTGGCGTCGCATGGGAATTTCGGCGCTTTCGCTTTCGCTCTTCATTCTCTTTGCAACGCTTTATACCTCGGCAGGAACAGTGCTGCTCCAGGGGCTTGAATCGCGCTTTCCGCGACCTGGTTCCGACCCTGCGTCGGTCGCCTGCCTGATTGTTCTGGGCGGTGCGTTCGAGACTGAGGTAACGACAGCGAGGGGCGGCGTGGATCTCAATCAGGCCGCTGACCGCTTTGTCGAGGCACTGCGGCTGGCCTATGTATATCCGCAGGCGAAAATTCTCGTCTCGGGCGGCGATGGTTCGCTGAGTGGTCGCTTTGAGGGCGATGCGGTGATCTCGCAGCGCTTCTTCTCGGCTTTCGGTATACCGGACGAGCGTCTGATTGGCGAGGCAACCTCACGCAACACCCATGAAAACGCTCTGAACAGCCGAGAGCTGCTGCAAAGGGAAGGGCTACAGAACTGTCTTCTCGTGACCTCCGCATTTCATATGCCTCGGTCTGTTGGCCTCTTTCGCAAGGCAGAAATCAACACCATACCCTGGCCAACGGATTATCGTACGGCCGGCAATGTTACCCTGCGACTTGATTTCACGCAGCCAACCTTAAACGCCCAGCAGACCGCAACGGCAGTGCGCGAATGGATTGGGCTCTTTGCCTATTGGCTGACGGGCCGGATTGAAGAACTTTACCCAGCACCGTGAGCGACACACCGGCTATTTTCGGGAAATGGTCATGAAACGCGTACCGCGCACCCGGACCGTCATTTCGCAGGGCCGGCTGTCGGTGCGTTCGCAGTATCGCGGATGCATCTTCAAGACGAAGACCATGTTGCCGAAGCGCTGGATGAAGTCATAACCATACATCTGCGCAGTGGCGATCATGAAATAGCCGCCCTCCTTGACCTGCAGATAGAAGTTATAGGGACAACCGTCACCCGTACATCCAGGTCCTCGCACGCCGTCGCAGATGATCTCGCCGTGATTTGTGACAACATCCACCAGCTTGTCGTTGTTGACGTCGATGCGCGAAATGAAATCGGGCCCGTACTGAACCGATTGGCATTGATTTGAAAAATAGGATTTTTCGTAGATCTCGGGATCGTCGAGTAGCTCCTGCTGAGCAGACGCGGACGCCACAGCGCCCAGCATCAATCCCAGGGAAACGAAAAGCCCCAAGCCCGATTTCAAGAAAACCTCCCGATGACGCAATCAATGTTTCTGCTCGGGAACACTAGCACAACTGACTTGCGTCACTCTTAACGGCATGATTGATGATCTCACATTTTAGGGAGCCACGCGGAAATGTTACTGCTGACCTATCTCGATTATGCCGGTGTTGCCCTCTTCGCCGCCACGGGTGCATTGGCAGCCTCACGCAAGCAGCTCGACATGATCGGCTTTCTGTTCTTTGCAATTGTCACGGGGATCGGGGGTGGCACGCTGCGCGATATCGTGCTGGGCCAGGTGCCTGTCTTCTGGGTCCTTAATCCGGCTTATATTGTCGTGTGCTGTGTGATCGGCGTCATTGTCTTCTTTTCGGCCCATCTGGTCGAATCGCGTTACCGATTGCTGATCTGGCTTGATGCAGTCGGCCTGTCGGCCTACTGCGTGATGGGGGCCGCCAAGGGTCTGGCAGCCACGGGATCGCCAACGATTGCCGTTGTCACAGGTACGCTCACGGCCACGTTCGGCGGTGTCATGCGTGACTTGCTGGCCACTGAACCTTCCGTGTTGCTTCGACCGGAAGTCTACATTACCGCTGCCCTCGTCGGGGCTGCCATGTTCACGGCGGCCAGTGCGCTCGGTGCGCCCCTTTATGCTGCGTCGGTTATAGGTGCCGGTGTAGCCTTCGCCATTCGCGGCGGGGCGCTCCATTTCGGCTGGACTTTTCCGACATACCGCCACAAGCCGGGGCGACATCCCGACGACGTGATGTGAAAATCGCAGAAGAGAAGCTCAGCTGCGCTTCGGGCGCAGGCGGATAACCACATCGACATGTGCAATTTCCATGCCTTCTGGCGGCACAGGCAAATTGTCGATGACGATATTGTTCACCGGAATATCGAGCACTTCATTTTCGCCTTCGACGAAAAAGTGATGGTGGTCGGATACGTTTGTGTCGAAGTAGGTCTTTGCACTCTCGACAGCCAGAACACGAATAAGGCCGGCTTCGGTAAACTGGTGAAGGGTGTTGTAGACGGTTGCGAGGGACACCGGCACATTGGCCGCCTGAGCCTCTTCGTGCAGTTCCTCAACCGTCAGATGACGGTCACCCTTGGCGAACAGAAGCTCAGCAAGGGCAACGCGCTGACGCGTCGGACGAAGGCCCGACCGCCTGAGCTTCATCTCCGTGCTGAATTGGCTTTCAGCCGCCATATTGAGGACACTCCAATTCACAACAAGGTGCAATACACACCTTTTCCATCGGATATAGCTGTAAAACGCCGTCGGTTCAATAGTTTCAATGGGGACAAGGCTGCAACCACCAGAGCCAGCAGGCGTTTTTTGCTTGATTTGGTCTGGTCGAGGCAGTGCCATTCCTGTATGCGACAGGAGGTGGAGATAGATTGTGACAGGGCTGAACGCGGCCTTGTCAACCGGGCCGCAGGGGCGGGGCTTCAATTTGTCCCGTTCTTGCCTTATGGGTCCCGGCATGTGCAGCCCCGGGGGGAAGAAGTAGAAAAATGGATAAAAGACAGTCGAGCTACAATTACGAAGAAATTCTCTCCTGCGGTCGTGGCGAATTGTTCGGCCAGGGCAACGCCCAGCTTCCCCTGCCACCCATGCTGATGGTTCACCGGATAACCGATATCTCCGAAACGGGCGGCGCCTTCGACAAGGGCTATGTTCGCGCCGAATACGATGTGCGACCCGACGACTGGTATTTCCCCTGCCACTTTCAGGGAAACCCGATCATGCCCGGCTGCCTCGGCCTTGATGGTATGTGGCAGTTGACAGGCTTTTTCCTCGGCTGGCTCGGGGAACCGGGACGCGGCATGGCGCTTTCCACTGGTGAGGTCAAGTTCAAGGGTATGGTTCGCCCGGAGACAAAGCTCCTGGAATATGGGATCGACTTCAAGCGCGTGATGCGCGGTCGTCTCGTTCTCGGTACTGCCGACGGCTGGCTCAAGGCAGATGGCGAAGTCATTTACCAAGCAACCGACCTGCGCGTCGGTCTGTCAAAGGACAAGACGGCCTGAAAGGCCTCTGTTGATCTAAGGTAATCAGAAAAGGTCTGAGATATGAGACGGGTAGTTGTTACGGGTCTTGGGATTGTCTCCTCGATTGGTTCCGACGCAGCCGAGGTGACGGCATCGCTTCGGGATGCAAAGTCAGGGATCAGTGCATCACCTGATTTCGCTGAGCATGGTTTCAAGTGCCAGGTCTGGGGCAAGCCGAGTCTTGATCCGACTGACCTTGTTGATCGCCGCGCCATGCGCTTTCTCTCTCAGGGTGGCGCCTGGAATCACGTTGCCATGAAGCAGGCAATTGCGGATGCGGGTCTTGAAGAGGCCGACTATCAGCAGAATGAGCGCGTCGGCATCATCATGGGTTCGGGTGGTCCGTCAACGAAGCAGATCGTGGAAGCTGCTGACATCGTCCGTCAGAACAACAGCCCGAAGCGCATCGGCCCCTTTGCCGTTCCGAAGGCGATGTCCTCGACGGCCTCTGCAACGCTGGCCACCTGGTTCAAGCTGCACGGCGTCAACTACTCGATCTCTTCAGCCTGCTCGACCTCGGCGCATTGCATCGGCAATGCCTATGAGATGATCCAGTGGGGCAAGCAGGACATGGTCTTTGCCGGCGGTCACGAGGATCTCGACTGGTCCATGTCGAGCCTCTTCGATGCCATGGGTGCCATGTCCTCGAAGTACAACGACACGCCCTCGACCGCGTCGCGCGCCTATGACGTCTCGCGTGACGGCTTCGTCATCGCCGGTGGGGCAGGCGTTCTGGTTCTTGAAGAGCTTGAGCGTGCCAAGGCTCGTGGTGCGAAGATCTATGCTGAAATCGTCGGTTATGGCGCAACCTCCGACGGCTACGACATGGTCGCTCCTTCGGGCGAAGGCGCCATCCGCTGCATGCGTCAGGCGCTCTCCACGGTCAAGGGCGACGTCGATTACATCAATACCCATGGCACCTCGACGCCGGTCGGCGATAGCAAGGAAATCGGCGCGATCCGTGAAGTCTTCGGCGACAAGATCCCGCATATCCAGTCGACCAAGTCGCTGACCGGTCACTCACTCGGTGCTGCGGGCGTGCAGGAATCGATCTATGGCCTGTTGATGATGCAGGCCGGTTTTATCGGCGAAAGCGCCCACATAACCGAGCTTGATCCAGAATTCGATGGCGTGCCGATTGTCCGCAAGCGCATCGACAATGCCAAAATCGATACTGTCCTTTCCAATTCCTTCGGTTTTGGTGGAACCAACGCAACGCTGGTCTTCCAGCGCCACAACGGATGACATCCATGCTCGGATCCATGCAGGGTAAGCGCGGCCTCATTATGGGGGTCGCCAACAACCACTCGATTGCCTGGGGCATTGCCCAGGTGCTGGCGGAAGCAGGTGCGGAACTCGCCTTTACCTATCAGGGAGAGGCACTCGGCAAACGGGTGAAGCCGCTCGCAGCCGAGCTCGGTTCGGATTTTGTCATTCCTTGCGATGTTGAGGATCTGGTGTCTGTCGACGCTCTTTTCGATGCTCTGCGTGAGCGTTGGGGCAAGATTGACTTCATTGTCCATGCGATCGGTTTTTCCGACAAGAACGAATTGAAGGGCCTTTACGCCGACACCTCGCGAGAGAATTTCTCACGAACCATGGTCATTTCCTGTTTCTCCCTGACAGAGATCACCAAGCGCGCAGCCGAACTGATGACCGATGGCGGCAGTGTACTGACATTGACTTACGGCGGTTCGACACGCGTCATCCCGAATTACAATGTCATGGGCGTTGCCAAGGCCGCATTGGAAGCTTCTGTGCGTTATCTCGCCTGTGATTATGGTCCCCGCGGCATTCGGGTGAACGCCATTTCGGCCGGACCCGTGCGCACTCTGGCCGGAGCCGGAATTTCGGACGCGCGTGCGATTTTCAGCTGGAACCAGAAGAACGCACCTCTGCGTCGAACTCCGACGATCGAAGATATTGGTGGCTCCGCCCTGTACCTGCTATCAGGCCTTTCCAACGGCGTGACTGGAGAAATCCACTATGTCGACGGTGGGTTCAATGTGATATCGGTTCCGACGCTCGATGTTCTGCGGGGCGCTGACAACCAGGGTTGACCGACAGAAGAAAAACCTGGCGCGAGAATTTCTTCGCACCAGGTCCACGGTCGTGAGAATGCGCCACTTGCCTTTGGCAGGTTAATCCGACTTATCCTCAAGCATGGGCTTAATGTGGCCCAGCAAAATGGCGAGACTGACGGCGTGCATCAGATTGTGCGCGCCAAGATTTTCAAGGGACGACGCCAGCGTCTCTTTCAGGTCTTCTGCGGATACGCCAAGTTCAACGCAGATTTGCTTGTTCCGTTTGCCTTCGGCGACAAGCGTGAGCGCCTCTTTCTGAAGTCGCGACAGACCTCGGATAGGGGCTGAGGGGCTGGAGACCAGCTTTGGTTTGAGTGTCATTATTGTTTACCGGCAGAGTTGGTACGGGGTCCGCAGCGTGCTCATCGGCGGACGGGGTTGCTTTACAATAAATCGTATTTTAGGCAATTCTCATTTGACGCCAGTCTCTACACCCCTGGAACGTCGAGGCGGATGAAAGGCGTTCAAAGCGCCTTGCCATAAGGAACTGCCGACGGCGCAACATTCTTCAGGCGCTCTTGCGATCCCGAAGCCCGCTGGGTGTCAGACCGTACCAGCGGCTGACCGATCTCGTAAACGCGCTCGGTGCGGAATAGCCAAGCCGGTAGCAGATTTCGGAGATTGGAAGATCACTGCCAGTGAGCAGATTGAAACTGACTTCCTTGCGAATACTGTCTCTGAGATCCGCAAGGTTGGTGCCCTGGTCTGCCAGGCGCCGCTGGAAGGTCCGCTCCGAAAGCCCGAAAAAAGGCGCCAGTTGTTCAAGCGAAACATCGGGTTCAGAGATATGCAAAAGCAGATAATGTCGGATCTGAGCCAGGAAATCCGCGTCGGCGGTGGCCGTTTCAGGCTTCAATGCCCGGCATTGCATGTCCATCAGATGATGCAGTCTGCCGTCAGCCCGGGGATTCTGGCGGTCAAGGAAGCTGTTGGGAAATTGGATCTGGTTCATGCGGTGGCCAAAGGTGAGCCGCCGCGTGAGAAGTTCTCGAAAGGGCTGCAAATTCCGAGGCTTGGGACGCTCGAGATGCAGCTCCAGCTGTTCGGCGACATTTCCGAACAGATCCCGGGCTCGTTGAAGAAGGACGGCCAGAGACAAGTCGACATACTGATCGCGCTTCACGATGATCGGCGCAAAAGTCCATGTCATCGTCGCACCGGTATCATCGAAGGTCAAATGGCTGTAACTGGTATTGGTCACATATTCCATGTGGGCGTCGATGAAGCGGACGAAGTCCAGGCCGGATGGGGCACTCATGAGACCGTAGCCAAAGGGTCCTGTCGATCCCGCCTGGAAGCGGCGACCGCAGGTCACACCGAAGGCCTCGTCATCCGAGAGTAGCGCGCATGCCTCCAGCAGGCGGCAGAGACGGTCAAGGCTGATCCGTGCTGTCAGATCCTGGAAACTGGCGGGATCAATGTCCAACGCCTTGCAGATCGGCTCAAGATCGATGCCATAGCTGCCCGCATGTGCGACGACCGTCGAGGCAATCCCTGCGACGGTGGTCAGTTCATCTGCAAGGACTTTCCTGGGCATGAGCTGTGGCGCCGAAAGGTAAGTTTCTGGCGCCAGATGCTAATCGAGAAAATACGATATGTCGAGTATTCAACGGTTCTCGTGTCTTACTTCTTCCCCCAAAGCACCTTGTAACGGGCATTGCGACAGGTCTCGCCGTTCTGCCGGAAATGAGCTTGAAGAGTCGGCTCATACGACAGACCACGATTTGCCACCAGAATGAGTTCACCGCCCGAGCGCAATGCATCCGCTGCGGTCCTTATCATGGTCTCTCCGATGGAAGGCTCTGCCGCGCGCCCTTCATGAAAGGGCGGATTCATCACCACGAGATCGTATTTTTCCTTGGGTGGCTCCTCTCTCAGGTCCTGCCAGAAGAAGCGGGCATGGAGATCTGGGGAAAGACGGGCGAGGTTGCTGCGCGCGCATTCCAGTGCATCGTGATTGGCTTCGAACAGATCGATGCGATGGAGCCCCGGTGCCCGTTCAGCCAGCATGACTGAGAGATAGCCCCAGCCAGCACCAAAATCGGCGGCATTCCCATCGAAGTCGCTCGGCAGCCGTCCGGCCAGAAGTTCCGAACCTGGATCGACATGCATGTGGGAGAACATGCCGGCTTTTGTTTCAAAGCGACCGTCGACCAGCATTGTCTGGGAAGCAAGTGCGGATCGGGCAGCAGACCCATCGTCAGGGGCACTGAACCAAACGACGACCCCGTGATACTTGGGCAGCGAGGCAGGCTGAAGGCCCAAACGATCCAGTTGCTTGCGTAGGGGCAGGATCCCCTCGTCCTTGGCGCCGGCGATCACGATCTGGCCGCCCCTGCGCACTCGGGCAAGCGCTTCCGCGACGCGGTTCTCATTCTGCCCTTTGTGCTTGTCGCAAAGGATCAGGGCGCCGTCATAGCCGTCGTCGCCGACCGACGGCTGCGGTTGCAGTCGGGCAGCTTCTAGACGCCTGTACTCTGGTCTGAAGCCCTGGACGAGCGTCAGTTCCCCCTTGAAGCCGTCCGGAAGCACAAATCCTGCCTCCGCTCCGAGAAAGAGAAAACGACTTCCCTCCGGTGGTAGCGGAATTGCACCTGTGGCGAAGGGATGAAAAATTGTCTTGAGCGTTTCGCGGCTCATCATCGAGGCCTCTTCGAAACAGTGCAGGCTCCATCATAAGGGAACTGCATCTGCGGCTGCATGGGACAAGTATGAACAAAAAAGGCGCGGAAACACTGCCGCGCCTTTAAACCCGGGGAAGGGCCGCTTACTCAGCGGCAGCTTCGCCTTCTTCTTTCTTCTTCTCGGCCACGATTTCCTGGCCCGTCGTCTGGTCGACGGCTTTCATCGACAGGCGAACCTTGCCGCGCTCGTCGAAGCCCATGAGCTTGACCCAGACCTTGTCGCCTTCCTTGACGACATCGGTCGTCTTGGCAACGCGCTCGGAGGCGAGCTGCGAGATGTGCACAAGGCCGTCACGCGAGCCGAAGAAGTTGACGAAGGCGCCGAAGTCGGCGGTCTTCACAACGGTACCTTCATAGATCACGCCGACTTCCGGCTCGGCCACGATCGAGTGGATCCACTTGCGGGCCGCCTCGATTTCCTTGCCCGAGGCAGACGCGATCTTCACGGTGCCGTCGTCTTCGATGTTGATCTTCGCGCCGGTCTTTTCGACGATTTCGCGGATGACCTTGCCGCCCGAACCGATGACTTCGCGGATCTTGTCGACCGGGATGTTCATCACTTCGATGCGCGGAGCGAATTCGCCCAGCTGGCCACGGCTTTCGGTGATTGCCTTCGACATTTCGCCGAGGATGTGCTTGCGGCCGCCCTGGGCCTGGGCAAGCGCGACCTTCATGATCTCCTCGGTGATGCCGGCGATCTTGATGTCCATCTGCAGCGAGGTGATGCCGTCGGCAGTGCCGGCGACCTTGAAGTCCATGTCGCCGAGATGGTCTTCGTCACCCAGGATGTCGGAGAGAACGGCGAAGCGATCGCCTTCCAGGATCAGACCCATGGCGATACCGGCAACCGGCTTTGCCAGTGGAACGCCGGCGTCCATCAGGGCGAGCGAGGTGCCGCAGACGGTTGCCATCGAGGACGAGCCGTTCGACTCGGTGATCTCCGAGACGACGCGCAGCGTGTAGGGGAACTGCTCGGCCGACGGCAGCATCGGACGGATGGCGCGCCATGCGAGCTTGCCATGACCGATTTCGCGACGACCCGGCGAACCCATGCGACCGGTTTCACCGACCGAGTAGGGCGGGAAGTTGTAGTGCAGCAGGAAGCGTTCCTTGTACATGCCGGTCAGGCTGTCGACATACTGCTCGTCTTCGCCGGTGCCGAGCGTGGCGACAACGATCGCCTGCGTCTCGCCGCGAGTGAAGAGGGCCGAGCCATGCGTGCGCGGCAGGATGCCGACTTCCGACACGATCGCGCGAACCGTTTCCAGGTCGCGGCCGTCGATACGGCTCTTGGTGTCGAGAATGTTCCAGCGAACGATCTTGGCCTGCAGGTGCTTGAAGACGGCGCCGACTTCTTCTGCAGAATACTTCGCTTCGCCTTCCTCGGGGAGGAAATGGACCTTCACCTTGGCCTTCACGGCATCGACGGCGGCGTAGCGTTCAGCCTTCTGTGTGATCTTGTAGGCAGCGCGCAGCTCAGTTTCTGCAATCGAGAGCATTTCGGCTTCGAGAGCGGAATGATCTTCCGGTTCGAATTCGCGCGGCTCCTTGGCGGCGACTTCAGCGAGTTTGATGATCGCATCGATAACCGGCTGGAAGCCCTTGTGGCCGAACATGACGGCGCCGAGCATCACGTCTTCGTTGAGTTCCTTGGCTTCCGACTCGACCATCAGAACAGCGTCCTGCGTGCCGGCTACAACGAGGTCGAGACTCGACTCGTCCATCTCGTCGAGATGCGGATTCAGAACATACTCGCCGTTGATGTAACCGACGCGTGCACCGCCGACCGGACCCATGAACGGAACGCCGGACAGCGTCAGAGCGGCCGAAGTGGCAACCATCGACAGGATATCCGGGTTGTTTTCCAGGTCATGCTGGATGACGGTAACGACGACCTGTGTGTCGTTCTTGTAGCCTTCCGGGAAGAGCGGACGGATCGGACGGTCGATCAGGCGCGAAACAAGCGTTTCGTTTTCCGAAGGGCGACCTTCGCGCTTGAAGTAACCACCCGGGATCTTGCCGGCAGCATAGGTCTTTTCCTGGTAGTTGACGGTGAGCGGGAAGAAGTCCTGGCCCGGCTTAGGTGCCTTGGCCGAAACGACGGTGGCGAGTACAACGGTTTCGCCATAGGTCGCAAGAACGGCGCCATCAGCCTGGCGGGCAATCTTGCCGGTTTCCAGCTTCAGCGGGCGACCTGCCCACTCAATTTCAACGCTGTGAATATCAAACATATCTTGTCCTTCTGCACGGCGACCACGGCATGATGAACGCAAGCCCAATCGGGCGCGCGGTTGCTGCGCGAATGCTGACGCATCACGGGCAAGACAGCGGGAAGCTTTCCTATGGGGCGATCAGATGTTCTGTCGATCGCATCACTGGACCTCATGGTCCCTCAAAAGCCAAATTCCTTGGCGAAAGCATCCGGCAATCCTGCCCCATGACAGGTCATCGGTTGGTATGGGTGGCACCGGCCCATCCGGCTCACCCGTGCAATCTGCTTCGCCTTTGGCCATCGCCAGAACGAAGCGAACGGGGCACTTGAGCCCCGAAAGAGACCCGGCGGATCTTCGCATGGAAGACCCGCCGGAAAAGCTTAGCGGCGAATGCCCAGGGCAGCAATCAGCTTGCTGTAGCGGGCTTCGTCCTTCTTCTTCAGATAGTCGAGAAGCGAACGACGGCTCGAAACCATGGTCAGAAGACCACGACGCGAGTGGTTATCCTTCTTGTGACCCTTGAAGTGTTCGGTCAGGTTGTTGATCCGTTCGGTCAGGATCGCCACCTGGACTTCCGGAGAACCGGTGTCGCCTTCCTTGGTCGCATATTCCTTGATGAGGGCGGCCTTGCGCTCTGCAGTGATCGACATCGTAAATCCTTTCTAGAATTTAGGAGAAACGGGACACCAGCCGCCGGGATGTCGTCCAGCGGTGGCCATGAAAAGCAGACGCCCTAAGTGTCAGCTTGCGGGGCCTATACTCCATTCCCCCCTCAAAGGGAAGAGTTCTTTACAGGCCCTTGTCTTCAGGCTTAACCGAAGACCCGTCGCGGATGAAATTCGCCACCGGCGATCTCGCCAATCGCAATCAGCCGACCACCGGCCAGGGCAACGGCTTCCGGCTCCGCGACCGGAGCGTCGCGACCGCGCAGGATGATGGAATTGCCCATTTTCAGCCGGTGGGCCTGATCGTCGCTGATGCGTATCTGAGGCAAGGCGGACAAGGCCTCGCTGGTGTCGACGAGAAAGGCGTCCAGCGCTGCAAGCCGCTCTTCGCGGTCTTCGAGCGCCTCAAGCGCGACGAGCTTTTCCAACGGCACCATCGTCTCCTCGGCAAAGGGAGCCACGAAGCTGCGCCTGAGTTCCGAGATATGGCCGTAGCAGCCGAGATCGCGACCGAAATCACGGGCGAGCGATCGGACATAGGTGCCCTTGCCGCATTCCACCTCGAAGAAGGCACGATCCTTTTCCGCCTTTAGCAAGGTGAGGCGATGAACCTTTACTTCACGCGAAGGAATTTCAACGGCTTCGCCCTCTCGGGCCAGATCATAGGCGCGCTCGCCGGCGATCTTGATTGCAGAGAACTGCGGCGGGATCTGTTGTATGACCCCCGTGTAGCGCGGCAGCAGCGCGCGAACCTCTTCTTCGGCGGGCCGCTTGTCAGAACTATGCGTGACTTCGCCTTCAAGGTCATCCGTCGAACGCTCTTCGCCCCAGGTGACGGTAAATTCGTAGATCTTCCGACCATCCATCACGTAAGGGACGGTTTTTGTTGCATCGCCCAGTGCAATTGGCAGCATGCCGGAGGCGAGCGGGTCGAGCGTCCCGGCGTGACCGGCTTTCTGGGCGTTGAAGAGCCATTTGATCTTGCCGACGGCCTCGGTCGAGCCGAAATCCATCGGCTTGTCTAGAATGAGCCAGCCCGAAATCGGGCGGCCCTTGGGCTTGCGGGGTTTGGACATAAGGGCCTTTTTTCTCAGTCGTTGTCTTCGTCGGTGCCAAGGTCGCGCTGCACCTCCGGCGAGCGCAGGAGCGCATCGATCTTTTGATAATTGTCGAAGCTCGTATCGTCGCGGAAGCGAACCTCGGGCATGTATTTCATCTGGCGGAGCTGGTTGCCCAATCGACCACGAATGAACTTGGCATGCCTGTTGAGTGCACTGATGACGCTATCGTGGTCC
Source organism: Peteryoungia desertarenae (assembly GCF_005860795.2). Taxonomy (GTDB): domain Bacteria; phylum Pseudomonadota; class Alphaproteobacteria; order Rhizobiales; family Rhizobiaceae; genus Allorhizobium; species Allorhizobium desertarenae. The sequence goes on from NZ_CP058350.1 coordinate 1,135,331, forward strand.
TTGACGCCAAGCGGCGTGACATAGGCTGTCGCGATCTTCAGATCCGGCGACATACGCACTTCGGAAATGGAGATCACCGTCTTTTCAATGAGATCGTCGCGCACTTCCCCGCGCTGAAGCACTTGGGTGATGGCGGCACGCACCTGTTCACCGACGCGCAGCATGCGCTGCGAAGGTGCAGAAGAGGTTGCTTTCGTCATGTTCTAGTCGCCTTTCGCATGAGCCGACCGTTGGTCTTTTGGATCATGCCATGGAATTTGATAGATTGTGCGCAAAGCTGCGGACGTGATCTCCATAAACAGCGAGCGCCGGAAGATCCGGCGCCCGAGAAGATCTGGTTTCGAAACGCCTGCGATCAAAGCGTACGCGTGACGTGCTCGACGCGGAAGCACTCGATCGTGTCGCCGGCCCGAATGTCTTCGTAGTTCTCGAACGCCATGCCGCACTCCTGACCCATGGGCACTTCGGAGACTTCGTCCTTGAAGCGCTTGAGCGTCTTGAGCTTGCCTTCGTGGATGACGACGTTGTCGCGGATGAGGCGCACGCCCGCACCACGTTCCACCTTGCCATCGACGACGCGGCAACCGGCAACCTTGCCAACCTTGGTAATGTTGAAGACTTCGAGGATCTCCGCATTGCCGAGGAAGGTTTCGCGGCGTTCCGGCGAGAGCAAGCCCGACATCGCTGCCTTCACGTCATCTACCAGATCGTAGATGATGTTGTAGTAGCGGATTTCGATACCAGCCCGTTCAGACGCGGTACGCGCCTGAGCGTTTGCGCGAACGTTGAAGCCGATGATGGCCGCGTTCGACGCCTCGGCGAGCGAGATATCCGACTCTGTGATGGCACCTGCACCGGAATGAACGATGCGGGCACGTACTTCGTCGGTACCGAGCTTGTCGAGCGCTGCAACGATCGCTTCGACCGAGCCCTGCACGTCCGCCTTGATGACCAGCGGGAACTCCTTGAAACCGGTATCCTGAAGCTTGCTCATCATCTGCTCGAGCGAGCCGCGTGAGCCCGACTGGCGGGCGGCTGCCTTGTCGCGTGCCAGACGCTGACGATATTCGGAGATTTCGCGCGCGCGGCTCTCGTTCTCGACCACAGCGAACTTGTCACCGGCAGCAGGCGTGCCCGACAGGCCGAGGATCTCGACCGGCATGGCCGGACCCGCTTCCTTGACGTGTTCGCCCTTGTCGTTGACCAACGCACGCACGCGACCCCACTGGTCGCCGGCCACGATGATCTGGCCCGGCTTGAGCGTGCCCTTCTGGACGAGAACCGTTGCAACGGCGCCACGACCACGATCGAGTTGGGCTTCGATGACGGTACCTTCGGCGGTGCGCGTCGGGTCGGCCTTCAGGTCGAGAATTTCGGCCTGAAGCAGCACGGCTTCAAGCAGCTTATCGAGATTGAGCTTGTTCTTCGCCGAAACTTCGACATCAAGCACTTCACCACCCATGGATTCCACGAAGACTTCATGCTGCAGAAGCTGCTGGCGAACCTTGTCCGGGTTGGCCTCATGCTTGTCGATCTTGTTGATCGCCACGATGATCGGCACGTTGGCCGCCTTGGCGTGATTGATCGATTCGATCGTCTGCGGCATCACGCTGTCGTCGGCAGCAACCACCAGGATGGCAATGTCAGTCGCCTGTGCGCCACGGGCACGCATCGCGGTAAAGGCGGCGTGGCCGGGTGTGTCGATAAAGGTGATCTTCTGGCCGTTCTGTTCAACCTGATAGGCACCGATATGCTGGGTGATCCCGCCGGCTTCACCAGCGACCACGTTCGCCTTGCGGATCGCGTCGAGGAGCGAAGTCTTACCATGGTCGACGTGACCCATGATGGTGACCACGGGCGGACGCGTTACCAGTTCGCCTTCATCGTCCTTGACGTTGAAGATACCCTCTTCAACATCGGATTCCGATACGCGCTTGACGGTATGGCCGAACTCGGTGGCGATGATTTCCGCAAGGTCGGCGTCGATGACGTCGCCCGGCTTCATCATCTGACCTTCCTTCATCAGGTACTTGATCACGTCGACGGCCCGTTCGGACATACGTTGCGACAGTTCCTGAATCGTGATCGTTTCCGGCAGGATGACTTCGCGCATGACCTTCTCGCGCGGTTCCTGGATCTGGCTGCGACGGAATTTCTCCTGACGGCGACGCATGGCCGACAAGGAGCGTCCGCGGGACGAACCGCCCTCTTCGTCCACATCAGCCGTGGTCACCGTGAGCTTGCCACGTCGACGCTCGTCTTCGCCTTTCGGGCGAGCCGGAACCTTGGCAGCCACAGGGGCGGCCACCTTTCCACGGCCGGGCACTGAGCGAACCGGCCCACGATCATCGTCATCATCATTGATCTTGCGTCCACGCGCAAAGTTCTGCGGGGCAGGCGCTGCCGGGGCGGGACGCTCACTCGCCGCAGGACGTGGCGCAACCACGGGCGGAACCGCAGGAATTTCGGCTTCCACCTTGGCCTCAGCCTTGTCGTCTTCCTTCGCCTCGACTTCAGGCTCTGCCGCACGACGTGCGCGTTCTTCAGCCGCCAGACGCGCCGCTTCTTCGGCTTCCTTTTGGCGTCGTGCGTCTTCGGCGGCACGGATCTTGGCCTCTTCGACCTCCCGCGCCTGTGCTTCCATCAAGGCGCGACGACGCGCGTCCATCTCGCTGGCCGACAGATCGTGCAGAACGGCACCGCGTGGACGTTCTGGCTGACGGTTCGGTTGCTGCGGGCGGTCCGGCTGACGGTTGACCTGCTGTGGCCGCTGCCCCTGCGGAGCTGGCTGGTGGATGCGGGGCGGCTGGGCTGGCTGAGCCGGACGTGGCGCCGGCGGCGCGGCGGCTGGCGCGGCCTCTGCCGTGCGGGCTGCTGGCACCTGCGGCTTGTCATCTTCCGGGCGGATCGGGCGACGCTTGCGCGTCTCCACCACGACGGCCTTCGTGCGACCGCGACCCATATCCTGGCGTACGGTGCCCTGGCTCACGCCTGACGGTTTCAGGGTGAGTGTCTTCTTGCCCGCTACGCTGAGTGTCTTGTCGTCTTTGCTGTCGGTCATTCCGTTCCCGTTCCTTCGAGCGGGGCCGGATGCCAAGCATCAGACCTCGCCGTTCACATACTGTCCTGCACCACGGAGGCCGGCGATAGCCGGTGACCGTGTCATTGTGGTTCCGGACCAGCGCTGCTCGCCACACGCGACGGTTTGCCGCGATAGGTTTCGAGCAGGTTTGCGCGCTTCACTACACCTTCACCCGCCTGCCCTGCAAGCGCGCAAGCATGGATAAACGCGTTCTGGCCCATCAGTTGGTCCATTTCCGCCCCGGTCAGAAGAATAAAAGACGGTATTTCCGCCTCTGCCCCCGTTCCGAGGTGCCAGGCCTTTCGGGCCTGGTCGATTTTTCGAATGCCATCAGCAGCTGCTTCCAAAGAATGGAAGACTGCTATGGCCTCGCCGTTGCGGACGGCCAGTTCTACCTTGGCCGCGCCAGTGAAGAACTGTCCGGCCTTGCGGGCCATGTTCATCATCCCCGTCAGCTGGCTGACAAGCAGCCGGTCGACCGTTCCAGCGAGATCGGGATCCACTTTCACATCCCGTTTCAGGGCGCGGGCAAAGAGCTTCTTTGCCACCGCCTTCTCGATTGCCTCCCTACGGGGGCTGATCCAGCATCCCCGACCGGGAAGCGTGCGCTTCAGATCGGGAACGATGGTTCCATCAGGTGCTGCCACGAATCTGAGCAGCGTCTCCGGCGATCCGCTTTCGCGGGTCGCAATGCACATGCGTCCGTTCAGGGCGCTGTCGTCGAAGTCAGCTTCGTCGCCAGCGTGATCCTGAGCTTCCTGAGCCATCACAGGCCCTGCTCTGCTTCGACCTCGGCATCAACATCGGCCGCGTCTTCCGCCTGAGCCGCGAGGTCTTCCTCGGTGATCCAGCCGGCAGCAAGACGAGCCTGCACGATCATGTTTTCGGCTTCGGCGCGGGAAACGTCAAACTTCGAGAACAGGCCTTCGAACTTCTTGGTCTCGCCATCCTTGCGCTCGCTCCAGCCGACGAGATCATCAGCAGCGCAGCCGGCAAAGTCCTCGATCGACTTGATGCCATCTTCGCCAAGCGCAACCATCATCTGCGATGTCATGCCGTCGATCTGGCGCAGTTCGTCGGACACTCCGAGTTCCTTGCGCTTTGCATCCATCTCGGCCTCGATCTTTTCCAGATACTCGCGTGCGCGCATCTGGATTTCGTTGGCCGTGTCTTCATCGAAGCCATCGATGGAGGCAATTTCGTCAAGCTCAACATAGGCCAGTTCCTCGACCTGGGCAAAGCCTTCCGATGCCAGAACCTGACCAACCATTTCGTCGACGTCGAGCGCGTCCATGAAGAGATTGGTGCGCTCGTTGAATTCCTTCTGACGGCGCTCGGACTCTTCCGCTTCCGTCATGATGTCGATGTCCCAGCCGGTCAGCTGCGAGGCCAGACGTACGTTCTGGCCACGGCGACCGATGGCAAGCGACAGCTGCTCGTCCGGTACCACGACCTCGATGCGCTCTGCATCCTCGTCGAGAACAACCTTGGCAACTTCAGCCGGCTGGAGAGCGTTGACGATGAAGGACGCCGGATCGTTCGACCACGGGATGATGTCGATCTTTTCGCCCTGCAGCTCACCGACAACGGCCTGAACACGCGAACCACGCATACCCACGCAGGCACCGACCGGATCGATCGACGAGTCGTTCGAAATGACGGCGATCTTGGCGCGCGAGCCCGGATCACGGGCAACCGACTTGATCTGAATGATACCGTCGTAGATTTCCGGCACTTCCATGGTGAAGAGCTTCACCATGAACTGCGGATGGGTGCGCGACAGGAAGATCTGCGGACCGCGCTGTTCGCGGCGCACGTCGTAGACATAGGCACGCACGCGGTCGCCGTAACGGAAGGCCTCGCGCGGGATCATCTCGTCGCGACGGATGATGCCTTCGCCACGACCGAGGTCGACGATGACATTGCCATACTCGACGCGCTTGACGGTGCCGTTGACGATTTCGCCAACGCGATCCTTGAATTCATCGAACTGGCGGTCACGCTCGGCCTCGCGCACCTTCTGCACGATGACCTGCTTGGCCGATTGCGCAGCAATACGACCGAAATCCATCGGCGGAAGCGGATCAGCAATGAAGTCACCGATCTTGGCGTCCACGTTGCGATCGCGAGCCAGCTCCAGAGCGATCTGGGTCGAGTAGTCCTCGACCTTTTCGACCACTTCCAGAAGGCGCTGCAGGCGAATTTCGCCGGTCTTCGAATTGATGTCGGCGCGGATATTGGTTTCGGTGCCATAACGCGACCTGGCAGCCTTCTGGATCGCGTCGGCCATGGCGGCGAGCACGATTTCGCGGTCGATCACCTTTTCACGGGCAACGGCATCTGCGATCTGCAAGAGCTCGAGCCGGTTAGCACTGACTGCCATTGTCTTAGGTCTCCGTCTTCCTGCCCCGGATCAGATCCTGAGGGCGGTTGTCAAACTTTATGCTTCGCTGCTGTCTTCGTTATTCTGGTTGGCGGCCTCGGCCTTTGCCAACTTGTCTGCACGCAGTGCGTCGCGGATCAGGTCATCGGTCAAAATCAGCTTCGCTTCCGCAAGCGTATTGAAGGGGATCACAACCCTCGGCTCTTCGCCGTAAGCCGCCTGATCACGCTCGAGCGTGAAACCCTCATGATCGACCGCAATGATCTTGCCACGGAACCGCTTGCGGTTGTCGACCACAATCGACGTCTCGCATTTGACAATATGCCCAATCCAGCGAGAAAAATCTGATTTTCGCACCATCGGGCGGTCGATACCGGGGGAGGATACTTCCAGATGATACGCCTTGTCGACCGGATCTTCCACATCAAGGACCGGCGAAATTGCCATTGATACGGCTTCGCAGTCTTCGACGGTCATCGTGCCATCGCTGCGTTCGGCCATGACCTGCAGCGTCAGTCCGTTCTGGTTCATCATCCGCACGCGAACGAGCTTGAAGTCCATCGCCACGAGCACCGGTTCGATAATCTCGGCAATCCGGCGATCAAGGCCTGTTTCAATGATGATCCGTGCTTCGCCCTTTTCAGGCTTCGGCATGTTGTCGGACAATCGCAATACTCCCAGATGGATGGTATCGCCAACAAAAAAGAGCGGGTCCTTTCGGGCCCACTCTTCATCTGACGATCAAGAATTTGAAGGTCATATACGCTCGCTTTGACCGATTTGCAAGCTTTTGCTGGATTTTGGCAAACAGCGGTTCAAAGACGACCCTTGAGCGAGGCATCAGGAAAGCAGGTTGGCGAAAGACCTGCACTCTTTTGCCACTCGCCGATGGAGCGGCGGGTCTTGAAGCCGGCAAGCCCGTCCACGCGACCCACGTCATAGCCCTTGGCAACGAGTGACTGCTGCATCTTCAGGACATCCGAACGCAGCATTTTTCCGACATCGCCCCAGCGTGTTTCAAAGGCGCCTGAGCCATTCGCTATTCTGTCGGCAAGATTGCCGATGAAAAGGGCATAGAGATCGGAGTTATTGTATTCCTTGAGCACATAAAAGTTTGGCGTCACCAGGAATTCAGGGCCTTTTGTCCCCGCCGGCACCAGCATCATCATGTCCTTGCCCGCTTCGGCAGCAGGAAAGGCCGGACCAGAGATCCGGCGTATCCCCTGCTGCTCCCAGAAGGACAGCGGCTGCGCCCTGTCTGGCCCCTCCTGCGCGCAGGACACGCCCTCCGGTATGGATATCTCATAGGCCCAGCCACGACCGGTCTGCCAACCGCTTTTGGCGAGATAATTGCCAATCGAGGCGAGACTGTCCGGGACCGAGTTCCAGATATCGCGATGTCCATCAACGTCAAAGTCGACGGCAAACCGCAGATAGCTGGTCGGCATGAACTGCGGCTGACCCAGCGCTCCGGCCCAGGACCCCATCATCCGCTCGGCAGTAATATCACCGCCCTCGATAATGTGCAGAGCCGAGATCAGTTCACGACGGAAGAGGTCCGGTCGGGTTGACATGAAGGCCTTGGTGGCAAGAACGTCGATGGCTGCATGCGGAAGGCGCGCTCGACCGTAACCTGATTCCCGTCCCCAGACCGCAATGATGATTTCGCCCGGCACACCGTAAGCTGCCTCTATGCGCTTGAGCGTTGCGGCATGCTGACGGGCAAGGCTGCGTCCGATCGCTGCAAGGTCCTGCAACCGCTTTTCGTTGAAATAGGCGCCGGGCGAGGAAAATTCGGCCTGGCTCTGCGGCCGCGCTTTTGGCGGCTCGGTGCCGGGTGGAACGAGATCGGGAAGATCCCAGTTCAGTCGAATATCGGAAAGAATGCGGTCGAATGCGGCCTTGCTGACGCCTGCCGCTTCCGCCTCACGCCAGAGATCGGTCGCGATCCATTGGCGAAATTGTGCCTCGACCTCAGCTCGCGGCGCGGCAGCAGCGGTTTCCGGGACCAGGCCGACCCAAAGCGCCGTCGTCAAGGCAAGGCAGGATAGCAGCGCCTTCTTCAATCCCATGCCGTCCTCCCATGTGTCGTATCAGATTGCCGTGCGGGCTCTCAGCGCTGCCGACAAAGTCCCCTCATCCAGGTAATCAAGCTCCCCACCGACCGGGACGCCATGCGCCAGTCTGGTGATCTTCACATCAAGCCCGTTCAGGTGATCTGTGATGTAATGCGCCGTCGTCTGGCCTTCCACCGTCGCGTTCACCGCTATGATGATCTCACGCACGCCACCCTTGGCCACCCGATCGATCAGCCCGCGGATATTGAGGTCGTCAGGACCAATCCCATCCAGTGGCGAAAGCGTGCCGCCGAGCACATGATAGGCGGCATTCATGGCACCGGCTCGCTCCAGAGCCCAGAGGTCGGACACATCCTCGACGACGATGATGACCCCCTGGTCGCGCCGGTCATCGGTACAGACTGTGCAGGGATCGATTGTGTCGACGTTCCCACAGCAGGAGCAGATCTTGACCTTGTCATAGGCCTCACCCATGGCTTGACCGAGAGGTCCAAGCAACTGGTCTTTCTTCTTGATCAGATGCAGGGCTGCCCGCCGCGCCGAGCGCGGTCCAAGCCCTGGCACCTTTGCCAGCAGCTGAATGAGTTTTTCGATTTCCGGACCGGTGACTCGCTTTGCCATGGGCGCGTTTCTAGCTCATAACGCGGGGGAACGGAATCGTTGAAGACAGGCCCATCCATGAAAATCCTCGCCATCTGTCGCGGTAAGCCGGAAATCCTTGCCGGCAAGAGCTACAAGACCGGGATCAACAAGGTGCCGGTTGGTGGAGCAGTCTTGGTCGACAGGGAAGGTCTGGTAGGCGACACCATCTGCAACAGGAAACACCATGGCGGCCCTGATCAGGCGATCTATGTCGAGGGTGCAATGGATCTGTCGCGGTGGGCAGAAGAACTCGGCAGACCGGTACCGCCGGGCCAATTTGGAGAGAACCTGACAATCGAAGGCCTGGAAAATGGTATTCTGGCCGTCGGTGACCGGTTGCGGATTGGCGAGGTCGTGCTGGAAGTCACCGCACCACGCATCCCCTGTGCAACATTTGCCGCCCGCATGGACGATCCCTCCTTCGTCAAGCGCTATACGAAGGCTGCGCGTCCAGGTGCCTATTGCCGGGTCATTGCCCCGGGCGTGCTGACGACCGACCAGACAGTCGAATACCTGCCCTATCAAGGTGAGAGGCTGACACTCAGGGAGATGATGGTTGCCTACGGCAAGACACACTCCCGCGAGGCGCTCACCCGTTTCTTGCGTGCACCACTGGCAGAGCGCTTCCGCAAGGCGCTCGAAGCGAAAAGTCTCTGACAGCCATGCCACGGGAGATCAATCCGATCGATGTGGAGCTGCGCTGTCGCGACGGCGTTCGGCTTCGCGGCCATTGGTGGCCTTCGCAGGTTACGGCGCAGGCAACGGTCGTGATCAACTCGGCAACCGGCGTTGCCGCGCGATACTATAACTATTATGCGCGCTTCCTGACCGAGAACGGCTTCAACGCGCTCACCTATGACTATCGGGGCATCGGCCTCTCCCGTCCGACAGACCTGAAAGGCATTACCTATACCTGGCGGGAATGGGGTGAGCAGGATTTTGACGCCGCACTCGATCATGCCCTGAAGGCTGACGGCACCGGACGCGTGCTGGTGGTTGGTCACAGCATCGGCGGATTTTTGCCGGGTTATGCCGGTTCGGTTGACCGCCTGGACGGTCTGCTCTCTGTCGGCGGGCAATATGGCTATTGGGGCGATTATATGCGCCGCTACCGACCGTCGCTTTTCGTGAAATGGCATCTGGCGATGCCACTCGTCACGCAAGCTCTCGGTTACTTTCCAGGAAAGCGGCTGGGCTGGCTGGAGGATCTGCCAAAGCATGTTGCGCTTGAATGGGCGCTGCAGCGCGGAAGGGTAGAGCAGGGCCTTGAGCCTGCGGCATCAGAGCGTCTGCGCGAGAATTTCAGGAGAATGCGCGCGCCCGTTCTCTCTGTGACTATGTCTGACGATCCGATTGCGACACCGGCTGCAATTCGACGCGCAACCGCCTACTATTCAGGCGCCACGACGACGCGCATCCTCCTGTCGCCCGAAGATCTCGGCCACCGGAAGGTCGGCCATTTCGGCCTCTTCCATGCCCGTCACCGCACGGATTTCTGGGAAAAGTCGCTTGAATGGCTGCGCCACGGGGAAAATCCTTGGCCCGAACGGGTCTACTGAGAAAGTCCCGCCCGGTCGCTTCAGATCGTCTGATCAGAAGGGAAACTTCATGCCCGGCGGCATCGGGATGCCAGCCGTCAGGGCTGCCATCTTTTCCTGCGCCTGGGCTTCGCCCTTGTCCTTGGCGTCCTTGTGGGCGGCAACAATCAGATCCTCAAGGATCTCGACGTCATCTTCCTTGAACAGCGAAGGATCGATCTTCAGGCCCCGCATCTCGCCCTTGCCGTTCAGCGTGACGGTCACGAGGCCGCCGCCGGACTTGCCTTCGATTTCCAATGCGGCGATCTCCGCCTGCATCTTTTCCATCTTGGCCTGCATTTCCTTGACCTTGCCCATCATGCCCATGATGTCGCGCATTTCGGTCTCCTTGTTCTCGTTCATTGCCCTGTATGATCGTATTTCGGCTCATCAGATGGAGCCTGGGGTCGATCCGGATTGTCAGAATTCGATATCATCGCCGGGAAGGATGTCACCCTCATCGGATTCGGCAACGGCTGGCGGCGGCTTCACGTCCTCATCTTCATCCTCGGCGGTTGCCTTGATGCGCACATCCGTAATCTTTGCGCCAGGAAAACGGCTGAGAATGGCGGCGACGTCGGGGTCTTGCCGCGCATCGATGAGACGTGCTTCCCGTGTGCTGGCCTCAGCTTCAACCAGTGTCGGCTGACCAGGCTCGCGGCTCAGGATGACCATCCAGCGGATCTCGGTCCATTCCTCGAGCCGCTTTTGCAGATCACTGACAAAGGATTTCGGTGCATCCGGTGGGAGGTTGATCTCAAGCCGTCCTGGCTCAATGCGCACCAGCCGTGCATAATTGCGCAGCAATGCCTTCAGCTTCGGATCACGGTTCTGGGTGCAGAGGTCTGCAATATCTTCCAGCGAACGGACGTTTACCTTTGGTGCCGGGTGGGCCTCGGCCTGCCTCACTTCCGCATGCTCAACCGCGGAAGGGAGCGCATCACCAGCCGGAACGCTCTGGAGGTGGGCAACAGGCTGAGATTGCTGAATGCGTGTCGGTTCTGGCTTGGTCTGCGCAATCAGTGCTGGTCGTGCCGCCAGGGAAGCAGTAGCACCGCCACCGCCCGGTCGTGTAGTTGAAGGTCCGCGTTCGCCAGCCGAAGGCCCATCGCCCATTTCGAGAAGGCGGCGAGCCGCTTCCTCGGGCGAGGGCAGATGCGCAGCATGCGCCAGACGAATGATCACCATCTCGGCTGCCCCGGCCGGGCGCGATGAACCCTCGGCCTCTGGAATACCCTTTAGCAGCATCTGCCACATGCGCGACAGCGTGGTGACCGCAAGGCTTTCAGCCAATTCTCCACCGCGCACCCGTTCGATTTCGCTCAGCGACGCATCATGAGCTGCCGATGGGACATATTTCAGTCGGGTCACCAGATGGGTAAAGTCTGCAAGATCCGTCAGCACCACGGTCGGATTGGCGCCTGCTTCATACTGGCTGCCAAACTCGTCCAGGGCAGCGGCAACGTCGCCACGGACGATATGCTCGAAAAGGTCGACGATGCGCGCCCTGTCGGCAAGCCCCAGCATGGAGCGGACGGCCTCTGTCCTGACCGCCCCGGCACCATGGGCGATCGCCTGGTCGAGCAGCGATAGGCCATCTCTGGCCGAGCCTTCGGCAGCGCGGGCAATCATAGCCAGCGCATCGTCCTCAGCCGCAATCCCTTCTTTGGAGAGAATGGTTGTAAAAAGGCCGACGAGGTCGCTTGCACTGATCCGCCGCAGGTCAAACCGCTGGCAGCGTGAGAGGACAGTGATCGGGACCTTGCGGATTTCCGTCGTTGCAAAAATGAACTTCACATGTTCCGGCGGCTCTTCCAATGTCTTCAGGAGACCGTTGAAAGCGGCCGTCGACAGCATGTGCACTTCGTCGATGATATAGACCTTGTAGCGCGCCGAGACGGGTCGGTAGCGCACCTGCTCGATGATCTCGCGGATGTCGTCGATGCCGGTGTGTGAGGCTGCATCCATCTCGATCACGTCGACATGGCGGCCTTCCATGATTGCCTGGCAGTGTTCGCCGGGGCTGCGCAGATCGATCGTCGGCTTGTCGACGTCGGCTGTCTTGTAGTTGAGAGCACGGGCGAGAATGCGGGCCGTCGTGGTCTTTCCCACTCCGCGCACCCCGGTCAGCATATAGGCTTGCGCAATCCGGCCCGTTTCGAACGCATTGGTCAGCGTGCGAACCATGGGTTCCTGGCCGACCATAAGGTCCGAAAAATCCTTGGGACGGTATTTGCGGGCAAGGACGCGGTAGGCCGTCGAGGCGGTCTTGGGGTCAGTCGCTGCGGGCTCTTTATCGCTCATCGCGCTTAGGGCTTCCCAATCCGCCCGGCCTTCGGGCACGGTTCGGCCCATGCGAGATACATTGGCCGGTCATGGAGATAAGGTGGGAGGCTGGCACGATGACCCGTGCCGCGCTCGTTAGGGCTGCTTCCTTCCGGACCTGACCCGGTTGGCGAGTGGCTCGTCCACCACCAACCTCCCGCGCCACATATCGGCAATTCTCCACTCAAATGCAAGCCAAGCCCATAAAAAACTGATAGGCTTGCGAAAAACACCTGCGGAGAAACACGCTTGGAACCCTATGCCCTTGATGAACGCCTTGCCAGCGATAGCCAATCCCTTGCCCATCTCGAGCTATGTGATGTCCGCCTTGCCCGCGACAGCCGCTGGCCCTGGGTCATCCTTGTCCCTCGCCGTCCCGATGTGAGTGAGATATTTGATCTTTCAGAAGAGGAGCAGAGCCTCCTGGCCCAAGAGCAGGTCCACGTGGCCAAGGCTTTGAAGGCGATGACTGGCGCCGACAAGATCAACATCGCTGCGATCGGCAATGTTGTTCGCCAACTCCATGTCCATGTTGTTGCCCGTTTCGAGGGCGATGAAAACTGGCCTCGCCCGATCTGGGGTCATGGAACGCCTGTCCCCCACACGGATGAAACTTTCAACCAGATGGCAAACAAGCTGCGTGGCCTTTTGCAATGAGCATTTCAATTTTCGATACCGCCGCACCCCATCCCGAAGCCAGCGCCCTCACAGCCTTTTCCGGCAACGGCCTCGATCGCTATGCCGAGCATCGCAACGAGGATAGCCTGGCGGAAGCCTTTGCGCTGGACGGAATGCATATTCTCGCGTTTGCCGGGAATGCGCTGGTTCTCAAACATGACGGCCAGGTTCTTGATCCGCTGTTTGCGCCCTACGAACTGGCCGATCTTGAACCCGATCTGGAAAGCGCCATCCTGTTGGGGCGCAAGCCCAATGGCGAATACCGGATAGCGGTTCCCGTCCGCGCGACCGAAGAGAACTTGACGGCCCAGTACAAGCTGCTGTCACCCCGCGCACTGTTTCGGGAGGAGGGCGTTGATCCCGAGCTGGTGGGCGAGGCGGCCCAGGGCTTCAGCCTGCTGCACTGGAACAAGGAGAATCGCTTCTGCGGTGGTTGCGGCAAGCCGGTCGAGACGCGCATCGGCGGCTATAAGCGCGAGTGCATCCATTGCAGCCGCGTCTTTTTCCCGCGTACCGATCCCGTCGTCATCATGATGACAATTGACGAGGCCAATGACCGGTGCTTGCTGGGCCGCGGCGCCCACTTTCCCGAAGGCATGTATTCCTGCCTGGCCGGCTTCATCGAACCCGCCGAGACGATCGAGAGTGCAGTGCGCCGCGAGACCTTCGAAGAGTCTGGTATCGTGATCGGGCGCGTACGCTATCATGCATCGCAGCCATGGCCGATGCCGCATCAGCTGATGATCGGCTGTTATGCCGAAGCCCTGAGCCTGGAGGTAACGAGGGACGAGGCAGAGCTTGCCGATTGCCGCTGGTTCACCCGCGACGAGGTGCAGGCCATGATCGATCACCGCTCGGAAATCGAGAAGGCGCCGAATGACGGCACCATCGCCAACCGCCTCATGCGCGACTGGCTCGACTGGCCGAGAGGCTGAGGATGATCAGAGCTTACCGCGCATCTGATGCGCCTTGTAGACGCCGAGGATGCGGACCTTCTCGGAAAAGAAGCGCAGTTCTTCTAGCGCTCGCTTGACCGCCGCATCGTCTGGATGGCCTTCTATATCGGCATAGAATTGGGTGGCGATGAACTTGCCGCCAATCTGGTAGCTCTCGAGCTTCGTCATATTGACCCCGTTCGTCGCAAATCCACCCATTGCCTTGTAAAGGGCCGCCGGAATATTGCGAACATTGAAAACAAAGGTCGTGATGAAGCGCTCGTCCGCGCTCGTCCGCTTCGGTTCGTCCTCGTCACGCGAGAGGACCACGAAACGCGTCACGTTGTTTTCTGAGTCTTCAACGTTTTCTGCCAGGATATCGAGCCCGTAAAGCGAGGCCGCAAGCCGTGGTGCGAGTGCGGCCATGGTCCGGTCACCCTTTTCCGAGACAAGTTTCGCAGCCCCAGCGGTGTCCCCTGCAACCACGGCCTTCCATCCATGGCTTCGGATGATCTTCCGGCATTGGCCAAGTGCATGGATGTGGCTATGCACGGTGCGGATTTCATCGAGCTTCACGCCTGGCAGCACCATCAGCTGAAACCGGATCGGCATGAAATACTCGCCCACAATATGCAGACGCGACAGCGGCAGAAGATAATGGATGTCGGCAACACGTCCTGCCAGCGTGTTTTCGATCGGGATCATTGCGAGATCGGCCTCGCCGCTCTCAAGTGCCACAAAGGCATCTTCGAAAGTCGCGCATGGCAGGGGCGCCATGTCCGGGAACATGTCGCGGCAGGCCATGTCTGAATTGGCGCCGAAGTCGCCCTGGAATGCAATCACGTTGGTGGAAGCCAAGACTTGATGTCCTTACTGAGAAGATGAAGAGAGAATGCGCCGGGCTTTTTCGAGGTCTGCCGGGGTATCGACGCCGAGCGGGATCGTGTTGACGACTTGCGCGTCGATCCGCATCCCGACCTCCAGTGCCCGCAACTGTTCGAGCGATTCACGCTTCTCCAGTGTCGAGGGCGGAAGCGAGACGAAACGTTCCAGAGTAGAGCGCCGATAGGCGTAGAGGCCGATGTGATGATAGAGCGGTCCGGCGCCATAGGGTGCGGTTGCGCGGGTAAAGTAGAGGGCCCTGAGCCTGTTCTGGCCAATTGGCGATCCAACGACCTTCACGACATTGGGGTTGGTCTTTTCCGCTTCTTCCGTGATCTCGACCGTGAGTGTTGCGATATCGACGCTTGGCTCCTCAAGAGGGGAAAGAGCTGATCGAATCGTCGCAGGATCAATCGTCGGCAGGTCTCCCTGCACGTTGATGATAATGTCGGCATCGGCTCCGGCATCACTCTTGCCCAAGGCTTCATGGATGCGGTCGGACCCTGATTGATGGTCCAGTCGTGTCATCACGGCCTCATATCCGGCCGATGCGACAGCATCAAAAGTTCGCTGATCGTCCACGGCAACGATGATTCGCCCGACATCAGCCTCGCGCGCACGATGTGCCACCTGAACGATCATTGGCAGGCCGGCAATATCGGCCAGAGGCTTTCCGGGAAGCCTTGTCGAGGCCATACGGGCAGGAATCAGCACCACTGCCTTGCCCGCAATGCGGTTATTCATCGTTAACCCCTTCTAATTCCACCCGAGAAGTGGCAAAAAGTCCCAGTTGCGGGACCATAATCGTGTTGCAAGTGTTTTGCAAAAGACATAGGTTCCGCCCGATTTCAAGATCGTCTGGTTGCCGTTCAACCGACTGCATGGGGAGCTTTGCAGATGAACTCTTATGTGAACATGGGTGTAGGTGCATTCCTGGGCACCGTTTTCGTTCTCATGTCCGTATCGATCGCCTCGGATGGGATCTTCCATGCTGAAGCGCCTGAGCAAGAAGGCTTCGCCATTGTTGCCGAAGTTGCGACGAGCGATGAGGCACCGGTTGTGGAAGAGGCAACGCCGATTGCGGTTCTGCTCGCGAGTGCCGATGCGACCGCTGGCGAGAGCGTATTCAAGAAATGTGCGAGCTGTCATACCATCGACAAGGGTGGGGCGAACAGGGTTGGTCCGAACCTCTATGGTCTCGTTGACCGTCCGATCGCAACGCATGAAGGCTTCAGCTATTCCTCTGCTCTCAAGGAATTTTCGCAGGGTGGTGCTGAACTTTGGACCTGGGATCACCTCAACGAATTCCTGTTGGCACCGAAGCGCCATGTCCCGGGTACGTCCATGGGCTTTGCGGGTATCAAAAAGGACGACGAGCGCGCCGATCTCATTCTGTATTTGAACACGATGGCGGATGCGCAGGTTGCGCTGCCGGAGCCTCCAGCAACGAACTGATGCCGTTGATTAAGTTCGGTGGTTACAAAGATGCCCGGCCAGACCGGGCATCTTGCGTTTTGGGCGCCCGTTACAGCAGAAGCCAGGCCCAGAAGGTCACGCTGACAACGCCTGCGGCCGTTGACTGCGTTATGACAGAGGCAGCGAGGCCTTGTCCGACACCAAAACGGTTGGCAATCAGCCAGGCATTGATGCCGGTCGGGACACAAGAGGTGAGAACGAGTGCGGCCGTCCAGGTTGGGCTCAGGGACAAGAGGTGGCAACCGCCCCAGACGATAGCCGGCATGAAGAAAAGTTTCAAAATTGCGACTGTCGACGAAATCCCGAGCTGGTCGATCATGCGATAACTGTTCAGCGTCATCCCAAGCGATATGAGCGCCGTCGGCGCTGCAACTCCGGCGATCTGACCAACTACACTGTCGATCACTTGCGGAAGTTCGAAATCCATGACCTGTACCGCAAGTCCGGCAGTCAGACCAATGATCAGCGGATTGCGGACAAGGTTCATTCCGACCTGCCTCAAGATGGTCCGGATGCCTCCCGGCTTGTGGTCAGGGCCCCTTACCGCCCGTTCGGCCTGTTCCATCGCCAGCGTGCCGACAATCATCATCAGCGGCAGATGGATGGCAAGCAGGATCGACATGGCCAGCATTCCATCCTGACCGATCGTGTGATCGACCAGCGGCAGACCAATGAAGACGTTGTTGGCGAAAGCGGCAGACAACCCGGCAAGAACGCCCATGCGCAAGTCGAGGCCAAACAGTCGTGTCGCCAGCAGGTGGCCGAGAAACCAGGTGAGACCGACGCCGGTAAAATAGGCGATCCAGAGACGAAAGGGCGAGGCTCCCTGAAAGTCAGCAGCAACAATCGTGCGAAACAACAGCATGGGCACAGCGACCTTGAAAACAAAATCCCCTAGTGCGTCCCCGATTTTCTGATCGACTATGCCTGCGCGTACGAGGGCAAAGCCGAGAAGGATCAGAATGAAAAGTGGAAGAACGTCTTGGGAGATTTCCGACATGAAGGGCGCTCGCGACTGGCTTGAGAGCCAGCACTTAGCGTGCCGACAGAGGCTGGAGCAACCTGCTAGATCTCGCCTTTCAGGCGGGTGGCCTGCACAAAACAGAAAACCGGGATTGCTGCCGCCAGTACATCCGTGGTCGGCAGTCCCGGTTGCGGGATCCTTGATCCCTGGAATTGGCAGCCGGGGAGATGGCTGGCCGTTTCCAATGCTCCCCTCCGTAGAGGTGTCCTGTTACAGTCAGATGACGCGGAAGGGCCTGTTGCCCCTTTTCAATCCGGCAAAACTGTTTATGACGCCTGTGGAAACCAGAGGAGCCCGCCCTTCATGAGCCGTTTTGACGTTCTGACCGTCGGCAATGCCATCGTCGATATCATCTCCCGCTGTGATGATCAGTTTCTGATCAGCAATGAGATCACCAAGGGCGCGATGAATCTGATCGATGCCGAGCGCGCAGAACGGCTCTATGGCCTGATGGGGCCAGCCGTTGAGGCATCCGGCGGCAGCGCTGGCAACACGGCTGCGGGCATCGCCAACCTGGGCGGCAAGGCCGCCTATTTCGGCAAGGTGGCACAGGACCAACTGGGCGAGATATTCACCCATGACATCCGTGCGCAGGGCGTGCATTTCGAGACAAAGCCCGGGGACAGCCAGCCGCCGACCGCGCGCAGCATGATCTTCGTCACCGAAGACGGCGAGCGTTCCATGAACACCTATCTGGGCGCCTGTGTCGAACTGGGCCCTGAGGATGTCGAACCGGAGGTCGTGGCACAGTCGAAGGTCACTTACTTTGAAGGCTATCTCTGGGACCCGCCACGTGCCAAGCAGGCAATCTTGGACTGCGCGCGGATCGCTCACGAGAATGGTCGGGAGATGTCGATGACGCTCTCCGACAGTTTCTGTGTGGGCCGCTATCGGGCTGAATTCCTGGATCTGATGCGATCCGGCACAGTCGATATCGTCTTTGCCAATGAGCAGGAGGCGCTCTCCCTTTATGAGACGGACGATTTTGCGCTGGCGCTGGATCGTATCGCCGCAGACTGCAAGCTGGCGGCTGTCACCATGGGTGAAAATGGCGCGATGGTGGTGAAGGGCGACCAGCGCTTGCAGATACCGGCAACCGTCGTGACCAATCTTCTTGATACCACCGGTGCCGGTGATCTCTTCGCCTCCGGTTTCCTGTACGGGTACACAAATGGCCGAAGCCTGGAAGACTGTGCCCGTCTCGGCTGCTATTCGGCCGGTGTCGTCATTCAGCAGATCGGCCCCCGCCCGATGACGTCGTTGGAAAAGGGCGCGCGCGCGATCGGCCTTATTTGAAGGCTTCGCCCGGATAGGCACCCCAGATTTCCGCCTGGCTGACCCAGCCGGTCACGCCCTGGACCTGGGCCCGGCACCAGTTGCCATTGCATTCTTCGAGCCTCATGATCACGCCGGGCTCCAGTTTGGCAATGATCTGTGCCGATGACATGGAATCGCGCCGCATCATCACATAGACGCTGTCACCATTGCCCCGCATCCAGGGCGCGGCGACGGCCGTTCTTTCGCCGGTGAGCAGCGATTGGTTGACCCAGCCTTCAGTGCCATCGGCATCCCGAATCCGACGCCAGTTTTCGTATTCCTGGATGATCTCCACCGGAAGGCCTGATTTCTGATAGCGCCATGAAACGGCATAGTCCGTGCTTGGTCCGACCCTCAGATTGACCTGTTCGGCCTTGAGGCTGACAAAGCGGGGCAGGGGCAGACCGGTCGAGCCTCTGGTGGCCTGCGCGGCAGCAGAACTTGCTCCGGCCAGCAACATGGCCAGCAAAGCGCAGACGGCAGTGTTGAGACGAGCGACATTCAACATGATGCTTCCGATTCACCGACAAGACTAATGGGGGGCTTTCACAGACCAAGGGGCGTGGATATCTGCCTTTCGACAAATCCGCTGCCGTTGAGCGAGTTTTGTTTGTCTTCGCCTGCGGGTTTGGTAGAAATTGCCCTTTAAGGGCGGAGTATCCCCCGTCTTGGTTAATGAGCTCTAAACAAGGCATCGATACGTCTCATGACGAACAGGAAAAGACCCAAGGTCTACATCACTCGAAAACTCCCGGACGCGGTGGAAACCCGCATGCGCGAGCTTTTCGAGGCAGAACTGAATATCGATGATCGCCCCCCAAGCCGCGAGCAGCTGATTGCTGCGGTGAAGGAGGCAGATGTTCTCGTTCCCACCGTAACCGACCGGATTGATTCGGACCTGATTGCGCAGGCTGGTTCGCAGTTGAAGCTGATCGCAAGCTTTTCGAACGGTACCGATCACATCGATGTCGACGCCGCTGCCAAGCGCGGCATCACCGTGACCAATACGCCGAATGTCCTGACGGAAGATACGGCGGACATGACCATGGCGCTGATCCTCGCCGTGCCGCGCCGGCTCGTCCAGGGCGCACGTGTGCTCATGGACAAGCCCGGTGAGTGGGAGGGCTGGTCTCCCACTTGGATGCTGGGCCGTCGCATCTGGGGTAAACGGATCGGCATCATCGGCATGGGCCGTATTGGCACGGCAGTCGCACGTCGCGCCAAGGCTTTTGGATTGTCGATCCATTATCACAATCGCCGTCGTGTAAGTCCCGCTACGGAAGAAGAACTGGAAGCAACCTATTGGGACAGCCTTGATCAGATGCTGGCCCGGGTGGACATTGTCTCGGTCAACTGCCCCTCGACCCCGGCCACATTCCACCTCTTGTCAGCCCGGCGCCTGGCATTGCTTCAGCCCAGCAGCTACATCGTCAACACGGCCCGTGGCGACATCATCGATGAGGATGCCCTCATCCAGGCGCTCAGGGCCGGAAAGATTGCCGGCGCTGGCCTTGATGTTTTCGAGAATGAACCGGCGGTCAATCCGAAGCTTGTCAAGCTGGCCAATGAAGGCAAGGTGGTTCTCCTGCCGCATACCGGTTCGGCGACCATTGAGGGTCGCATCGATATGGGCGACAAGGTCATCATCAACATCCGCACCTATTTCGATGGTCATCGACCGCCGAACCGGGTTCTGCCCAGTCGGACCTGACAGAGTTCAGAGCAGGAGCTTTTGCATTTCGATGGACGTCGTGCGGTCAAAGCCGGCATGGCGGTTTTCCGCTGTTTTGACAAAGCCCCATCTTGCAAAGCGTTGCTGGTTATCCGTAAGCTCGATGCGCGTCTCCAGACGCAGCGCCGGAAGCCCGAGTTGTCGAGCAACCACTTCTGCTTCTCGCAGCAGGCCCCACCCGATGCCTCGGCCTTGTGCCGCTGGAAGGATCGCCAGCTTTCCGATGTAGAGAGAAGTGGCCTCCGGTCGCAGAAAGGCGCAGCCCAAGATGCCGGTTTCGTCGCGGGCCATCAGGGCGATTTCGCCTTCTGTCTTTGCCCGAAGAGAATCGATGGTAAGTGATCGTGCAGAGGAAGGCGGGTCAACCACGCCATCCATATAGGCAAAGGACAGGCGGATCAGTTCGAGCAGACTCGGGAAATCGTCAAAGCCCGATCCAATTTGCTCGATCTCAACACTCAACCCCGCGTTTCCCGGCGCTTGTAGCGGATCGTGTCAAATCTTGCGGCAAGCCCGTCATAGATGAGCAGGCGTCCAACCAGCGGCTCTCCAATGCCTGTGATGATCTTGATGGCTTCCATTGCCATCAAGGTACCGATGACGCCCGTCAGGGCGCCAATCACGCCTGCTTCTGCACAGGCTGGCACGACACCCTCTGGAGGTGCCTCCGGAAAGAGGTCGCGGTAACGCGGATTCGGCCTCCCATCAGGTCCGGCTTCATAAGGCTTCAGGACCGTCACGCTGCCATCGAACCGCCCGACGGCACCGGTGACAAGTGGCACGGCAAGGGCCTCGCCGCTATCTGCCGCTGCATAGCGGGTGGAGAAATTGTCCGATCCGTCGATCAGCAGCGTATGACCGGGCAAATGATCCTGTGCGAAAGCCGCATCGAAACGCGCCTCGTGGCGAACGACCCTGCAATGCGGGTTGAGGCGGGCAATGGCACGGGCCGCACTTTCTGTCTTTTGTTCTCCAAGAGTGCCGCTGTCATGGATGACCTGGCGCTGGAGGTTGGAAAGCGACACGCCATCATCGTCAACGATGGTCAGCGTACCGACGCCGGCGCCCGCCAGATATTGCAGCACGGGCGATCCGAGTCCGCCAGCGCCAATAACCATGACGCGCGCCGCCTTCAGCAACTGCTGTCCATGGCCGCCCACTTCGGGCAGCAGGATGTGACGGTGATAGCGAGAGAGCTCTTCTGGCAGCAGGGGTTCCATGGCTGACATCATGTCACCCTATGAGCAGGACTGAAAGGGATCTCATATTTCGAGCTTACCATGATGCACCGAAATGAATTGAGCACGTGTTCCCAGAGCCTCAAACATCGATTTGTCGGTGCCCGTCATGAAGGATTGACCGCCAAGAGCGTCGATCCGGTCGAACAGAGCCGCCCTACGGCCTTCGTCAAGATGAGCAGCAATCTCATCGAGAAGCAGGATCGGCGCAAAGCCTGTCATGGTGGCAACGAGGCGTGCATGGGCAAGAATGAGCCCAATTAGCAGGGCCTTTTGCTCCCCAGTCGAGCAACGCTCCGCCTCCATGTTTTTCTCGACATGCCGTATGACAAGATCGGCCCTGTGCGGCCCATCCAAGGTGCGCCCGGCGGCGGCATCCCGGTAGCGGCCAGCCGCCAGCATTCCGATGTAAAGATCCTCAAGTTCATAGGCTGGCCTTTGTGCGTCGTCATCCAGGAATCCGGTGAGAGTAAGGCTCGCGGAGGGAAAGCGCGATGTCGTCAGATCGTCTGCTATCAGTCCCGCAAGAAGCCCCAGCATTTCCCGCCTGGCCATGGTCATGGCAACGCCGAGCGCTGCCATTTGCTGTTCGATACCGGCCAGCCAGGTTGGATCAAAGCGACCATCGGCCAGAAGCTTGTTTCGGCTGCGCATGGCCCTCTCGAAGTCGCTTGCGCGCCGGCCATGGGCGGGATCCAGCGAAAGCACTAGCCGGTCGAGAAACCGGCGCCGATCAGCCGATGCCCCGGTAAAGAGCCCATCCATGGCAGGCGTCAACCAGAGCACCCGCAAATGATCGGTCAGTTCGTCGACCGACTTGGCGCTGGCACCGTTGATTCGGAGACGACGCACGGGATTGCCGTCCTCGCCACCTTCTGTGCCAGTGCCAATCTCAACATCGCCCGCCATGCCTTCCAGAGCTGCGAAGACCGAGAAGCCCTGGGGCGCATCAATGCGTGAGATGTCAGCAAGAACAGCACGACGGAGACCGCGACCAGGCGACAAAAGCGATACGGCCTCCATGAGGTTGGTTTTTCCCGAGCCGTTTTCGCCCGTCAGCACGACATGCCGGTCACTCAGCGGCAGGTTGGCCTGCGCATAGTTGCGAAAGTCGGTCAGCTTGAGCTTCTGGATATGCGTTTTCTGGGTCATCGGTCGAATTCGTTGCTGCCTTGAGCTAGGCCGAACGGTCATAGAAGGCAAGGGCAGTCTGGTGTATCGCCGGCATTGCCCTTGCACTGCGGCGCTTGGCGACATGGAACGAAGTCCTACATGCTGTAGTTGGATCTCACTTCAGCTCCACGAGGCCATGATGTTGCGCAATCGAGACGATCTGACGCCGGAAGAAGCCCGTCAGGACCACAGGGATATGCTTCGCTTCCTTGCGATGAATGCCACGGGTGGCGCAGGGCTTGGCTTTGCCGTCTCCGGCCTCATCTTGTGGCTCGATCTAGGTGGTCTCGGCTCGCTCTTGTCGCGGGCAGCCAACCCTCTCCTGCCGGCTCTGATGATCTCCATACCTATGGCACTGACCTTCGCCGCGGCCATGGTCGCCTCAGCGGTGATGCTGATGCCTTACAAGAAAAAGAAGCAGCTCTAGAGCCGTTCATTTCTAAATGGAATCAGTTCTGTTGGCTGAAACGGAGTCGGATGGTCGCCCGGCTGGCGCGCGCCGTAGCTAACGCATACGGCCAAGCCAGCCGGGCGATCAGGCGGCCCGTTCCAGCCAACCCGAAGGGTCGGGCATCTTTCCGTCGGGATCAGCGGCGATCGTCTCGCCCATACACCAGGGTATGCGCCTCGCCGATCGTCGCTGCCCCGACAAAAACCTGCTCCGGCAGAACTATTTCCATTTAAAAATGAACGGCTCTGGACCAACGAGTTTGACCGCGAGACAGCTTTTGGGCATCTAGCCCGAAGCATGTTTTTCAGGGAAGGGCCAAGTATGAGCGATCAGGAAGAGCGCATCGTCCGTTTGGAAGAGACAGTTGCCCATCAGGCCAGGATCATTGAAGAACTTTCCGATCAATTGTCCGAACAGTGGAAGACGGTAGAACAGATCCGCGCTAAGCTTGACCGTCTCACGGAAAGATTCCTGACGCTGGAAGAACAGACCCTTGATGCGCCAGCCATCACCCGGCCGCCCCATTACTGACGATGAGGAAGCCTTGGATTGCCACCGAGCCGCTTGCGAACATGCAAAGGCCGGCACGGATGCCGGCCTTGATGTCTTAACAGGTGCTGCCGCGCCGGTACTTATCCCTCGAAGAATTCCTTCATCCGGGCAAAGAAGCCGGTGGATTCCGGGTTGTTCTCCTTGGAGGAGAGCTGCTCGAACTCCTGCAACAGTTCGCGCTGGCGCTTGGTCAGCTTCTGTGGCGTCTCGATCTGGATCTGGATGTAGAGGTCGCCCATCTGCGTCGAACGCAGGATCGGCATGCCCTTACCCTTGAGACGGAACTGCTTGCCCGGCTGCGTACCCTCGGGAACGGTTACGCGTGACTTCGAACCGTCAAGCGTCACCACGTCGAATGTACCGCCAAGGGCTGCCGTCGTCATGGAAATCGGGACAGCACAATAAAGATCGGCTCCATCCCGCTGGAAGAACTCGTGCGGTCTGACCGACAGGAATATGTAGAGATCGCCGGCTGGCCCGCCGCGCAATCCTGCTTCGCCCTCGCCTTGCAGGCGGATGCGTGTTCCGTCCTCAATGCCTGAGGGAATATTCACCGACAGAGAGCGTTCTTCCGTAACGCGGCCCTGGCCGTGGCACTTGGTGCATGGATCGCTGATTGTCTGGCCACGACCATGACAGGTGGGGCAGGTCCTCTCGATGGAGAAGAAGCCTTGGGCAGCGCGAACGCGCCCTGATCCCTGACAGGTGGAACAGGTTGTCGGCTTGGTGCCAGGCTTGGCACCTGAACCCGTGCACACATCGCAGGTGATCGAGGTCGGCACGCGGATCTGCGCCGTCTTCCCGGTAAAGGCTTCCTCGAGCGAAATCTCCATGTTGTAGCGGAGGTCGGCACCACGCTCGCGCCCGCCGCTGGAGCGTGCCCGTCCGCCACGTCCGCCACCCATCATCTCGCCAAAGATGTCTTCGAAGATATCGGAGAAACCGCCGCCGGCAAAACCACCACCGCCGCCACCGAAGCCGCCGCCACCCTGTTCAAAAGCGGCGTGGCCGAAACGGTCGTAGGCCGCCCGCTTCTGCGGATCCTTCAGCGTTTCATAGGCCTCGTTGATTTCCTTGAACTTGCGTTCTGCGTCCTTGTCGTCGGGATTCTTGTCGGGGTGAAACTGCATCGCAAGCTTGCGAAAGGCGCTTTTCAGCTCCTTTTCATCCGCCGTGCGGCTGACCCCCAGTGTCTCGTAGAAATCTGCTTTTGCCATGGTCTTACAGAGCTCTCAGAGCTTTCTCCACGCTTGTATGACTGCCGGGCTTTTTCCCGGCCTGTTGATCGCATGCACGCATATCCGCCTCGAAGTCACCAGCCGCAGCAAGCGCGTCGCCCAACAAAAGCTTTCGACCTTCGCCAGTGATGGAAAGTCCGTCTGCGGCAGAAACCGCCACATAGGCCAGGGCATGCGCTGCCATATCGCATCGTGTGACTTCGCCGCCATTTTCGCGATGGGCAAGTGCTGTCTCAATGATTGAGCCAAGTTCCTGTCCGATCCTGGAGAGGGTTTTGCTGTCGCCGGCGCCAATCGCCTTGGTGACGCTGGCCTCGGCGAGGCTCACCTGTCGGTGAACACTGGCCAAATGGCCTTTGTCCTGCGCCAGCACGGTGCCCGTCGTCAGGATCAACGAAAATGCGGCTGGCCCGAAGGCCAGCCACGACAGGGGAGACAGGCGAGCAGTCGTCCGCATCAAGCAGACTTCTTCGCGTCTTCGTCCTTCACTTCTTCATAGTCGGCATCGACGATATCGCCATCCTTGGCATTGTCGCCATCGGAAGACTGAGCATCAGCCTGCTGCGCTTCGTAGATCGCCTGACCAAGCTTCATCGAGACTTCCATGAGCGTCTGGGTCTTGGCCTGGATGTCCTCGACCGAAGGATCGGAGGACACGAGGGTTGCCTTGAGGGCAGCAATTGCATCCTCGATGGCCTTGCGATCGGCTTCCGAGACCTTGTCACCGTATTCCGACACAGATTTCTCGGTCGAATGGATCAGGCTCTCAGCCGTGTTCTTGGCTTCAACAACCGCACGACGCTTCTTGTCGGCTTCGGCATTGGCCTCGGCGTCCTTCACCATCTTCTCGATATCGGCATCGGACAGACCGCCAGAAGCCTGGATACGGATCTGCTGTTCCTTGCCAGTGCCCTTGTCCTTGGCCGAAACCTGGACGATGCCGTTCGCGTCAATGTCGAAGGTGACTTCGATCTGCGGTACGCCACGCGGTGCCGGCGGAAGACCGACGAGGTCGAACTGGCCGAGCAGCTTGTTGTCTGCCGCCATTTCACGCTCGCCCTGCGATACGCGGATCGTCACGGCCTGCTGGTTGTCTTCAGCAGTCGAGAAGACCTGGCTCTTCTTCGTCGGGATCGTCGTGTTGCGGTCGATCAGACGGGTGAAGACGCCACCGAGTGTCTCGATGCCGAGCGACAGCGGGGTCACGTCGAGCAGCAGAACATCCTTCACGTCGCCCTGCAGAACGCCCGCCTGAATGGCGGCGCCCATGGCAACCACTTCATCCGGGTTCACACCCTTGTGCGGCTCCTTGCCGAAGAGCTGCTTGACGACTTCCTGTACCTTCGGCATGCGGCTCATACCGCCGACGAGAACGACTTCGTCAATCTCGGACGCGGAAACGCCGGCATCCTTCAGAGCTGCCTTGCACGGCGCAACAGTGCGCTGAACCAGATCATCGACCAGGCTTTCGAACTTGGCGCGGGTCAGCTTCATCGTCAGGTGCTTCGGACCGGAGGCATCCGCCGTGATGAAGGGCAGGTTGATTTCGGTCTGCTGCGAAGAAGACAGCTCGATCTTCGCCTTTTCGGCAGCTTCCTTGAGGCGCTGCAGAGCCAGCTTGTCGTTCTTCAGATCGATGCCCTGATCCTTCTTGAATTCGCCCGCGAGGTATTCAACCAGGCGCATGTCGAAGTCTTCACCGCCAAGGAAGGTGTCACCATTGGTGGACTTCACTTCGAAGACGCCATCGCCGATTTCGAGGATCGAGATATCGAAGGTACCACCACCCAGGTCGTAGACAGCAATCGTCTTGCCATCCTTCTTGTCGAGACCGTAGGCCAGCGCAGCAGCAGTCGGTTCGTTGATGATGCGCAGCACTTCGAGGCCGGCAATGCGACCAGCATCCTTCGTGGCCTGACGCTGAGCATCGTTGAAATATGCCGGAACGGTGATGACTGCCTTTTCAACCTTCTCGCCGAGATAGGCTTCAGCCGTTTCCTTCATCTTCTGCAGGATCATTGCGGAGATCTGCGACGGGGAATAGCCCTTGCCCTGAGCCTCTACCCACGCGTCACCATTGTCACCCTTCACGATGTGGTATGGGACAAGACCCTTGTCCTTTTCGACGGTTGGATCGTCGAAGCGGCGGCCGATCAGGCGCTTGACGGCGAAGAGTGTATTGGTCGGATTGGTCACCGCCTGGCGCTTGGCCGGCTGGCCAACGAGCCGCTCGCCGTCGTCGCTGAAGGCAACCATGGAAGGGGTCGTGCGCGCGCCTTCGGAATTTTCGATGACCTTTGTGTCCTTGCCGTCCATGACGGCGACGCAGGAATTGGTCGTTCCAAGGTCGATACCGATTACTTTTGCCATGTCATTCTCTCCTTGAAGCAGGCTGTCGGAACCCCCATCAGGCATTCTTCGACTGCCCCTCGACGTGGATGGTCTGGGATTGTCGCAGCTGAACTGCGCTATGCGGCGTATATAAGAAGCGGAATTTCTGACTGCAAGGCTGGAAATCCGCTGTCTGTGGGCAAAACGAATAGATTGGCAAACAGCAATTTCAGCTCAGCAATCAGTCACTTTGCTCAAATGGTTTTGCTTCCTAGCGAATGAGCCTTGTACCGGGCTTTTGTTGGTGGATGGTCGCTGGATTTCAGCGACCGAGAATAACGTCGAGAAGTGTGGTCCGTCTCGTTTCTACAGGACCCTCAAGGATGGGGCCAACATCAGCGGGCGGTACCGGCCCCTCTACATAGACATCATCATAGGGATACTCGGTCGCAGGCCCATTCGGCTGCGGTGGGCTTGGATAGTCGCTTTCGCCGCCGCTCTGGAGAACATCGGAGATGATCGTCGAGATGGTCATTTCCTGCGGAGGCTCCGGCAATGGCTCCTGATAGTCGCTTCCCGGCAGCAGGGCCGGCGTCAGACCCTGATGGGCTGTCGTCATGAAATCGTGCCAGGCCTCCGCCGGCAGACCGCCACCTGTCACCTTCTTCATCGGCGTGCCGTCATCATTACCGAACCAGATGCCGGTCGTTAGATTGCTGGTATAGCCGACGAAGAGTGCATCACGGAAAGACTGGGTCGTGCCTGTCTTTCCGCCGGCCTGCCATCCCTTCAATTGCGCCCGCTTGCCCGTTCCGTGGTCAACCACGGCTGTCATCATCCGGTTCATGCCGGCAACTACCGCCGAGTTGAGGACGCGTGGCGGCTCCAGATAGTTGTTTTCGTAGAGCACCGTCCCATCCGTGCGCAAGATGCGTTGGATCACATGTGGTGTAGCCTTGTAGCCGCCATTCATGAATGGCGCATAGGCGGCTGTGAGCTCCATCAGGGAGACTTCAGAGGTACCAAGCGCAATGGACGCGTTGTTCTGGAGGTCGGTCGAAATCCCCAGACGATGGGCCAGTTGTACCACTTCCTTCGGTCCGACTTCCATCACGAGCTGTGCCGCGACAGTGTTCAATGAGACGGCCATCGCCTCCGTGAGAGTGACGGTACCACGATACTTCTGGTCATAGTTCTCCGGTGTCCAGGAGCCGATCCGGATCGGCGCATCATTCCGAACCGATTCGGGTCGTAAACCCTGTTCCAGAGCTGCGGCATATACAAACGGCTTGAAAGCAGAGCCCGGTTGCCGCTTTGCCTTAACCGCCCGGTTGAACTGGCTTTCGGCATAATCCCGCCCGCCGACCAGCGCACGGATTGCGCCCGTTCCGTCAATCGCCACCAGAGCCGCCTGCGATACGCCAAGCTTTTCGCCCTGATTATCCAAGGCTTGCGTCAGCGCCGCCTCTGCCTTTTTTTCAAGCGTCATGTCGATGGTTGTTTCGACAATGACATCCTCTGTCAGTGTGCCAATAAGGCCAACCACGTCCTCCTTGACGAGATCAGCCACATATTGACCTGCGCCACTCCAGTAGCGCTTGGCTCTCGTCGGCGGCTGCGTCATCGCCGTCTTGATCTCGTCATCGGTGATATAGCCTGCCTCGCGCATGGCCGTGAGCACCACCTGTGCACGGGCCTCAGCCGCTTCCGGGTCGCGGGCTGGCGAAAGGCGCGAAGGCGCTTTGAGCAGACCTGCCAGCAGCGCCGCCTCGCCGAGATTGACGTCCCGTGCTGACTTGTTGAAGTAACGTCGTGATGCGGCCTCAACACCATAGGCGTTCGAGCCGAAGAAGACGCGGTTCAGATACATGGCAAGGATCTGGTCCTTGGTAAACTTGTGCTCCAGCCAGAAAGCCAACAGAACTTCCTGCACCTTGCGTTCGATCGTGCGCTCAGGAGAGAGGAAAAGATTCTTGGCCAGCTGCTGCGTGATGGTCGAGCCGCCCTGCACAGCGCGGCCGCTCATGATATTGGTCACGATTGCACGCCCGAGCCCCAACGGATCGACGCCGAAATGCGAATAGAACCGACGGTCCTCGATCGCCATGGTGGCCAGGGGAATGTAAGGTGACATTTCCTCAAGCGGCAGCGCCTCGCCGCCGGTTGCGCCGCGATTGGCAATTACAGTGCCTTCGACCGAAACGATCTTCATGTTCGGCGGTCGATCCGGGATCGTCCATGTACTGGCGCTCGGCATCTGGGAGGCATAATAGCCAACCAGCCCAACGAGGCCGATCCCGGCCCAGATGCACATGACAAAGCTCCAGTAGATCAGCTTACCGATACCGAAACCGCCGCCACCAGACTTGCGCTTTCTCTGCCCTCCACCGCCTCGACCGCTCGCGGCCTTGCTGCGTCCCTTGCTTTTTCCGGACGCACGGCGTTTCCCGCCACTGCCGACAATGCGATCGTCTTCATCCAGGCGAAAATCCTCGTCTTCCCGATCTTCCTCGAAGGTCGGTTCGACACGTTCGCGGGATTTTCCTCTGTTGACCATAATCCGTGATCTTGCTCCGGCTCGGACTGCGACAGCGCAGAAGAGCCATCGGTTCCAAAGGTATTGGGTGTGGCTCCCTGGCATTCAGGCGAATTGAGGCCCTGCTGGAATGTAAATACGGCGATTTAAGGGGAGGTTAACGCAGGGTAAACGCGCTCACACGCCTTTGATCAGATGAGGATTCCGTCTGCCGGAAGGATTACTGGCAAAGGTCGACCCATTCGGCTCGAGTCAGCTCTCCCATCCGCGCGGGTGCAATCCTGACCGCCGCATTGGTTGCTCCTGCTGCCGGTATCACGATGTCAAAGGCCCGCAGTGATATGTCGCAATATACCTGGAGAGGCGACGGCAAGCCAAAAGGGCATACACCACCGACGGGGTGACTGGTCGCCGCCACCACGGCTTCGGCATCAAGCATGCGCGGCTTCGTTCCAAAGCGATCCTTGAACTTTCGATTGTCGAGGCGCTTCGTTCCCGCCGTGACAACGAGAGCAACCTCGTCAACCAACCTGACACAGATTGTCTTGGCGATCTGGTCCGGTTCGACGCCATGCGCTTCTGCGGCCAGGGCAACGGTCGCTGAACTCGCTTCCGTTACGATGACGTTGAGATCGGGTGCATGTTGCTGGAAATATTCACGGACTGATTGAAGGCTCATAAGGCAAAACTAGCTCCAGAAGGTGAGCCTTTTCAAGCCGCATTTCGCCATCGCGCTTGAAAACAGCCTGATCCATCACCACCTATTGGCTATCAGGCGATCACGGGATAGCGTCAGAGTTGCATCGGGTTGCTTTATTAGCCTTAAAGCTTTGTTAAGCATCCCGCGCCATCCTGTGCGCAAGAGATGCTTGATGCGAAGGCAGATAGGTATCCTGACGATCGCATGTCGCGCTCGCATGGCTGACCACGGATGTACTGGCAGCAATGTGTGAAGCGTGATGGAAAGGCCGGTTTTCGCCGGCCTTTTTGCGTTTCTGATGCGGATTTATCCCTGTGCAAGGGCATCAAGGATCCGGATCCACGACCGTATGCCCTTATGGAAAGAATTGAGATCGTATTTCTCGTTCGGGGAATGAATGCGGTCGTCTGTCAAACCAAAGCCGACCAGCAGGGACTCCATCCCCAGCATGGTCTGGAAATCACCGACGATCGGGATCGATCCGCCCATTCCGATGACAACGGCGGGTTTTGGCCATTCGTCGGACAAGGCGTTCTTGGCTTTGGTCAGAACCGGTGAATCATAGGAAAGCTGGATCGCCGGCGATCCGCCATGTTCATGGAATTCTACCTTGCAGTCGGCAGGAATGCGTTCCTTGACAAAGGCTCTGAAGCTTTCCCGGATCTTCGCAGGGTCCTGCGATCCAACGAGGCGGAACGAGACCTTGGCGGACGCCTTCGCCGCAATGACGGTCTTGAAGCCTTCGCCGGTGTACCCGCCAATAATGCCGTTGACTTCCGCCGTTGGCCTCGCCCAGGTGAGCTCAAGCACGGAGCGGCCCTTTTCGCCGGACGGGATGGAAAGACCGACTTCGCCCAGGAAGCTTTCCGCAGTGCGTCCGAGACTGTCCCATGAAGCCTTGATGTTGGAGGGCGTCTCTTCCACACCCTCGTAAAAGCCGGGCAGAGTCACCTTTCCTGTCTCGTCATGCAGGTCAGCCAGGATTTTGGTGAGGATATGGACGGGATTGGCTGCAGCACCGCCGAAGAGACCCGAATGCAGGTCGCGATCAGCCGCCGTCACGGTGATCTCCTCGCCAACAAGGCCACGCAGGGCCGCCGCGATGGCTGGCGTCTCGCGGTCCCACATGCCGGTATCGCAGACGAGTGCAAAGTCCGCTTTCAACTCTGCCTTATTGGCCGCAAGGAAAGGCTTCAGCGATGGGGAACCCGATTCCTCCTCACCTTCGAACAGGATCGTGATTCTGATCGGCAGATCACCCTTGACGGCCTTATAGGCGCGGCAGGCCTCGACGAACGTCAGCAACTGACCTTTGTCATCGGAAGTCCCGCGGCCAGTGATGACCTTGTGCCCCTCCTTCTCCTTGACTGCCGGGT
This sequence comes from Peteryoungia desertarenae, assembly GCF_005860795.2. Taxonomy (GTDB): domain Bacteria; phylum Pseudomonadota; class Alphaproteobacteria; order Rhizobiales; family Rhizobiaceae; genus Allorhizobium; species Allorhizobium desertarenae. The sequence continues at coordinate 1,167,057 of NZ_CP058350.1, forward strand.
CAAAGGGATCATCCTCCCAGAGATTGAGCGGGTCGACCGGCTGCACATCGTAGTGACCATAAAACAGGGCATGCGGTGCGTCAGTTGACGCGCCTTTATGATGGGCAACGACCATCGGGTGGCCGGGCGTATCGCGAAGGGATGCTTCAAACCCGAGTGCGCTCAATTCGTGCACGAGCCACTCACCCGCCTTCCGGCAATCGGCCTTGTAGGCCGGGTCCGTCGAGATCGATGGGATGCGAACCAGATCAAAGAGCCGCTCCAGGCTTTTGGGAAGTTCGGCATCGGCCTTCGCAAGAATGGGTGAGAGATCGGTCATGTTATCGTCCTGAATGGATTGCAGTCCGGACGACGATAGATGAAAGGCCGAGGGCTTTCGAGGCTGGCTATAATTGAATTTTTGTTATTGATCCATTCATGAGGCGGCAGCGATCAGCCAAGCTTGCGGGCATTGGCAATGGCCCAGCGGATGTATTCCTTCAGCAGTTCTCGTTCGAAACGCCGGAATCCGGTGAAGAGATCCATTTCCGCATCCTCTGCCGCAGCCAGGGCTTCGTCTTTCAACGCCCGTGCCTTTTCGGTCAGGAAAATCAGCTGTGCCCGCTTGTCATTTGGATGTGCGCGTCGCTCAATCAGGCCATCGCGCTCCATGCGTGACAGCGTATTGGCGATCGTTGCCTGTTCGACATCGATCCGATCCAGCAACTGCCTCTGGGTCAACCCCTCTTCGTTCCAGAGCTCGATGAGAACCGGGAACTGGCCTGGCGAAAAGCCAAGCTTTTTTGCACGCAATTGGAGAGCACGTGAAAAGCCACGTGCAAGTTGGGCCGCGAGATATGTTGCAGACTCAGATCGATCGTAGGTCATGCTTATCCGGTCAGATCGTGGACTGTCAGCGCAAAGAACCATCGCATGCGATGCAAACTGCAGGCTGGCCTGATTCATCTCGCGGTTCAACCGGAAAAATCGCTCTTGAAACGCTAAGTCAGCAAGGGAAGGATGGCCGTCGTGGAATTGAGGCGGGGACATCCACGACGGCCAAGAAATAGGGACAAAGGCCCGGAGAGGGGGGATAAGGCCTTTGTCCAAGTCTGAAGCGGCGGGGGACGAGCCTCATTCAGACTACGGCGTGATCAGTCGCCGATGACTAGGAGATGATCCTTGGAATGTGGTTTTTCAAGGGATAGACGGATTACAAATCGGTAAGCTTTCCGTGATGCTGAGACGTGTCCATCGTGATCTGGCTCGGGCCGTGGCGGCCACGAAAATGAGCCAAGCGCCATCAAAGCGTGATGGACCTTTGTCGCCACCCGCGCTATCCATGCCTCATGAAAAAAGGCGATCATCTCTTCCTCATTGACGGCTCCGGGTTCATCTTCCGTGCCTTCCATGCAATCCCCCCGCTCAACCGCAAATCGGATGGCTTGCCGGTCAATGCCGTGTCGGGTTTCTGCAATATGCTGTGGAAGCTTCTGACTGATGCAAGAGACACGTCGGTCGGTGTCACGCCGACGCATCTGGCGGTGATTTTCGACTATTCGTCAACGACGTTCCGCAAGGAAATCTACCCTGAATACAAGGCAAACCGCTCCGCACCGCCGGAGGACCTCGTGCCGCAATTCGGCCTGATCCGCCATGCTACCCGCGCCTTCAATCTGCCGTGTATCGAGACCGAAGGCTTCGAGGCCGACGATATCATAGCCACTTACGCAAGGGCCGCCGAGGCAATCGGGGCCGATGTGACCATCGTTTCGTCTGACAAAGACCTGATGCAGTTGGTGACCCCAAATGTGCATATGTATGACGCCATGAAGGACAAGCAGATCGGTATTCCGGACGTCATCGAAAAGTGGGGCGTGACCCCGGACAAGATGATCGATCTGCAGGCTATGACCGGTGACTCGACCGACAATGTTCCGGGTATCCCAGGCATTGGTCCAAAGACAGCCGCTCAGCTTCTCGAAGAATTCGGCGACCTTGAAACGCTCCTCGCCCGGGCTGGCGAGATCAAGCAGGTCAAGCGCCGCGAAAACATCATCGCCAATGCCGAGCTTGCCCGCATTTCCCGCAAACTGGTGGAGCTCAGAACGAATGTTCCGCTCGACATGGCACTGGATCAACTGACCCTGGAAAAGCAGGATGGTGCAAAACTGATCGCCTTCCTAAAAGCCATGGAATTCACCACGCTCACCCGGCGCGTGGCAGAAGCCTGCGATTGCGACGCCGCCGCCATTGAGCCAGCCGCAGTACCTGTCGAGTGGGGTGAGGAGGCGCGCGGTCCTGACCTCGATAAGGGGGATGCTGCAACGGAACAAAAAGCTGCGGCGAGCGAGACTGCGAATACGGAGGTCTCGGACAAGCAGGATCTGGAAGGCAACAAACCGTCTGAGCTTGCCAGGACCCGTGCGGAAGCCTTTGCTTCCCATCCGATTGACCGCACGCGCTATGTGACGATCCGCGATATTGCGACGCTTCAGGCCTGGATTGCGGAAGCGCGTGAGACCGGCCTCGTGGCATTTGATACGGAAACCACCTCGCTCGATCCAATGCAGGCCGAGCTCGTTGGCGTATCGCTCGCATTGCAGGATAACCGGACCTCGCCAGCATCAGCGATGATCAAGGCCGCTTATGTGCCGCTCGCCCACAAGACGGGTGTCGGCGATCTCCTGGGCGGTGGTCATGCGGAAAACCAGATCCCCATGGGTGAGGCGCTCTCGGCGCTGAAGGATCTGTTGGAGGATCCGTCCGTCCTGAAAATCGCCCAGAACCTGAAATATGATTACCTTGTCATGAAGCGCCACGGGATCGTGATCCAGAGCTTCGACGACACCATGCTGATGTCTTATGTTCTGGACGCGGGCAAAGGCAATCACGGTATGGACGGACTTTCGGAAAAGTGGCTCGGCCATACTCCGATCGCCTACAAGGATGTCGCCGGATCGGGCAAGTCCGCCGTGACCTTCGATCTGGTAGACATCGACAAGGCAACCGCCTACGCGGCTGAGGATGCCGATGTGACCCTTCGTCTGTGGCTTGTCCTGAAGCCGCGCCTTGTCGCTGAAGGTCTGACCCGCATCTACGAGCGGCTGGAACGTCCGCTTGTACCCGTGCTCGCCGAGATGGAGGAACGCGGGATTACCGTCGACCGCCAGATCCTCTCGCGTCTCTCCGGTGAATTGGCGCAAAAGGCCGCCGCTGCCGAGGACGAGGTCTATGAGCTTGCCGGCGAGCGGTTCAATATCGGCTCGCCCAAGCAGCTTGGAGACATCCTCTTCGGCAAACTAGGTCTGCCGGGAGGCTCCAAGACCAAGACCGGCCAATGGTCCACCTCCGCCCAGGTTCTCGAAGATCTCGCCGCCGAGGGTGCGCCTTTGCCGCGCAAGATCGTCGACTGGCGCCAGCTGACCAAGCTCAAATCCACTTACACCGATGCGCTTCCGGGTTACATCCATCCAGTAACCAAGCGAGTCCACACCGGCTATTCGCTCGCCTCGACGACCACTGGCCGGCTGTCATCGTCCGAGCCGAACCTGCAGAACATCCCCGTCCGCACCGCCGAAGGCCGCAAGATCCGTACGGCCTTCATTTCGACGCCGGGCCACAAGCTGCTGTCCGCCGACTACAGTCAGATCGAACTGCGTGTGCTCGCCCATGTCGCCGACATACCGCAGCTGCGTCAGGCTTTCGCCGATGGCGTCGATATCCATGCCATGACGGCGTCGGAAATGTTCGGCGTGCCGGTCGAAGGCATGCCGTCGGAAGTCCGCCGCCGCGCCAAGGCGATCAACTTCGGCATCATCTACGGCATTTCCGCCTTCGGCCTTGCCAACCAGCTTGGCATCGAGCGTTCCGAAGCAGGCGATTACATCAAGAAGTATTTCGAGCGCTTCCCCGGCATCAAGGACTACATGGAGAGCACCAAGGCCTTTGCCCGCGAGCACGGCTATGTCGAAACCATCTTCGGTCGACGGGCCCACTACCCGGAGATCAAGTCATCGAACCCGTCCATGCGCGCCTTCAACGAGCGCGCCGCGATCAACGCGCCGATCCAGGGCTCCGCTGCCGATATCATCCGCCGGGCCATGATCAAGATCGAGCCTGCCCTTGCCGCGGCCGGTCTTGCCGAACAGGTGCGCATGCTGCTGCAGGTCCATGACGAACTGATCTTCGAGGTCGAGGATGGGGCGATCGACAAGGTCCTGCCGGTCATCGTCTCCACCATGGAACAGGCGGCCATGCCGGCAATATCGATGCGCGTTCCGCTGAAGGTGGATGCCCGCGCTGCACAGAATTGGGATGAAGCGCATTAGAGGACCATTGTGACATTGATACCCGCTTGCAGAGCGCTTGAGGATCAAATGTCGGAACTGCATAACCATGCGCCATGCAAACAGGAGAACTGGCTTGGCCTTTACCAGCATCAACGGCAACGTCGTCCATTATGAACTGATCGGCGAGGCGAAAGCCAAAAACCTGATCGTCTTCTCGAACGGTTTGGGCACTGACTTCCGCATCTGGTTGCCGCTCTTCGACGAGCTCGGCGATGATGTCTCGGTTTTGCTCTATGACAGCCGCGGACATGGTCTGTCCGGTGGTGCCGAAAAACCCTTCGGCATGGCAGATCTGGTTTCGGATCTGGCCGGACTCTGCGACGCCTTGGGGATCAGAAAGGCAACTTTCTGTGGCCTCTCCGTTGGTGGCCTCGTCTGCCAGGGCCTGTGGCAGGCCCGCCCGGATCTCTTTCGCAAGCTTGTTCTCTGCGATACCGCACCACGAATTGCGACGGCCGAAATCTGGAGCGAGCGCATGAGCATGATCGAATCCGGTGGGCTGGAAGCTGCCGCAGACGGAGCCATGCAGCGCTGGTTCACCCCGGTCTTTCATGAGGAGCAGAAGGATGCGCTGGCAGGTTACAGGCTGATGATGACGCGGCAGTCCAAAGCCGGCTATCTGTCGACCTGTGCCGCCCTGCGCGATACCGATTTCTCAGCTGTTCTGCCGACGATCTCTGTACCAACGCTGTTTGTAGTGGGTGATCAGGATGGTTCAACCCCGCCCGAGGTCGTGGAGAAGGGCTCAACGCTTGTTCCCGGCGCCCGTTTCGAAGTGATCGAGGATTGCGCCCATATCCCGAGCGTCGAACAACCGGAAGCTCTGGCGGCTCTGCTTCAGGACTTCATCCGCAAGGGTTGATCCGGCGTCAGGCCTTGCCGTCGATGAGCGCCTTGATGATGGATAGGAAGCGTTCGCCCGCAGTCTCCAGCGGGCCGCTATTGTCTATTGTCACGCTTGAAAAGCGCTCATGGATGCCGACGCTGTCAGCCCGCTCCAGCCGGAGAGCGATGTCGACCGTCGACTCGCGACCGCGTTTGTCAAGCCGCTCTGCCAGGATCTCCGGTCGCGCAACGATGTTGACGATCAGCAGTGACGGAAAGGCGTCCTTGAACCGGTCAAGGACGGCACGCGAACCATTGGCGATAACCACATGGCCCTTCGCCAGTTCATCCCGAACGCTGGCGGGGATACCATAGCGCAATCCGTGCGCAGTCCAATCCACGGCGAAGTCACCGGCACGCAGCCGGGTTTCGAATTCACTCTCCGAAAGCGCTTCATGCTGCTCGCCTCCAGCATCGGCTGGGCGAGTGATCAGGCGGCGGACAAGGTGGATATCCGGTCGCTCCCCAATACGAGACAGCGCATAGCCGATCACGCTGTCCTTGCCGGCGCCACTCGGGCCGACCACGACCACCATGGTGCCCGCATCGGGCAAGATCTCGCGGGACTGCGCCGTCTCTGCCATCAGGCCACCCTCTGACCCTCGCGCCAGACAGCGCGCACGACCGGAACACCTTCGTGACGGCGAACACGCACGAGGTCGGCCCGCAGTCCGGCTGCAATCCGCCCGCGATCATCAAGCGCAACGGTCCGGGCCGGCGTCGATGTGACCATGGCAAGCGCCTGCGGAAGGCTCATGTCCTCCAGTTCGTCGGCCAGCACGAAGGGCGCGTGAAGAAGGCTCAGCGGCACATAATCCGAAGACAGGACGTCAAGCACGCCTCGCTCGGCCAGATCGCGGGCGGCGATATTGCCGGAATGCGACTTGCCGCGCACGACATTCGGCGCTCCCATCAAAACGCTCATTCCCGCCTCATGCGAAGCATCGGCTGCATCAAGGCTGGTCGGGAACTCGGCAAGCTTGATGCCATAGCCCTTGGCTTCCTCCACATGCTCAAGCGTCGCGTCATCATGGCTCGCCAGGGTAATCCCCTTTGCCGCACAAAGCCGGGCAAGCGTCTCGCGGTGTGGCGCGGCGAACCGGGCGGATGCTTCCTGACGACGCGCAACGAAGTGGGCGAACTCTTCATCCGAAAGGCCGCGCTTGGTTTTGTAGTAGAGCGTGTACTGCTCCATGGTCTGGAACTGACGCTGACCGGGTGCATGGTCCATCAGTGAAACGAGGCGGACGAATGGATCCTGCTCAAAGTCGGAAAAGTGATCAAGCACGTCCGAGGCTGACACCTCGCAGCGCAGATGCAGGAGGTGATCGGCTCGCAGACGGTCTTCGCGCTGCGCCTGCTGGATGGCATCCGCCATCTCACGCATCTCGCCCTTGGCGAATCCACCGTCTTCGTCGGAGCCCATGCGCAGGCAGTCAAAGACGGTGGTGATCCCTGACGTCACGACCTGCGCATCATGGGCCTGAATAGCGGAGACCTTGTGCCAGCGCACACCGGGCCGGGGGGAGTAATGGGCTTCTAGGTGATCGGTATGAAGTTCGATCAGGCCCGCGATCAGGTAGTCCCCCTGCAAATCTTCGCCGGTCTGGGTCCTTCCTTCGGTGATATCGACAATCTTGCCGTCAACGATCTTGATGCTTCCGTTCAGGATACTGTCGTCCAGAACGATCTGCGCGTTGGTGAGAATGGTTTCAGACATGTTTTCAGCCGTTCGTTTTATGCAGCCAGTGGCTGCCAGGAATGGACGAGGAAGGGCGCGCCGCGCTCGGCTTCGACACAAAGCGCAAGGCCATTGAGGGAAAGAGGCTGACCCGTGTGGTCAGCGAACTCGCGCTGAAGCACGTCCGCCATCACCGGGGCTTGTTCGCCGGACACTGGACCCGTCAGTGTCATGTGGAAGCGGAAATTCTCAAAGATATACGGATAACCGAAATTGAAGAGATTGTAACGCTGGCTTTCGCTCAGCCGCTCCGGATTGCGCCTTGCAATGTCCGCTTCGCCAAGCGGCGCACGAAAGGGCTCGAATGCCCTGACGACAGACGCAGCGAAATCCTGCAGCTTCGGCGATGGCGCCTGTGGAACCAACGCAAAGAAGGCCCCGAGCTGTCCCACGACGATGGCGGGAATGTCGAAAGCGGCATGGGACTTACAGAAGCCTTCGAAAGCTGTGACCAGTTCGACCTCGGCGCAATCGTTGGCCAGTTCAAACGGTGCCTTGAGCGTGGCGTGGAAGCCATAGCGACGGGGATCGTCAGTGAGTGTCTTCAGCGACGCCGCATCAAACGTGTCGCGTTTTTCCAGTGTCGAAGTGTCACCCGTGAAGACGTTGCGACCCAGCCAGGCTGACGCGGAATGCGTCAGCGGGTGATCGGCGGCAGGGGTGAAGTAGACGGCATAGCGCAAGGCGTTAATCCATGAAGCTGAACGGCGGACCCGGTTTGCGCCCGCCGGCAATCGTGATCAGTGACGACTCTTGCCGATCAGGCGAGAGCGAAGGCTATTGGAAATCATGTCGAAAACGAAGACCACCAGCAGGATCAACAGCACCATATAGGCGACATTTTCCCAGTCCGAATTGGTGCGCATGGCTTCCCAGAGTTTCAGGCCGATGCCGCCCGCACCAACGGCACCGATAATGGTTGCCGAACGCGTGTTGCTTTCCCAGAAATAGAGCGCCTGGGAGGCAAAGACCGGCAGCACCTGCGGCAGGACGCCAAATCTCTGGACGGCTGCGGGTGACGCGCCAACCGACTTCACCCCCTCGCGCTGCTTGTCGTCGATGTTCTCCAGCGCCTCGGCATAGAGCTTGCCGAGCGTTCCGCTGTCCGTCACGAAGATGGCCGAGATACCGGCAAGCGGTCCAGGGCCGAAGGCGCGGGTGAAAAACAGCGCCCAGATCAGCATGTCGACCGAACGGACAAAGTCGAAGAAGCGCTTGGTCACCTGATTGAGGATGGTGCTGCGCGTGATGTTTCGTGCCGCGACAAACGACAGCGGAAACGCGATCAGCATGGCAAAAAGGGTGCCGACAAAGGCCATGACGATGGTCTGGAGCAGTTTCGTCCAGACGTCGAGATGCTGCCACGATGCATTGTAGAGAAAGTTGTCCCAGGCCAGCGCCAGATTGCTCATCTGCGGATTGATACGCTCTCCGGATGTTACGCTCTGAAGGACGTCACCAGCCGACATCCCGAAGAAGGGAGAATTGGTGTCAAAGACGAAGTTCTCCCAGCCGAAGAAACGCTTGCGGACACGGACCCGGTCCGAGGAAACGTCTATCCATCCGGCAGAGCCGAAATAGGCGACAACCCGCCCGCCCTCAGTCCGCTGTTCCACCCATTCGGCACCTGGTCCCTCGACGGTAACGGTATCGCGTAGCTGGTCCAGCAGGAGATTGACCGTTTCATCGCCACGAACAAGGGTCACCCTGTCTCCGACAATGTCGATGTCCGCGCTGCTGCCCAGCGCGATACGGGCCTGCGTGATCACCTCTTCCGTAACGACGGACGGTTCTGACGCTGCAGGTTCTGATCCCGTTGTTGTGGTCGTGCCCTGCGGCGTTGGCGATGCCATGAAGCTGAAGGATGAACTCGGCCTCGGCGCCGCCGGTTGAGCGTCGGGTGTCTCTACGTCGCTTGCCGATGCAGATCGGGTCATCGTCTCGCGCGTTGTCTCGATCCAGCTGGGGTTGGGATTGGGGCCAATGGGATCGAAACGCGGATAGCTGATGCTGATTGCCCCATCGGAAGCGATGTCGAATTCAGGACGGATCTCATAGCTCACCCAGTCGGCGAGGTAGTTGCCAGCGATGCCCCAATTCGCCTGGGACATGGTCTTGCCGATCGCAAAGAACCACCAGCAGAAGACAAAATAAAGGGCGACGACGCCGATCGAAATCGGCATGCGATACCGCTGCCAGATGCTGCGCTCCAGCACATGCGGATAGCGCTCGGCCAGACGGTTCAACTCGGCAGTGTTGGTCAGTGTCATGGACATGGTTACCTCACGAGACCGTCTGGAAGGCCTGATCACCGACAAGCTTGCGGCGCAGATGGGCGGACAGCTGATCGACGGCGATAACGGTGGTCAGCAGCAACAGGATGATTGCGAGCGTTTTTGCCTCATGACCCTGTCCAATCGAGAGGCGCAGCACCTCGCCGATGCCGCCGCCACCGACGGCACCGATGATCGTCGAAGCGCGCACGTTGATTTCCAGGCGCAGCAGGAAATAGCTCATGAAATTGGGCATGACCTGGGGGGTGATCGCGAACCAGACACGCTCCAGCCAGTTGGCGCCGACGGCACGCAAGCCTTCATCGGGCCGCATGTCGGCGTTTTCGATCACCTCGAAGAACATCTTGCCGAGCGCCCCGATCGTGTGAATGGTCACCGCGATGATGGCCGGGATCGGCCCAAGCGACAGGATAGCGAGGAAGAAACCGGCAATGACGACTTCCGGAAACGCGCGCAACAATTCCATGTAGCGGCGAACCGGCCAACGCACCCAGGCCGCCGGCATCATGTTTTTGGCCGCTAGAAAGGCCATGCAGAAACCAAACACGGCACCGATGACGGTCGACAGAAGGGCGATATTCACCGTCTCGATCATCTTGTGAATGTATTCGGGGATATAGAGGGTGTCGGTGATATAGAACCGTCCCTCCGGATAGTTGTACTTCAGGCTGCCGTCGTCATAGGGCGATGGCAGATCGAACAAAGCGCGCCAGATTTCCCATCCGTCGCGTGGCACAAGTTCGTTCATGAAATCAAAGAAATACGGCAGCCGATCAAAGAACTTGCCGGCATTGGTTTCATTGGCAAACCAGAGCGACCCTGAAAGGGCGACAAGCAGGATGCCCAGCGACAGCCATGTGTAAATCCGGCGCCTGAAGGCCAGTTCCTGCCAGTGGCGTTCGACCAGCGCTCCCCGCTCGGTCAATACTGGCCGCCTTGCCATAACACTCATCGATCAGTCCCTCTATCGACGTCTGAAAGAAAACCGCCGGCCGTTGGCCGACCGGCGGTCTCATAAAATGGACTTTGGCTATCAGCCGCCGATCGTCGCCTTGCGGGCGTCGATAATCGGCTTATAGAAATCGACGTTGACTTCGGTGAAGCCCTTGAAGTCGCCGCCCTGGATGGCGGAGAAGCAGGCCGGGTCAGAGGTCGGCAGGTCCATCATGAACTGCTTGAACTTCGCCTTCATGTCCTCGTTCATAGATGTGCGGACCACGACCGGGCCGTTCGGGATCAACGGGGACTTCCAGACTTCGACCAGGTCGTCCATGTTGAGGATACCCTTGTCGACCATCTTGCGCAGGTTGCCGGAGGAATAGCCGTCCTTGAAGTCGCCAACGCCCGAGCCCCAGGTGGTGCCGGCGTCGAAGTTGCCCTTGACGACTTCGAGAACGAGGTTTTCGTGGCCGCCGCCGAAGCCGGTTTCGCCAACCACTTCATCGATCGGCGCACCGAAGGCTTCCGGCAGGGTCACAAGCGGCACCAGATAGCCAGAGGTGGAATCCGGATCGGCAAAACCGAGCTTCTTGCCCTTCAGGTCTTCCAGCTTGGTGATGCCGGAATCCTTGCGAGCAACCATGATCGAGTAATAGCCGCTGGAACCGTCGGTCTGAACCGTAGTCAGGATCGGCTGAACGGCTTCGGGATTGGACAGGTAAACCTTGGCAAAGGCCGAAGCACCGAGCTCGGCATAGTCGAGTGTGCCGCCGAGCAGGCCCTGCACAACGCCGTCATAGTCGGCGGCCGGGAAGAGCGAAACCTTTTCAACGCCGAGAACCGAAGGCAGCTTCTCGGTCATGCACTGGAAGTTGCGCAGGCGGTCGGCTTCGTTTTCGCCACCCAGAATGCCGATGCGGAATTCCTTGAGGTCTTCGGCATGAGCGGAACCGGCGAGAGCAGCAAGTGCCACGGCGGCAAGCAGAGTCTTCTTCAACATGAGGTCATCTCCTGTTTGAATGGGTTATGGGTCAGAAGTTTTGAGAAACGCGGCTCTTCAACGACGAGCCGCGATCATGCGAGCGTCACGCTTCCGCAGCTGCGAGCGGACGATAAGGTGCAGGGCGCGAGGCAGAGTTCGCCACGACGGCCTGCGGAATATTGATGGTGGTCGAGGTCATGGTCTCGTCGATGCCGGCACCATGACGGTCAGAACCGTAGATTTCCTGCACTGCATCAGCCGTCAGCTGATCTGGGGTGCCGTCAAACACCACACGACCCTGAGCCATGCCGATGATCCGCTCGCAATAGTTGCGGGCAGTGTCCAGCGTATGGAGGTTGGTGATCACGGTGATCCCTTCCTGCTCATTGATATCCTTGAGCGCATCCATGACGATCTTTGCGTTCAGCGGGTCGAGCGAAGCAATCGGTTCATCGGCGAGCACCATCTTTGGCGCCTGCATCAGCGCGCGGGCAATCGCCACACGCTGCTGCTGACCGCCCGACAGGGTGCCGGCTGCTTGAAGTGCTGTCTGTTCAATACCCAGCCGCTCAAGCGCGGCGATTGCCATCAGACGCTCCTCGCGGGAGAACATGTTCAACAGGCTGAGCGCCGTTGGACGATGATTGAGGCGACCGAGCATGACATTGGTCAGGACATCCAGTCTGGGGACCAGATTGAACTGCTGGAAGATCATTGCGCAGTCCCGCTGCCAGTTGCGCAGAGCGGCCCCATGCAAGGACGAAATCTCGGTCTCTCCAAACTGGATGCTGCCGGAAGTCGGATCAACGAGACGATTGATCATGCGCAGCAGCGTTGATTTTCCTGCGCCCGAGCGACCGATGACGCCGACCATCTGGCCGGCAGGGATCTCTACGCTGACGGAATCGACCGCCTTCGTGCTGCCGAACTGCCGGGTGAGGTTTTCCAGTTTGAAGCGCATTCTTTGTCCTTCGCCGTCATGTCTACGGAACTCGTTTCATCTATCCGGCCAACGTGAAGCGTGAATGTCGGTTTTATGTCCGTTTTGTAAAATTGTTTAAACCACTGAAATAAAACAGTTTCAGGCATATTTTTCGATGAATGCGTCAGCATCCAGATGACGAAAGTCCTCAAGTGCGGCAAAAAGCCGGTCATGGTCCCAGTCCCACCAGGCCAGTTTGTCCATCGCCCCTGCAATTTGTCGGGTAAATCGCTCGCGGATCAGCTTGGCCGGAACGCCGCCGACAATGGTGCAAGGCGCCACATCTTTCGACACCACCGCGCCCGCCCCGATGACTGCTCCATTCCCGACCATGACGCCGGGCAGGATGGTTGCGCCATGGCCGATCCAGACATCATGGCCGATGACGACGCGGTTTTCGCGACGCCACTCGAAGAAGTCGTGGTCGTTTTCTGCGCCGTCGAAATAATCGGCGGCGCGATAGGTGAAGTGGTGCAGCGTCGGTCGCCAGGTCGGGTGATTGGTGGCGTTGATGCGAACGGCGGCTGCGATATTGGCAAACTTGCCGATGGTCGCGCACCAGACGGCGCCATCCTGCATGATGTAGGAATAGTCGCCCATGTCGACCTCATCGAGCCGGCAGCGTTCGGCGACTTCCGTGTACCGGCCAAGCGTCGAGTTGACGACCCGCGCAGTCTCATGCACGAGGGGCGCTAGTCCGAGCTTCTTCGTCATGCTGCGGCCTTTCGCGGCGAAAACTGCATGACGTCGAGAATGCGATCGGCCACGGCTTCACGCACCTCTTCGTCGTGGAAAATGCCGAGAAGGGCAACGCCTGCTTCCTTCTTGGCGCGGATCATATCCACGACCACGGCGCGGTTGGCGGCATCGAGCGATGCAGTCGGTTCATCAAGCAGAAGAATGCTGTGATCGGTGATGAAGCCGCGAGCGATGTTGACCCGCTGTTGCTCGCCACCGGAAAAGGTCGAGGGTGGAAGCTGCCAGAGATCTTTCGGCAGGTTCAGCCGGCTCAGCAGTTCGCCTGCTTTTGCCTGGGCCTCCTCGGTCGCTGTGCCGCGAGCAACCAGAGGCTCAGCCACGACATCAAGCGTCGAAACCCGAGGAACCGTTCTCAAAAACTGGCTGACATAGCCAAGCGTTGACCGGCGCACCTCCAGAACGGTGCGCGGTTCGGCACTGGCGATATCGATGATCCGGCCCTCTTTGCCGATCAGGATCTGCCCGCTGTCGACGGCGTAGTTTCCATAGAGCATCTTCAGGATCGAACTTTTGCCGATGCCGGATGGGCCGCCGAGCACGACGCATTCGCCGGCTGCGACGGAAAAGGAGACATTCGACACCACCGGCAGTATCAGGCCCCCGCGCAGATGCATGGTGAAGCTTTTCGATACCTCGGAGACAACAAGGGGAGTAGCCATGGTCTTTTCCTTCTGCGGGCTCAAACCTGGAGGATCGAGGAAACAAGCAACTGGGTGTAGGGTTCACGCGGGTCATCCAGCACGCGGTCGGTCAGCCCGTGTTCGATCACATGGCCGTCCTTCATCACCATCATCCGGTGCGAGAGCAGACGGGCGACTGCGAGGTCGTGGGTCACGACGATGGCCGAGAGCCCAAGGTCGTTGACGAGCCCGCGGACCAGATCGAGCAGGCGCGCCTGGACCGAGACATCGAGGCCGCCGGTCGGCTCGTCCATGAAGACGAGACGCGGACCGGTGACGAGATTGCGCGCGATCTGCAGGCGCTGGCGCATGCCGCCGGAAAAGGCACGTGGCTGATCGTCAATCCGGTCAACACTGATTTCAACCCGCTCAAGCCATTCTGTGGCCGTCTGCCGGATGCGGCCATAATGGCGGTCACCGACGGCCATCAGCCGCTCGCCGACATTGGCGCCGGCTGACACCGTCATGCGCAGGCCGTCAGCCGGGTTCTGATGCACGAAGCCCCAGTCGGTGCGCATCAGGAAGCGGCGTTCCGCCTCGCCCATATGATAGAGCTCGCGGTACTGGCCGTCGCGCATGTGGTAGTCGACGCTGCCCGTCGTCGGCATCAGCCGGGTCGAGAGGCAGTTCAGAAGCGTCGTCTTGCCCGAGCCGCTTTCGCCGACAATGGCCAGCACTTCGCCCGGCCAAAGGTCGAAGGAGACGTTCGAGCAGCCGATGCGACTGCCGTAGAATTTCGAGAGGTTGCGAACTTTCAGAAGCGGCTGGTCGCTCATTCTGCGGTCTCCCTTTTCTGGGCGAGCATCTCGCCGACATGGCCGTCGGCCTGGCGCGTCTCGCAGTGGTCGGTGTCGGAGCAGACGAATATCCTGCCGCCCTTGTCGTCGAGCACGACCTCGTCGAGATAAACGTTCTGGGCGCCGCAGAGCGCGCAGGGCTTGTCGAATGTCTGGATCTCGAAGGGGTGATCCTCGAAGTCGAGGCTGACGACCTCGGTATAGGGCGGAACGGCATAGATGCGCTTTTCGCGGCCCGCGCCGAAGAGCTGCAGGGCTTCCGACATGTGCATCTTCGGATTGTCGAACTTCGGCGTCGGCGAGGGGTCCATCACGTAACGGCCCTCGACCTTCACCGGATAGGCGTAAGTTGTGGCGATGCGGCCATGCTTGGCGATGTCTTCGTAGAGCTTCACATGCATGAGGCCGTATTCTTCCAGCGCATGCATCTTGCGGGTCTCGGTCTCGCGCGGCTCGAGGAAGCGCAGGGGTTCCGGGATCGGCACCTGATAGACCAGAACCTGGCCTTCCTTCAGCTTTTCCTCCGGGATCCGGTGACGCGTCTGGATGATCGTCGCCTCGCCGGTTTTTGTCGTGACGGCAACCTCTGCCACCTTCTGGAAGAAGGCGCGGATGGAAACGGCATTGGTTGTGTCGTCGGCACCCTGATCGATGACCTTCAGGACATCATCAGGCCCGATGATCGAGGCGGTCACCTGCACGCCGCCGGTACCCCAGCCATAAGGCATCGGCATCTCACGGCTCGCAAACGGCACCTGATAGCCGGGGATGGCGATCGCCTTCAGGATCGCGCGGCGGATCATTCGCTTGGTCTGTTCGTCCAGATAGGCAAAATTGTATGTGGCGAGTTCCATTGCCGGCACGCTCATTCTGCGGCCTCCTTCAGGTCTGTCTCATCGTTTCGCTTGCCATCATGCTTTGCCCGCATGCGGCGGACGAGATCGAGTTCGGCCTGGAAGTCGACGTAATGCGGCAGCTTCAGGTGTTCGACGAAGCCGGTCGCCTGGACGTTGTCACAATGGGAAATCACGAATTCCTCGTCCTGGGCGGGAGCCACGATGTCCTCGCCGAACTCGTCTGCCCGCAAGGCACGATCGACGAGGGACATGGACATGGCCTTGCGCTCGCTTTGGCCAAAGACCAGGCCATAACCCCGGGTAAACTGCGGTGGCACCTTGGCCGAACCCTTGAACTGGTTGACCATCTGGCATTCGGTCACGCGGATTTCACCAAGCGAAACGGCAAAGCCGAGTTCCGGCACCTCGATTTCCACCTCGACAAGACCCATCCTGATCTCGCCGACAAAGGGATGGGTGCGGCCATAGCCACGCTGGGTCGAGTAGCCGAGGGCAAGCAGAAAGCCTTCATCGCCACGGGCCAGCGCCTGAAGGCGCAGGTCGCGCGGCATCGGGAATTCCATCGGCTCGCGGGTTATGTCGCCGGCTATATGATCCTCGGGGAGTGACCCGTCATCTTCGATCAGGCTTTCCCCGGCCAGAATGTCCGATACCCGCATCACAGCCTCTGTGCCGCCGTCTCGAACCTCAGGTTCATCGATGATGTCATCGGCGATCAGCGACGGATCGAGCAGTCGGTGGGTGTAGTCGAAGGTCGGGCCAAGCAACTGACCGCCTGGCAGATCCTTGTAGGTTGCAGAGACGCGCCGTTCGACCTGCATTCTGCCGGTCTCGACGGGCAGAGAAGTCCCAAGACGAGGCAGTGTCGTTCGGTAGGCGCGCAGCAGGAAGATCGCCTCGATCATGTCGCCACGGGCCTGCTTCAGCGCAAGGGCTGCCAGCGCACAGTCGTAGAGCGAGGCTTCTGCCATGACGCGGTCGACCGCAAGACCCAATTGCGCGACGATTTGATCAATGGTGACGCTCGGCAGCGCCCGGTCTCCACGGCGGCGGTCAGCCAACAGCCGATGAGCATTGGCGATGGCTTTTTCACCACCTTTGACGGCAACGTACATGGCTCAGCCCTCCAGCTCTGTGATCTTGCAGGTGCGGGGAAGCGCGAGGATCTGACGTCCCAAGGTCAGAATTACATCCACTCCGCGTGGGAAAAGCGCACGGTTGTCTGTCCACTGGCGCAGAAACATCTCCGGCAGTCCCTTGGGCGCAATGCGCGCCTCGTCCCGGATGCCCGGACCCGTCAACTGCAGCACGGGACCGCCCTCAAGGGCTTCGACCTCGATCACGATCGTTGTCGAACGATCGGGATAATCCTGACTGCCAAGGGCAAAATGGGAGAAGGACGGCACCATGACGCGTGTTTCAGCAACGGCAAAGCGGGCCTCCGTTTTTTCCCGGGTCAGAGGTGCGCCGGAATGGAAGCTGATCCATGCGGGCAGTTCCGATTTGGCAAGACCGGGTGTCAGCCAGATTGGCGTATCGTGATCGCAAAGGGTCAGAAGAAGTGCCCCCGCCGCCGCGCCGAGAGGGGCCGGCGGTGTCACCTCCGGATCAATCATGCCCGTAGTCCCGGGCCGTGCCATGCAGTCCATCAAGACGCGGAATACGGCCTGCGAATTATAAACCGCGTCTGGAAATCCGCCGGAAAGGCTCTGGCTGGTCGCATCCATCAGTCTTCTCCTCTGACCATGGTAAAGAAATCGACCTTGGTGGCCGCCGTTTCCTCACGTCGTGTCTTCTGTTCTTGCGTCAGGCGATCCGAAACGACCTGCAGGAGGGTCTGTCCGACAACCTTTCGATGGCTCTCGTCCTGGGAGAGGGCGTCAAAGACGGCTGAAAGTGTCACCGCGCGCCGATCCGTCCCCAGCCGATAGCCATGGCCGACGGTTCCGTCTTTCAGCCGGACACTGGCGCGACTCATCGTGGCTTCACCGAGATTGAAGGGGGAGCCGCCCCCGCCGATTCGGCCTCGCACCATAACGAGGCCTGTTTCCGGGCCACGCAGTGTCGAATATTCCGGGGATGGCTGGATATGCTCCAGGGCTGTTTCAAGCTCTGCCTTGCTGGCACGAGCCAGCAGGTCGATGATCCGCTTACGCTCGGGCAGGGCTGAGTGTTCAGACAGCGGTGTTGGGTTCATGGCCGCACCTCATAATGTCTAGTAATATAGACAACCATACAATTTAGTGTATGATTAAAGCTCGGGCGTGACAAGCGTATGACAAGGATGGGGGTGAATGTGATCCAGAAGCAGAAGGGCGTTGCCCTCTGGCGCCAGATTTCAGACCGGATTCGTGCCAATATCGCCAGCGGCGCCTATGATATGACAGGCATGGTCCCGCCTGAAACGACACTTGCCCAGGAGTTCGGTGTCAACCGCCACACGGTGCGCGCGGCCCTTTCGGCGCTTGCCCAGGAAGGCATGGTCCGAGCGGTGCAAGGTCGTGGAACCATGATCGAGCGCCGCGACAAGTTCGATTTCCCGATTGGTCGGCGAACGCGTTTTTCAGAAGGTATCGGCGATCAGGCGCGCGATCTTCAGGGCGTGCTGCTATCGTCAGAAACGGAAGTGGCTTCAACCGAAGTGGCGGGTCGGCTCCAGCTGGAAGCGGGCAGCCTGGTCTGTCGCCTGGAGGCTTTGCGCAAGGCCGATGGCCGACCTGTATCTCATTCAACCATGTGGTTTCCGGCCGAACGTTTCACCGGTATAGACGATGCCTTCCGTAGATCCGGTTCGATCACGGCAGCGCTGGCAGCCTGCGGTGTTGATGATTATGTGCGTGACGTGACCGAGATATCGGCTGTGCATGCGGAGCCCGACGATGTCGCGACCCTTGCGCTCACCCCTGGGGCGATCATCCTGATCAACCGGGCCCTGAACCTCGATCCGCAGGGCGTGCCGATCCAATATGCGGTCACACGGTTTCCTGCAGACCGCGTCCAGTTCACCATCCGCTCCTGAAACGACAAAGGCCGCCCCCAAGGCGGCCTTCGCAAAAAAAGCTGAAACCCTTAATGGGCGCCGGACATGTCTCCGAGCACCTCTTTCGACGCAACGGTCGAATCCGCCTTGAGCTTGTAGACCATCGGCACACCGGTTGCGAGGTTGACGCTCAGGATCTGCTCGCGATCCAGACGGTCCAGCACCATCAGCAGCGACCTCAGCGAGTTCCCATGGGCAGCCACGAGAACGGTCTTGCCGGAGAGAACCTGCGGCAGGATATCGGTCATGTAATAGGGCCAGACCCGCGCGCCCGTATCCTTCAGGCTCTCGCCACCGGGCGGAGGCACGTCATAGGAGCGGCGCCAGATATGCACCTGTTCCTCGCCCCACTTGGCGCGTGCATCATCCTTGTTCAGACCGGCAAGATCACCATAGTCGCGCTCGTTCAGCGCTTCATGGCGGATGGTTTCAAGATTGCTCTGGCCGACACAGTCGAGAATGATCTGGCAGGTCTTCTGTGCTCGCTGCAACACCGACGTGTAGGCGATGTCGAACTTGATACCGGTTTCGGCCAATGCCTTGCCGCCCGCATTGGCTTCCTGGACGCCAAGCTCGGTCAGGTCGGGATCGCGCCAGCCGGTAAAAAGATTCTTCAAGTTCCATTCGCTCTGGCCATGGCGCACGAGCACGAGGGTACCGCTCATCAAAAAATCCTCCCTATGACGATCAGGGGTTGGCAGAAAGCCCGAGCACGTCGAGCATGGAGTAGAGGCCGGGCTTCTTGTCCCGCGCCCAGAGCGCCGCCTTCACGGCACCGCGGGCAAAGAGCGAGCGATCACCGGCGCTGTGCGACAGCGTCACGATCTCGCCTTCGCTGGCGAAAAGCACCGAGTGTTCGCCGATGACGGAGCCGCCGCGCAGCGTGGCAAAGCCGATCGAACCAGCCTCGCGCGCACCGGTATGGCCATCGCGCACCCGAACCGAGTTCTCCGCCAGATTGATCCCTCTGCCACGTGCAGCCGCTGCGCCCAGAAGCAGCGCCGTTCCCGACGGCGCATCGACCTTGTGCTTGTGATGCATTTCCAGCACTTCGATGTCCCAGCCGGCAGCCTCCAGCGCCTTGGCCGCCTGTTGCACAAGCACCGAAAGTAGGTTGACACCGAGGCTCATATTGCCGGATTTGACGATCCGCGCATGGCGGGAGGCGGCGGCAATCTTGGCTTCGTCCTCTGGTCCGCAGCCGGTGGTGCCGATGACATGGACAATGCGGGCCTGCGCAGCGAGAGCCGCAAACTCGTTGGTGGCGGCAGGCGAGGTGAAGTCGATGACGCCATCAGCATGCAGGAAGCCGGCAAGTACGTCTTCGGTAATCGGCACGCCAAGGTGACCGGCTCCTGCCAGTTCCCCGGCGTCTGCGCCCAATTTGTCGGAACCCGCACGCTCGATTGCGGCGTGAAGCATAACGCCCTCGGTTTCCTTGATCACCCGGATCAGGGTCTGCCCCATGCGACCGGCAGCACCGACAACAACAAGTTTCATGGGGCTCTGCATGTGATCTCTATCCTGGTCTCAATCTTCAACTGTTTCGCCTGCAGATGCATTGCCCTGCAGGTTGTTCAGGCGAGCGTAAAGACCGCCCGGATGCTGTGCAAGGCTCTCATGTGTGCCTTCCTCCACCACCATGCCGTCCTGCATGACGATGATCTTGTCGGCGCCGATAATGGTGGAAAGCCTATGGGCAATCACGACGACGGTCCGCCCTGTCATGGCTTCGTCCAGCGCCTTCTGTACGGCTGCCTCGGACTCGGTATCTAGTGCTGACGTGGCCTCGTCGAGAAGCAGGATCGGCGCATTGCGCACCAGCGCCCGGGCAATCGAAAGCCGCTGCCGCTGCCCGCCCGAAAGCGTCACACCATTTTCGCCAACCGGCGTGTCGTAACCCTGCGGCTGCGCCAGAATGAAATCATGGGCGTAAGCCAGCCGTGCCGCTTCCTCTATTTCGGCGTCACTCGCATCCGGACGCCCGTATCGGATATTGTCGCGGATCGTGCCTTCGAACAGGTATGGCTGCTGCGACACATAGGCGATGTGCTGGCGCAGAGACTGTTTGGTCACATCCGCGATATCCTGTCCATCAATCAGGATCGAGCCGGCAGCAGGATCATAAAAGCGCGGTACCAGCGTAATGACAGTCGACTTCCCGGCTCCCGATGGCCCTACCAGCGCCGTCGTTTTTCCACCTTCGGCGACAAAGCTCAGGCCCTTCAGTGTCTGTTCGTTGTCGCCATAGGAAAACGCAACATCGCGAAACTCGATCCGAGCTTCGCTGACCTTGAGTGGCTTGGCATCCGGCTTGTCGCGCTGATGCGACTGCATGTCGAGGATTTCATAGATCATCCGCGCATTGACGACGGCGCGCTCCAGATTGACCTGCAGTCTCGCCAGCCGCCGTGCCGGTTCATAGGCAAGAAGCAGGGCGGTTATGAAGGAGAAGAACGCGCCCGGCAGCATGTCGCCATAGATCGACTGATAGGCGGCATAGGCAATCACGCTTGATATGGCGACGCCCGCAAAGATTTCGGTGATCGGCGCCGTGCGCTCGCTCAGCCGCGCAATACGGTTGGAGCGGTGTTCGGCGAGGTTGATCGTCCCCTGAACCTTGCTTTCGAGTTCAGACTCCATGGTGAAGGCTTTGACGATGGCAATCCCCTGAACCGTCTCCTGCATCGCCCCCATGACATGGGCATTGTAGATCACCGATTCCCGCGTGGCGCTGCGCAGGCGCCTGGAAAGATGACGCAGAGCCAACAGAAGTGGGGGAGCGCAGACAAAGACGATCAATGTCAAAAGGGCGTCCTGATAGATCATCACGCCAATCAGCGCCACCAGTGTAAGTGTGTCGCGGGCAAGGGAGGTAACCGTCAGGTTCAGCACATCCCGTATGCCGGTGATGTTCTGGTTGATCTGCGCCGAGAGTTGGGCTGACCTTGCCTCGGTAAAATAGCCCAGTGAGAGCGTCATAAGGTGAGAGAACAGGCGTCTCTGATAACTGGCGACGATGCTGTTCCCGATCTTGGACAGCGTCACCGCCTGCCCGTAGCCGGCAAAGCCACGCAGGATGAAGGTGAACAGGATCGAGCCGCAGATAAGCCAGATCAGATCGGCCCGCCGATTGGCGAAGGCCTCGTTGATTACCGCCTCCATGATCCAGGCGATAAAGGCTGTGCTCAGTGCGACGATGATTAGGCAGAAGATCGCAAAGGCGTAGCCGCGAATGTGATCGCGCCCATTTTCAGACATGATCCGCTTCAGCATCTGTGAGACGCTGGCTGAGTCGATCGCGGGTCTATGTGTGCCGCTGCCTTCCAAGAATGATGCTTTCCATGCTGTTCAGATCTTTGCGCATGTCTGGCGCCGCCGCTCTATAGCGATTGCGCCGGTGTTTGGCCATAGCGATGCAGGGTCTGGTCTCAGCGGCTCCAGAGCCTGCCGTCTGTGGCAAGCCCAAAGCTGCCGGGCCGCCGCGCATAAGCAGCGAGCCCCGCAAGTGCTGCCTGCGGATGGGTAATCACAAAGGTCGAGATATTGCGCATCAGGGCCGAATGAGGTGCCTTGTCCTCGAAAGCCTGACGAAAGAGCGGGCTCTTCAGGGCCGGAATGATCTTCTGCGAGATGCCACCGGAGAGGAAGACCCCGCCTCGCGCCATGAAGATCAGCGCAAGATCTCCTGCAACACGTCCGAGATAGGTCACGAAGAGATCGATCGTTTCCACACACTGCCGGTCACTTCCGGCAAGCGCATGCGACGTGATGCTGGCCGGATCGTGGAACTGAGCATCGGTACCGTCTGCCTTGCATACCGCCTGATAAATGTTGACGATGCCGCGACCGCAGAGCAGCTGTTCGGCAGAAATGCGCCCCTCGATGGGCTGCAGATGCGGAAAGACTTCAAAATCGCGCGCACTTCTGGGGCCGACGTCGATATGGCCGCCTTCGCCGGGCACTGGAAACCAGGTGTGCTGCGCAAAGACCAGCCCCGCAACGCCAAGCCCGGTTCCGGGACCGAGAACCACACGGGAGGCAATCGGGCTGTCGGACTTCTCGCCAATCGCATCGCGGCTGTTTTCATCGAGCGTCGCGACGGCAAGCGCCTGCGCTTCGAAATCATTGACGATCAAGACCGTCTCAAAACCGAGATCGCTGATCATGCTCTTGGGCCGCACCACCCACGGGCAGTTCGTCAGCGGAATTTCATCGCCACGGATCGGCCCCGCCACGGCAAGGATCGTGGAACGTGGCTGCACCGAAGTCTTGTCCAGCACGCAAGCCTGGATCGCCTCGTCGATCGTTGCAAAATCGGCCGTCTGCACGTTCGGAAAAGCGCGGGGCTCGCCAAATGCATCGGTCAGAAGAGAAAATCGGGCATTGGTCCCGCCGATATCTCCAATCAGGATCGGAAAATTGAGTGGCGTGTCGGAAGCAAGCTTTACCATGATCTGTCCGTTGAGATGTGTCTTGCAGGGGCGGGTTCAGCCAAGGGCCGAGGCCAGAAGGATTTCGGCCGTGGCCAGGTTGAGCGCCATCGGAATGTCGTAGACGGTCGCCAGACGCATCAGAGCCTTTACATCGACATCATGTGGCATCGAGGTCAAGGGATCGACCAGAAAGATCAGCATATCAACCTCACCGGTGGCAATCAGGGCGCCGATCTGCTGATCACCGCCAAGTGGACCGCTCTTCAGCCGGGTGACATCGAGATCGGGACATGCATCCTTGATCCGTCCGCCGGTGGTTCCCGTTGCCACGATCCTGACACCCGTCAGCTGGGCCTGATGACGTCCGGCAAAATCTGCCATGTCGTCCTTCTTCTGATCATGCGCAATCAGCGCGATGCATCGGGCGCGGGTCATCTGCAAGCCTTTTTAAATCGATTTGATAAACCCTCTAGCGCAGCTTGATTGGCTTGAAAAGACGCAAGTCCGGCGAGAATTGGCTCAGGGTGCTGCTGGACGTACCCGGGGAACGGGCACTTTCGCCAGGTCTGGCGGGAAACCAGGTGCCGTCCCGGAACCCGCTGCTGCAGGTGAAGGTGGAGTGAGAGCCGCAAGGCCGGTGGCGCCCGGCCTGAAGGTTGCCTCCTCTTCACTTGCCGGCCCCGGCGTATCAAGAACAAGTGCACAGGCCTTGGGGAGGTCTCCAAGTCCGACCGGCTTCGCCTTTGGTGCGGGCTTTGCATTCGGATCCTTTTTTGGCGGTGCCCATGGCTCGTCGGTAAACCACCACGCTAGCGAAGCGTCGCAGCCGTCGCCCGCAGCAACGGGGTCCTGGCTCTTGCAGCCGACCGAACCGCTGGGACATTTGATCCTGATATGAAAATGGAAGTCGTGACCGTAAGCTGGTCGCACCTTGCCAAGATGGCTGCGGTCCCCGGTCCATGTATCGCAAAGCTTTTTCTTGATTGCAGGATTGACGAAGATGCGCTCAACCTGCGGATAACTTGCAGCCCGCATGATCACGCGGGCATGAGACGGTGTCCAGATGTTTGGGTCGACGGTCAGAAAGGCGTTCTTCTTCAGCATGGAGGTTGCCGATAGGTTTTCCCGCTCGCTTGCCGTCAGAGTTCGGGATGGCATCGGCGTCAACCATATATCGGCATCCAGGCCGACCTGATGCGAGGCATGGCCAGACAGCATCGGCCCTCCGCGCGGCTGTGAGATATCGCCGAGCAGGAGTCCCGGCCAGCCATCATATTGAGCGGCATCCTTCGAAAGCTGCTCCACCAGACTGATCATTTGCGGATGTCCCCAGCGCCGATTGCGCGACAGCCGCATTGCCTGCCATGTCGGCCCATCCGTCGGGATCGCAACGCCGCCTGCAAGGCAACCCCTGGAATAAAAGCCATAGGCTTGGGGTTCTGCACGTGCGGGAAGTTTCATGCCACCAAACAGTTCCTTGGCGGGTGGCTCCTCGGCAGTGGCCATGTCAGCGAAACAGACGGATAATCCCGTCAACAGGATCATCGCCTTGGCACCGAGAGACAGGAGTATAGGCTTTTTCCGGGTCATGTGATCCGCCGTCGGTTGAGGAGCCGTGATTCCTTCAATCTACCGCGAAAGCCGCAAGAGGTGAATCGCTGAAAGCCCAAGCACTCACATCTGCGTGCCCGCCCTGTATTTTGCCGGGATTTGGCTTATCCTTACAATAAATAGAAAAAGGGGAATGATTATGAGGTTTTCGGGCTTCTTCCGATCTCTGGCCGCAGTGGTGGTTCTTGGGTCGTCTGTGGCTCTTGTCCAGGCTCAAGACAAAGCGACGGAATGGCAACATGCAATCTCGGTCCTGGAACCGCCGCAGTTGCCGAAGGACTTCAAGTCCTTGCCTTACGTCAATCCGGCTGCGCCGAAAGGGGGAGAGCTGAGGCTGTCCAGCGAGGGCACGTTCGACAATCTCAACCTGCTGATCGATCGGGGCAATCTCGTTGACGGGATCGGCGTCGTGTTTGATACCCTGATGGACTCTTCGAGCAATGAGATATCCGTGAGCTACGGCCTGCTGGCAGAGTCGCTTTATGTTGCTGAGGACCTTTCCTATGTCACCTTCAAGCTTCGTTCTGAAGCGACATGGGCGGATGGATTGCCGGTTACGCCCGAGGATGTGATTTTCAGCTTTGAGAGCGCCAAGGAACACAGTGCGCTCTATGCGAGCTATTACAAACATGTCGTGGGGGTAGAGAAGACCGGAGAGCGTGAAGTTACATTCCGGTTTGATGAGAAAAACAACAGAGAATTGCCAGCGATTGTCGGCGACTTTCCAATCCTTCCCAAGCATTGGTGGCAGGGCGTTGATGGCACCGGCCAGCAGCGTGACATCTCCCGGACAACGCTGGAGCCGCTTTTGGGCTCAGGTCCCTATCGCGTCGCAAGCATCCAGCCCGGCGGAAAGATAGTCTACGAGCTGCGCGACGATTACTGGGGTAAGGATCTGCCGATCAATATAGGTCGCTACAACTTTGGCGAAATCTCATACACATATTTCGCAGACCCGGAAGTCGAATTTGAAGCATTCCGCGCCGGAAACATAGACTTCTACAGAGAGCGGAGTTCAAGTCGCTGGGCGACCCGATATGAGTTTGAAGCGGTGAAAGATGGTCGGGTTAAGCGCGAAGCCTTGCCGAACGCATTCAGGGCTACCGGAATCATGCAGGCGCTTGTGCCCAACATGCGTCGCGACATCTTTAAGGATCCCCGTGTCAGAGAAGCTTTGAACTACGCTTTCGACTTCGAGGACTTGAACGAGAATCTGGCCTACGGCGGACTGAAAAGGGTAGACAGCTATTTTTGGGGTACCTATCTCGCCGCGTCTGGCTTGCCTGAGGGACGTGAAAAGGAGATCCTCGAAGAACTGAGGGGCTCCGTCCCGGCACGCGTCTTCGACACGCCGTTCACCAATCCCGTTGGTGGTGATCCGCAGAAAGTCAGGGAAAATCTCAGAAAAGCCATAGGTCTCCTGCGTGAAGCCGGCTGGGAGCTTCGCGGCACCAGACTCATCAACGCGAAGACCAACCAGCCGATGACTTTCGAGATCTTACTTCAGAGCCCGTCCTTCGAGCGCTCTGTTCTGCCCTATGTCGCCAGCCTCAAGAAGATAGGCATTGATGCCAGAGTGAGGACGGTTGATTCATCGCAATACATCAACCGCCTGCGGAGTTTTGATTATGACGTCATCTGGACGGTCTGGGGCCAGACAATGAACCCCGGCAACGAACAGTTCAATTATTGGGGCTCCGAAGCCGTGGACCGTGTTGGCTCAAGAAACTATGCCGGTATCGCCGATCCCGCCGTCGATGAACTCATCCGAAAAATTGTCTTTGCGCCCGATCGTGACGAACAGATCGCTGCAACGAGAGCCTTGGATCGTGTATTGCTGGCCAATCATTACGTCGTTCCACTGTTCTACTCCGGCGAAGAGCGCATCGCCTATTGGGACAAGTTCGACCGCCCGGCGGAACTGCCGACCTACAGCATCGGCTTCCCGGATATCTGGTGGGCGAAAGATCCGGGCTGAGCTGCGTGACGGCTGCGGGGACTTGCATGCATTTCTCCAGGCACTACGAATGAGGGAGACGAATCGCGGTTGCTGGAAAGGATTGGAATGGCGGATGATCTCATCATGACGACCCCGGTCGGAGTCTGCTGCTCTGACATGAGGCAGTCGGCATGACGGCTTATATCTTCCGTCGCCTCCTGTTGATGATCCCGACTATCATCGGGATCATGGGCATTTCTTTCCTCGTCGTGCAGTTTGCCCCTGGCGGTCCTGTGGAGCAGGTGATTGCGCAACTGAGTGGTCAGGGTGACAGCGCCGACCAGCGTCTTTCCGGCGGTGGCGACATGTTGGGCGAGCAGTTCGGCGGCGCTGACGAAAGCTCGCAATATCGGGGTGCCCAGGGTCTGGATCCTGAACTGATTGCCAAGCTGGAAGCGCAGTTCGGCTTCGACAAGCCGCCGCTGACGCGTTTCCTCGAGATGATGTGGAATTACATCCGCTTCGATTTTGGCGAGAGCTTCTTTCGCAACACTTCCGTCATTGATCTGATCATCGAGAAACTGCCGGTATCTGTGTCCCTTGGCGTTTGGGTCCTGTTGATTTCCTATGCCATTTCCATTCCGCTCGGTATCCGCAAGGCGGTTCGCGATGGCTCCAGTTTCGATGTCTGGACCTCCGCCGTCGTGGTCATAGGCTATGCCGTGCCGGGCTTTCTTTTCGGCATTCTGCTCATCGTGCTTTTCGCTGGCGGCTCTTTCTTCGACTGGTTTCCGCTGCGCGGGCTGACTTCGGACAATTTCGATGAACTGACCTGGTGGCAGAAGATCCTGGATTACTTCTGGCACCTCGCCCTGCCGCTGAC
The DNA here is from genome assembly GCF_005860795.2 of Peteryoungia desertarenae. Lineage (GTDB taxonomy): Bacteria > Pseudomonadota > Alphaproteobacteria > Rhizobiales > Rhizobiaceae > Allorhizobium > Allorhizobium desertarenae. The sequence continues at coordinate 1,194,213 of NZ_CP058350.1, forward strand.
AGCCCTGCTTTTGTCCGCTTTTGCCACGACAACGTTGTTGACCAAGAACTCCTTCATTGACGAGATCAAGAAGCAATATGTGGTGACTGCCCGGGCCAAAGGGCTGAACGAGCGCCAGGTGCTTTACGGTCATGTTTTCCGCAACGCCATGCTGATCGTCATTGCCGGCCTGCCGGCAGCCTTCATTTCCGCCTTCTTTACCGGGTCGCTGCTGATTGAAAACATCTTCTCGCTCGATGGCCTTGGTCGTCTCGGCTATCTGTCGATCGTCAACCGGGACTATCCGGTCGTTTTTGCCACGCTCTATATCTTCTCCTTGCTCGGCTTGGTTGTCGGTCTCATTTCCGACCTGATCTACACCTGGATTGATCCGCGCATCGATTTCGACCGGAGGGATGTCTGATATGGCGTCAGTTGATCAGGCATCGATGCGTATGGAGCACGCACCGCAGCAGCGTCTTTCCCCCACCAATCGTCGCCGGCTGGAAAATTTCCGGGCCAATCGCCGTGGCTACTGGTCCTTCTGGATCTTCATGGTCCTTTTCGTGCTCAGTCTGTTCGCCGAATTCATTGCCAATGACAAACCTCTGGTCGCGTCCTACAAGGGCGAGATCCTTTTCCCCGTCGTGGTCGACTATCCGGAGGAAAAATTCGGCGGCTTTCTGGCGGTCACCGATTATCGATCAACCTTCATCGCTGATGAAATCAATGCCAATGGCTGGATGATCTGGCCGCCGATCCGCTATTCCTATCGGACTGTCAATTCCGACATCCCGCATTCTGCGCCAACCGCGCCCTTCTGGTTGATGGACAAGGAAACCCGCTGCTCCGCCTATCCGCTGGGTGTCGATGATCCCAATTGCGTGCTTGGAAACATGAACTGGCTCGGCACGGATGATCAGGCACGTGATGTCGCGGCGCGCATGATCTATGGTTTCCGCATCTCCGTGCTGTTCGGACTTGCACTGACGATCTGCTCCGCCCTGATTGGCGTCACAGCCGGTGCCGTACAGGGTTATTTCGGTGGCTGGACGGATCTCCTGATGCAGCGCTTCATCGAGATTTGGTCGTCAATGCCGGTCCTCTACATATTGCTGATCATCGCAGCCATTCTGCCGCCCGGCTTCTTCATCCTGCTCGGCATTATGCTTCTGTTCTCCTGGGTCAGTTTCGTCGGCATCGTGCGGGCCGAGTTCCTGCGCGCGCGAAATTTCGAATATGTGAATGCCGCCCGCGCGCTTGGCGTCGACAATGCCACCATCATGTTCCGACACCTCCTGCCCAATGCCATGGTGGCAACGCTGACTTTCCTGCCCTTCATCCTGTCGGGTTCCATCACGACCCTCACCTCTCTGGACTTCCTCGGATTCGGCATGCCGCCCGGTTCGCCTTCGCTGGGCGAGTTGATCGCCCAGGGCAAGCGCAACCTCCAGGCCCCCTGGCTTGGCCTGACCGCCTTCTTCACCATGTCAATCATGCTGTCGCTCCTGATCTTTGTGGGCGAAGCCGTGCGCGACGCCTTCGATCCGAGGAAGACATTCCGATGAAGAGAGGTTCGTCAAACACAACGGTTTGTGGCATTATCGACGGAAGTCAGGCCGGAAGAGCGTCGTCATGAACAAGATCGTCAAGGATCATTACCCGGTTGAAAAGCTGCCCGAGGATGTGCGCGAGGGGTTACCTGAAACGGGACTGGCGCGTGTTACAGTCGAGATGATCTCGCAGGACGACAATCCACTCACGTCGTTCTTCGGCCTTGAGGGCGCGGATGCTGACGTGAGAGAAAACCTCGCAAAACTCCTGAGGCATCGTCAGGAGTTCCCTGGTCGTTATAGCCATGGCGGATCAATGGCTGAGGCGGTTCAGAGGATCCGCGAATTGCGTGACGAGTGGGACGATGAATGACGGGGCCTACTACCATTTATCTCGATACGAATGTGCTTATCCTGTTCAAAGAGGTTCAGATCCCCGAACAGGAACATCTTACGGCCTTGCTGGCTACCTGTCGCCTATACGGACATATACCGTTTACCAGCGCGCTCACCTATAGCGAACTGTTGGTCAAGCCGCTAGCGGACGGCAATCGCGACCTCATAGCTACCTATGAAAGCTGGATGGGAGGCGGATTGTGGCTCAATACCGTGCAGCCAACGTCTGAAGTCTTTTTGATCGCCTCGCTTATCAGAGCACGATCAGCTAAAACCAAGCTGCCTGACGCCATCCATTTGGCCAGCGCGATTTTCGCAGGATGCTCCGTCTTTCTCTCGGCCGACACTGGTCTGACTGACATTGATGAACTCGTTCATCCTGTGCGCGGTAGACTTCCGATAACTCCGTTGAAGGTCCTTCGCCCGGACGTCGAAACACTAACCTCCCTCGCCGAAAGCCTTTCCGCATGACGCAACCCCTCCTGTCCGTTCGCAATCTCTCGGTCGCCTTCCATCAGGGCGGCAAGGAAAGCCTGGCGGTGGACCGCGTCAGCTTTGATATTGCAAGGGGCGAGATCCTGGCTCTGGTGGGCGAATCCGGGTCGGGCAAGTCTGTTTCGGCTGCCTCCATTCTGAAGCTTCTGCCCTATCCGGCCGCCAGTCACCCCTCCGGTGAGATCCTTTTTGAAGGCCAGGATCTGATGCAGGCTGACGATGCAAGTTTGCGCTCCGTCCGTGGCAACGATGTCACCATGATTTTTCAGGAGCCGATGACATCGCTCAATCCGCTTCACACGATCGAACGGCAGATCGGCGAGATTCTCTCGCTTCACCAGTCTCTGACCGGCGCCGCTTCAAAGCAGCGTGTCCTGGAACTCTTGAAACAGGTCGGCATCCGCGATCCTGAAAAGCGCCTCGGCGCCTATCCCCATGAACTCTCGGGCGGACAGCGCCAGCGCGTGATGATCGCCATGGCACTTGCCAATCGCCCCAAGCTCCTGATTGCCGATGAGCCGACCACGGCGCTTGATGTGACAGTCCAGGCCCAGATCCTCGATCTTCTTGGCAGGCTGAAGCGCGAGCATGGCATGTCCATGCTGTTCATCACGCATGATCTTGGCATTGTCCGCAAATTCGCTGACCGGGTTTGCGTCATGACAGGGGGCAAAATCGTAGAGGCGGGGCCAGTTGCTCAGATCTTCGACAATCCGCAGCACGATTATACGCGCAAGCTTCTGAACTCCGAACCGCGCGGAGAGCCGCCCGCCATCGACACGACCAAGCCCGTGGTCATGCAGGGAAATGACATCCGTGTCTGGTTTCCGGTCAAGGCCGGTTTCTTGCGCCGCGTCGTCGACCATATCAAGGCGGTCGACGGCGTTGACCTGAAGCTGCGTGCCGGCCAGACGCTGGGCGTCGTGGGCGAATCAGGGTCCGGCAAGACGACACTTGGTCTTGCTCTGGCAAGATTGATTTCGTCCCGCGGCCCTATCAGCTTCATCGGCAACCAGATCGACGGCTTTTCCTATCGCCAGATGCGCCCCCTGCGCGACCGGCTGCAGGTCGTCTTTCAGGATCCCTTCGGCTCTTTGAGCCCTCGCATGTCCGTGGGTGAGATTATCGCCGAGGGATTGAAGGTTCACGAGAAATCGCTTTCAGCAGCTGAAAGGGATGCACGCGTTTGTTGGGGGCTTGAAGAAGTTGGGCTCGATCCGGCAACCCGCTGGCGCTATCCGCATGAATTTTCCGGTGGCCAGCGTCAACGTATTGCGATCGCCCGCGCCATGGTTCTCAAACCCCGCTTTGTCATGCTCGACGAGCCGACTTCGGCGCTCGATATGACGGTTCAGGCCCAGGTCGTCGATCTTCTGCGAGTCCTCCAGGCCCGCCATGATCTGGCCTATCTCTTCATCAGCCACGACCTGAAGGTGGTCCGCGCCCTGGCGAACGAACTGATCGTCATGAGAGGCGGCAAGGTCGTTGAAGCAGGCCCCGCCGCCGAGGTCTTTGCCGCTCCAAAGGCAGACTACACCAAGGCTCTCATGGCGGCCGCCCTTAATCTCGAAGCCGTCGAAATTGGCGGCATCAGCCAGTGATGGAATCTCACATGCAACACGTTTCCCCGATCATCATCGATCTGAAATTCGCGCGCGAAAGCGTCGTCGCGGCCTTGAAAACGGCTTTTCCGAACAGGCCGGTCATCGACAAGGGTGATCCCGCCAATCTTGGCAGGGACCTGTCTGACGCCACCTATGCCATCGTCTGGAAACCCGATCCTGGATTGTTTGCCAAGGCCACCAACCTCAAGGTCATCTTTTCCGGTGGCGCAGGCGTCGACCATATCCTGACGACCTATGAGCTTCCAGAGGTCCCGATCGTCCGCTTCGTTGATCGGAGCCTTACCGACCGCATGAGCGAATGGGTGGTCTGGCAATGCCTGCATCACCTTCGGCATGGTGCGCTGTACGCGAAGCAGCAGCAACAGCATGTGTGGAACGAAGTCATAAGCCAGCCAGAGGCCCGTGACGTCACCGTCGGCGTCATGGGGCTGGGAGTGCTGGGTCTGGATAGCGTGCAGAAGCTCAAGATCATGGGTTTCAACGTCATCGGCTGGTCTCGCAGCAAAAAGGAGATCGGTGGTGTTGAGACCTTTGATGCCGGTAGTCTCGAAACCTTTCTCAAACAAACCGATCTGCTGGTCGGCCTCCTGCCGCTGACGCCGGAAACCAAGGGTCTGTATGACCGCTCACTGTTTGAAAAGCTTCATCGCAAGGGACCTCTCGGCGGCCCGATATTCCTCAATGCCGGACGTGGCGGCAGCCAGAACGAAGCCGATCTGATCGCCTGTCTGCAGGATGGCTCACTCAAAGCTGCCTCGCTTGATGTCTTCGCACAGGAACCGCTGGCAGCCGACAGCCCACTCTGGTCGATGCCAAACGTCACGATTACACCTCACGCTGCAGCCTCGTCCGAGGTCGGCGCACTCTTTGCGCATGTCGAGCAACAGATAGTCAGGCTCGAGGCCGGTCTGCCACTTCAGTACACGGTTGATCGTCGCTTGGGCTACTGACGTCTGCGGGCCCACAGGCAGCTTTCCGGGCTTGGAACAAACCAGCCAAGCCTCCGTTGTTTCTCAAAGGTCTCGTGATCTGAAGAAACAACAAGGAGGTATCATGGCAGGCCGAACCGATCTCCCCGATCAGACTGAGGATCGCCGCACCCGCGGCGCACGTCCCGAGCCGACCCTGACCAAGACTGAAGCGCGCCAGGGCTTTACCGGTCGCCCGGTCCTGATCATTCTGCTGACCGCCCTTCTGCTCTTGATGCTCATCTGGGTGCCGGTCGAATGGTGGGGCAATGCGATCGAACCTGAAAACCCGGCGAACGAATCGATCGAGCCAGTGCCGCCATCGCTTGACGGGCCTGTCAGGGTCGTCCCGCAGGGGGAAACCACAGCCACCGAGTGAGGTTGTTATGGGCAGTGGGTGTTGATACTGCTTGCCCATTGCATCGGCGTGGCGGGTCTTTTCGAACAGCATCTCTCCAACCCTGCCGCGGTCGAAGTGCATGTCAGTGTCTGGACAAGCACACCATCATTGCCGATAAGTTGCAGCGGAAGCGGGCGAGGTGGATCTCGCCCGTCTGACCCGTTGCGGGCAAACGGGTCGGAAGGGCAGTGACTTCATGACCAAGACAGACATAGCGACACGGGTCCATAACCATACGTGGAAACTGGACCCCATAGTCCGCAGTCTCCTCGATACAGACTTTTACAAGCTGCTGATGTTGCAGATGATCTGGAAGCTGCATCCGAGGGTTCACGCGAAGTTCACGCTCATCAATCGGACCACGTCGGTGCGCCTCGCCGATGAGATCGATGAGCAGGAACTGCGTGACCAGCTTGATTATGTTCGTTCGTTGCGACTGAGCAAGAAGGAGCTGATCTGGCTTGCCGGCAACTCCTTTTATGGTCGCGCCCAGATTTTCGAACCTGAATTTCTGGCTTGGCTCAGCAATCTTCAGCTGCCTGAATATCAATTGTCCAAACGCGATGGCCAGTACGAATTGACCTTTGCCGGCTCCTGGATGGAAACGACGCTCTGGGAAATCCCGGCGCTCGCCATCATCAATGAATTGCGCAGCCGCGCTGCCATGCGCTCGCTCGGTTATTTCACGCTCGATGTCCTCTATGCCCGTGCCAAGGCCAAGATGTGGTCCAAGGTCGAACGGCTGAGAGAACTTCCCGGCCTCAGGATTTCCGATTTCGGCACCCGCCGTCGCCACAGTTTCCTGTGGCAGCGGTGGTGCGTCGAGGCCTTGAAGGAAGGTGTGGGACCGGCCTTTACGGGCACGAGCAATGTCCTTCTCGCAATGGATTCCGATCTCGAAGCCGTCGGCACCAATGCCCATGAACTGCCAATGGTCGCCGCTGCTCTTGCGCGTAATGATGAGGAGCTGGCAGCGGCGCCTTATAAAGTCCTGAAAGACTGGAACCGTCTCTACGGAGGCAACCTCCTGATCGTATTGCCGGACGCTTTTGGAACGGCATCCTTCCTCGATCATGCGCCGGAATGGGTGGCCGACTGGACCGGTTTCCGCCCTGACAGTGCTCCCCCGATCGAAGGCGGTGAAAAGATCATCGAATGGTGGAAAAAGATGGGCCGGGACCCACGCCAGAAGCTGCTGATCTTTTCCGATGGTCTGGATGTCGATGCAATCATCGACACCTATCGCCATTTCGAAGGGAGGGTCCGGATGAGCTTCGGCTGGGGCACCAATCTCACAAATGATTTCTCCGGATGTGCGCCCCATGAGATTGCCGGTCTGAAGCCGATTTCCATCGTCTGCAAGGTATCCGAAGCCAATGGTCACCCGGCCGTCAAGCTGTCGGACAATCCCCGTAAGGCGACTGGCGATGCCAAGGAAGTCGAGCGCTACATCAAGTTCTTTGGAAGCCGTGACCGTGTGGAACAGGCTGTCCTGGTGTGAGTTCTCTGTCAGACACTTGCTTTAAGCCGGTTTTGCAGGTGAAAGCTCTGCGCAAGTTCCATTAACCATTCTGGACCCCAGCCGAGATGTGATTCGGAAGATGGGGAATAAAAAATGACAGACGGACCTGATCAGTATTTTGAACAGCAGGAAATGAGCACGAAGGTGATGCTCATCGAAAGTAAGGCTGACGAGCTCACCGACATTCTGGTGGCTGCCTTGCAGGAAGCGCTGGATCTGCTTCGCGAAGAGCAGCAGACCGTCCACTGACCCAAACCAATTGTCGCCACGACCTGGACCGGTTTGTCCGGATCAGAATGTGTCCGAAACCTGGATGCCCGCGGGACCCAAGATGACCGCGATCAGCACTGGAAGAAAAAACAGGATCATCGGCACGGTGAGCTTGGGGGGAAGGGCAGCAGCTTTCTTTTCTGCCTCGTTCATCCGCTCGTCGCGGCCTTCCTGCGCCAGAACGCGAAGTGCCTGAGCAACCGGTGTCCCGTACCGCTCTGCCTGGATCAGGGCTTGCGTTACGCTTTTGACGCCGTCTAGCTGCGTGCGGATACCCAAGTTTTCAAGCGCCACGCGTCGATCCGGCAGGAACGACAGTTCGGCTGTGGTCAGTACCATTTCTTCCGCCAGTTCGGGCGACTGATCGGCCATTTCTTCGGCCACGCGTCGCATGGCGGCCTCGATCGAGATGCCCGCTTCAACGCAGATCAGCATGAGGTCAAGTGCATCCGGCCATGCACGCTTGATCGAAGCCTGTCGCTTGGTCACCAGGTTCGACACGTAAATGTTCGGCAAATAGAAGCCGACATAGCCACCGACGATTGTAACAAGAATCTTTACCGGCAAAGCTTTGTCGGCAAGGCCGCCAAGGACGAAAATGTAAAGCCCGGTCAACACCAGAGTGACGAATGGCAGCAGGAAACGCGCAAGCAGGAATATGTTCAGTGCGTTCTGGGAGCGCAACCCTGCAGATTTGAGCCTGTCTACAGTCTTGTCGTCAACCAACGCCTTGCGAAGGTTGAAACGCTCGACAATTTGTCTGACTGACTGGTTATTGTTCGCCCTGAGAGACTGGCGTCCGTTGGCTGCTTCGCTGTTCAGCTTGGCTCTTTCGCGTGCGCGGATCTGGTCCCGTTCGGTCGAGACGGCCCGCATGCGTTTGCTCAGATCACCCCGCTCCAGAAGCGGCACCGCTATTGTGTAAAGCGTGGCAAAGACGGCAATAGCGACAAAGATCGCGATCAGGAGTGCCGGATCGGTAAGGCGTGCTGCAAGATCCTCTGTCATCGCCTCTCTCTCCCCTAGATGTCGAAATTGATCATGTTGCGCATGACCAGAAGGCCGATGGACATCCATACTGCAGAGACACCGAGGATCAGGTGGCCGCGGGGGTCCGTGAACAGCACCATGATGTAATCGGGGGATGTCAGATAGACGAGAAGGGCGACGATGAAGGGCAGGGCACCGATAATGGCCGCTGAAGCCTTCGCCTCCATCGAAAGCGCCTGGACCTTGGCTTTCATCTTCTTGCGGTCTCGCAGAACGCGCGCCAGGTTACCGAGCGCTTCGGAGAGGTTGCCACCTGCCTGGGACTGAATGGCGATGACGATTCCGAAGAACTTTACTTCCGGCAGGTTCATCGTCTGCTGCATGCGCGTGCAGGCCTCGGGGATGCTCATGCCAACCTGCTGCGACTCAATGATTCGACGAAACTCTGTCTTGACCGGTTCCTGACCATCGCTGGCAATCAGCCGAACAGCGTCGTTCAACGGAAGGCCCGAGCGGATCGAGCGCACCATCACATCGAGCGAGTTTGGAAATTCCTCCAGGAACTGCTTTTGCCGACGGCTGATAAGAAAGCCGACGATCCACCTCGGCAAGCCGATTCCCGCCACGAAAGCGAGCCCTGCGACGGCCAGAAGGGGTATTCCCGCTAGAAATGACATGCCCGCGATGACGAGGGCAAACGCCGCACTCATCATGTAAAACTGAACTTCGCTGATGCTGATCCCGGCCTGGGTGAGCCGCGCCTTCAGGCTGAGTTGCTTGGCTTTCTTTGTCCGCTCTTGCTGTTTCTTTTCAAGGTCTTTCAGCGAATCCTGAACGGATTTTCGGCGTTTGGAGATCTCCTGAACCCGATCCCGGGCCGCCTTGACCTTGGTCATGTCCGTCTCGGCGGCCTTGACGCGGCCGATACGGCTCGCCGTCTTCTTCTCGGTCTCGATCTGCGAATAGAGAAGACCATAGGCAATCGCAGCAGTCGCAACAGCGGAGAGCGCGACAATTGCAATCATGATGGGGTCAAGGCCGAACATGCTGATCAGATCCCCTTCGACTTGGCTTCCATGGCATCCAGAGCCGCAGCCAGGCGCTTGTCTTCATTGTAGTAGCGAGCGCGATCCCAGAAATGTGGTTTTCCGATCCCGGTCGACATGTGGCGACCAATGATCTTGCCGGCAGCGTCTTCGCCTTCGATCTCGTAGCGCATCAGATCCTGGGTGATGATAACGTCACCTTCCATGCCGATAACTTCGGTAATATGCGTGATGCGGCGCGAACCGTCGCGCAGACGGGCGGCCTGTATGATGACGTCAATCGACCCGGCAATGATCTCGCGCACCGTCTTGGCAGGGAGCGAAAATCCACCCATGGCGATCATCGATTCCATACGGCTCAGGCATTCGCGCGGTGTATTGGCGTGGATTGTACCCATCGAACCGTCGTGACCGGTGTTCATCGCCTGCAAGAGGTCGAAGACTTCCGGTCCGCGCACTTCACCGACGATAATTCGTTCGGGGCGCATACGCAGGCAGTTCTTCACCAGATCCCTCATGGTGATTTCACCCTCGCCTTCGATATTTGGCGGGCGTGTTTCGAGGCGCACGACATGCGGTTGCTGCAGTTGAAGTTCGGCCGTGTCCTCGCATGTGATGACGCGTTCATCGGCGTCGATGAAGCCTGTGAGGCAGTTCAGCAATGTTGTCTTACCCGAGCCGGTTCCACCCGAGATGACAAGGTTGCAACGGACGCGCCCGATGATCTGGAGAACCTCGGCACCTTCCGGCGTGATGGCGCCGAATTTGACCAGCTGCGCCAGCGTCAGCTTGTCCTTTTTGAACTTACGAATGGTCAGCGCCGGGCCGTCAATGGCAAGCGGTGGAGCAATGACGTTGACACGCGAGCCATCGGGAAGGCGGGCGTCGCAGATCGGACTCGATTCATCAACACGGCGACCGACCTGGCTGACAATACGCTGGCAGATCGAAAGCAGCTGGGAATTGTCGCGGAAACGGATTTCTGACTCAATCGTTTTCCCGCCGACTTCGATAAACGTCTGGCCGGCGCCGTTCACCATGATATCGGCAATGTCATCACGTGCCAGAAGTGGCTCCAGCGGACCATAACCCAGCACGTCGTTGCAGATATCCTCGAGCAGTTCTTCCTGCTCGGAGATCGACATGGCGAAATTCTTGATCGTGATGATGTCATTGACGATGTCGCGGATTTCTTCACGCGCGCTCTCGCCGTCCAGCTTGGCCAGCTGCGACAGATCGATTGTGTCGATCAGAGCCGAAAAGACCTGTGACTTCGTATCGTAATAGTCATCGGTGCGCGCCGGTTTCTTGCGCGCCGGTGCAGCCTGAAGAGGAGGCGGTGTCACCTGTTGACGCGTGGAAACCTCAGGCGAGCCTGGTTCGATCGGGCTTGAGGGAGAGCGTGCCGTCGTTGCGGCAGGCGGCGGGGCCGACAGCGTGCCTGTGCCCGTGCCGCCTTTTCCGAATCCGTCGCTTCCGCGCTTGCCAAACATGTGTCTCTTCCGTCTCTGTTTTGTGCGTTACTTCTTGCGGAGCATGCCCAGCAATGATCCGAGACCCGACTTCTTGGGTTTCTTCAGCGTTGCCCGCCCGGTGACCAGATGTGCCAGTTGCGACATGATCTCCGCCGTTGGTGACTTGGCATCCAGTTCAGCAATCATGCGTCCGCTATTTGCGGCGGTGCCGAACAGGACAGCGTCAAACGGAATTATGGCAACGGGCTCGAGTTCCAGCGGCTCGAAGAAATCCTGTGGCGATATCTCTGGCCGTTTCAGCATTCCAACCTGATTGAGCACCAGATGCGGTTGCTTGTCATTGGGCCTCAGCTTCCGCAGCGCATCGATCATGTTCTTGGCGTTGCGCAGATTGGCGAGATCCGGTGCGCATGTGATGACGATCTCGTCAGCTTCGGAAAGTACGGTCCTCGTCCATTCGCACCACGCATGGGGCAGGTCGAGCACAGTGACAGGTGCTGTCCGCTGCAGCAGCTCCAGGATTGGCTGGAATGCCGCCCGATCATAGTCATATCCCCGATCAAGAAGGGATGGGGCAGCAAGAAGTGAAAGATGCTCCGAGCAGCTTGTCAGAAGGCGATCCAGGAACACCTCATCAAGTCGCTCCGGTGAGAAAACGGCCTCGGCAATGCCTGTAGCCGGATCCTGATCAAAGTCGATATTGGCCGTGCCAAAAGGCAGGTCGAGATCTGCAAGAACCGTTTCAGTGGTAAAAAGCGTAGAGATGCCGAAGGCGCAGTTATGTGCCAGCGTCGACGAGCCGACACCGCCCTTGGCACCGATAAAGGCAATGGTCTTGCCAAGCGGCTCGGCCTCTGGGTCCACAAAGATCGCGGAAATGGCGCTCATCATGTCCGCCATCGAGAACGGCGAGACGATGTATTCCGAAATACCGTTGCGCATCAGTTCGCGATAGAGCGCAATGTCATTGTGCCGACCGATAACGATAACCCGCGAACTGGGATCGCAGACTTCGGCAAGCGGAGAAAGCTCTTCCAGCACCGCGGACGGCTGTGCATCGGTTTCCAGAATGATCAGGTTCGGCGTCGGCGTCGAACTGAACATGTTGGCTGCCGCGGCAATGTTGCCATGGGTAATCCGAAGGCTCACCCTGTTCATGCGCCGGTCATGGGCGCATTGTTCCATCACCCGCTGGACCCGTTCGCTGATACAGAACGCATGGATGGAGATGCGTGGCAGCGGACGCAGGCCTTCCACGTCGCTCGGTCGCACCGGCTCCGCGGCATGTCGCTCCGTCGCCTGCGTCCTGTCCTCGATTTCATAGTCGATCGCACTCATGATCTTGTCCTGTCTTCCAAGTCTGCCTCAGTCGGATGAGGGGTCGCTGCCCGTGCGGTACTGCCCGATCACGGTTGACCTGCGGCCAGCGTCGATGGGAGCTTGCGCACGCGGTGTCACGAGATCCATGGGATTGGCGATCTGCGCGGCCAGGTTGCTCTGGGTGGCGCATCCGAAATTGTGATAGTTGCGGTTTGAGAATGTGTTGTTTTGCAGGTCTTCAGGCCACTCACCGCATTGGTTGGTGACCGCAGTCGTTGCCACATAACTCAGCCGGATGGGAGCCGCATCTCCATTCGCCTGCGCATGATAGCTGGTTTCTATGATCCTGTTCGAAGGGATGCCGCGTGCGACCAGCAATTGCCGGATCTGTTTGCGCGCGTGCGCGGCAGCGCCGGAATTCGGCGACCCTTCCGGTGCCATGATCTGGATGACGCCGGAGGAGGAGTTACGATACTCCTGGGCAAAGCCGGAAATCGAATCCTGCAGCCCGATCGTCAATGAGCGATCACCGGAGGCAATCGGAACATCCAGCGTATGCTCCACCTCGTTGATCATGATCGGATGGCGTGTCCGGTAATCGTCCGGGATTGCACCGGTGCTCATTCCGTCCTTGTTCAAGTTGCCGCAGCTGGACAGCGCAAGAGCGCTGCTTAACAGAAGCATGGCAATGCCAAGGCGGGGAAGAAAATCAGCGGATCTGGCCATGATAGCTTGGCTTTCGTTGCGGGCGTTGGAGGTCTTCTTCATGGATCTTGGACCTCTGCTTACTTGTAGATGAAGCCGACGGAGCCGTGATACTGGCCCGGATTGATGGTGTTCTCGCGGCGGCCATAGACCTTGTTGACCTTGTTGAGGAAGAAGGTGGCGCCATCGTTTTCCGGATTGAAGTTATCGTCGGGTCGCGAGAGCTGGTTGCGCGCAACAGGCCGAACCAGATAGGGCGTGGCGATGATCACCAGCTCCGTCTCGTTCCGCTGGAAGTCCTTGCTTCGGAAGAGGGTACCCAGCACCGGCACCTTCGAAAGGCCCGGCAATCCGGACATCGCCTGGCGGATATTGTCCTGGACCAGACCGGCAATCACGATCGAACCACCGGAGGGCAGTTCCACCGTGGTGGATGCCTCGCGCTTGCGGATCGACAGAAAGGTGTTCCCGGGGACCTGACGCAGCGAGTTTCCGGTTACCTGCGATCCTTCCCATGTGGGTTCGGACACATTGGTCTCGATTCTCAGGCTGATGCGACCAGGAGCGAGAACGACGGGGCGGAAGTTGAGCTCAATTCCATAATCGACGGTCTCAATGGTCCGGGTGATCGACGTCTGGCCATCTTCGCTCGAAACATCCTGTTCAGCAGCGAGGCGGAACTCTCCCCCGACATAGAAATTGGCGGACTCGCCAGAAATCGCGGTCAGGCTTGGCTCGGCAAGGGTGCGCATCACGCCAGCCTGCTCCATCGCATTGATGTAGCTCTGGAAGGCAAAACCCCCGACCGAACCGCTTGCGCTCGGCAATAGCCCTCCGATGGCACCGGTCGCGAGGTTGGTGAGGTTGACAGAATTCCCGAGATTGGCAGGATTTGTAAATCCGATGCCGCTGCTGCCGTCCTGAATGTTGCCGCTGAAGCCAAGCTGTTTCAGAACCTGACGGCTGACCTCAGCCACAGTGACCTTCAGAGTGACCTGGTCCTCGCCCTCGATGGTCAGCAGGTTGACGATCTGCGACTGTTGGCGTTGCTCGGCAAAGATCGCAACGTCTCCGCCATTATCGCCGCCAGATGCAACCTGATTGCGCGTTGTTGCCTCACCACCCTTGAGAAAGGCCTGTGCGAGGTTCTGGGCACGAGCTGCATCCTGTGGTGTCCGCACGGTCCCGGTCATGACAATGTTATCGGAGACGATTTCGATGGAAATGTCCGAATCAGGAATAAAGCGCTTGAGATTCGCTTCCAGTCCCGAGATGTCACGTTCGATCTCGATGTCGAGGCTGACGATCTCGTTCCCGTCCGCACCGAAGATGAAGATATTCGTCTGGCCGACTGTCTTACCAAAGAGGTAGATCCGCCGGGAGGAGCGGGTAACGGCATCAGCCATTTCCGGATCGGCGACCAGAATGTCATGGGCATCTGCCGGCAGGTCGACAACCAGAGCCTTGTTCAATCCGAGCTTGACGGTCTTGCGCGTACCAGGCCCTGCCTGGGTAATTCTCATCACGGCCTGCTGACTTGCCTGCGCCGTTTCCATGACAAAGACCGGACCCGTCAGATCGACTGAACCAGTGATTGCCAGCGCGAATACGAGGCTACCGGCGAGGGGTCGAAGAAGTTTGCATTTCAGATGTTCCACGTTCCGTCCCCCGCTCACTCGCTGACCGCACCGGTGGTGACAGCGTCTGTCCGCACCACCTGACCTGACTTGATGACTTGAATTGCCGGCTGACCCGAACCGCCGCTCAGCAGGTAACCGGCAGCACTTGTGTCCTCCTCCTGCGCATCGGCAACCGAACGCAGGGCAAGCGACAGGCGGTCTGCGACCTGCTGGGCAACGATGATGACCTTCGCCTGTTCCGGGGTCAGCTCAAGGGTCGCAGTCGTGCCCACGACTGCCGCAGAGCCGTCCGGCTGCTCCTGGATCTGCTGGTCGATGGCCAGCACCCGCACATTTGTCAGGATGTTCTCTGTCAGGAAGTTTTCGCCATCGCCACGGCGAACCATGATGACGTCGACACGGTCATTGGGCAGGATGAAACCGCCCGCGCCCGTTGCCACCGAAATCTGGGTGGACACAGCCCGCTTGCCCGAAGGCAGAAGCGAGGACAGGATGCGCGAGGATGAATCAGCGATCTTCTCGCGGCGGATCGGTTCGCCGTCGAACATCGGCAGACGCACCACCGAACCCGTGAGCTCCGTCAAGGCATCGGGTCGTGCCGTCTCCGTAACGAAACCTTCGACAACGCTGCCTTCTGGCCATGCCATCCAGCGCATGGAATCGGGATCAAGCCTTGCGCCGACCGGCATGTTCTTTGAAGAAACAAGCACATTGACGGTCGGTTCTTTCTGGATCTGCGCCGCAGTCTGTTCGACGATGACTTTCGGATTGCCGCCGAGACGCATGGCGAGGAGACCTGCCATACCGGCTGCCACGACGGCAACGGCGAGAATGATGATACGCGCGGGTTTCATGATCGATCCTTGAGAGGCACGACAAACTGTGCCTCAGAGATTGATCAGGAATTGGTGTACTTATGGTTAATAAGACATCTACATCTGTAGTTAACGGGCGGTTTAGTCGCGCGACTACTGGATGCGGCTGATCGCTTCAAGAACCAGAGGAGATTGCGGATAGGTCAACAGACCCGCCGCGCCGATGGCGATCGCATAAGGAACCTTCTTTGCCATCATCAGCGTCTGCGGCAAGGGAATGCCCGCATAGGCCAATC
This sequence comes from Peteryoungia desertarenae, assembly GCF_005860795.2. Taxonomy (GTDB): domain Bacteria; phylum Pseudomonadota; class Alphaproteobacteria; order Rhizobiales; family Rhizobiaceae; genus Allorhizobium; species Allorhizobium desertarenae. The sequence continues at coordinate 1,209,708 of NZ_CP058350.1, forward strand.
GATCCCAGTTTGCGCGCAGAAGAATGACGGCAATCGTCAAGGCACCACCGAGCAATGCTGTAAAAGCAAGGAACTCAAAAAGAGACTGGTTGAAACCGAACCAGACGGCAGCAGCTGTCAGCAATTTGGCATCGCCACCGCCCATCACGCCCAGAGCAAACAGAGCAAAGCAGACGGAAAAGACGGCGGCGCCCGCCGCAACGTGCCAGCCAAATTCGATGAAGGAAAGACCCGAGAGAGGGGCAATGACAAAGAACCCCGCAATCAAAACAGCCGGGATGCGATTAGGGATCTTCATTTCCAGGAAATCAGTCAGCGCTGCCAGCACTAGGCTCATCGGCACCGCCAAGAACACAACTGCTTCGAACATGACAATAATCCCACCCCTGAACACTGCATCTTGAGTTTTAACTGATGAAGATTTGGTGAAGCGGTAAAAACCAGCTTGGAGAAGCCGACCATACAGAAAAGCCGCCCAAAGTTGGGCGGCTGCTGAACGAGACGGTTACGCCGCGGTCAAAATCATCAGTTGTCATTGAGCTTCGTTGCGAGATCGTTGAATTGGTCGTCCAACGCGTTGCCGAGCGTCGTGGCGCCGGTGATGAGGGCGACGGAGATCAGGGCAGCGATCAGGCCGTATTCGATGGCGGTCGCGCCGGATTCGTCTTTCATGAAACGTGCGAAAATCTTGGTCATGTTCTTTCCTACTCCACAAGGGTTTGATCAGCACTCCCGGCAACTTGTTCTCCGTTGCTCGGATGTCGTGAACCTAACCGTCAGCCCCTTGCTATCGCCTTAAGAAAGAAAGTTACCAAAAGCTGAACGTTCATTCCTCGAAGCTGTGGTAAACAATTCCCGATAATACTTGCGAAAATGCCGCATAAACCGCCAGAAATTCTTATTGATAGATCAACAAAGACAATGGGTTAGCGGTATGTTTTTGTCAAGCTGATTATCGCCTCCGTAAGGCGAGTGGGAGGCAGGACCGGGTACTTGGGCGTATCTGACAATGCGTCCAGGGCCCTTGACGGGGGCAGTCCGGGCGAGAAACATCTTTTTGCGCGGCCTCCCGCGGCGATCGCTTGCTGCAGGACAAAACCCAGGGGGTTGCACTGCTTAACGCTTCATTCACCAAGAGTGGGCATGTTTGCGGATGAGAAGGATATCCCATTCGAGGCAAGGCCCCAAAATGCTGATAGAAAAAGTCGCCAGGACACTGCTGCTCGTCACGCCATTGGTATTGGTCGGCGGCTTTGCTGCGCTTGAAGAAGCCAGGGCCGAGGACGATGTCTTGCGCGTCTATATGAATAGTGCACGCATCCTGAAGCTGGATCGACCGGTGAGCAAGGTAATCGTCGGAAACTCGGAGGTCGCCGACGCTACGGTAGCCGACGCGAAAACCATTGTATTGACCGGTCGCGCTTTCGGAACAACCAACCTTGTCCTTCTGGACGCCGACGGAAACGCCATAGTGGATGAAAAAATCCTTGTTTCCATTGATGAATCCAGCACTGTCCGGGTCTTCAAATCGACGACCCGCACGGTCTTGTCCTGCACGCCCAACTGTGAAGAACACGCCGATACGAATTCAGGACCTTGATCAGGCTTTAAAACGGCTGTTTCCGTTCCGCGCAATTCTAAGATTGCCAGAAACGGAAAATCAATATTTGACACGTAGCGTCTGATGGTCTTCAAAACCCGGGCGCGAATGATGACTATTGGGCAACAGAAGCTAGAGCGTAAGAAATCCAGTTTCCGTCTTCTCAGGAAGATGAGTCGCTCGCGTGATGGCGCTGCAGCAATCGAATTTGCAATTCTGGCCGTTCCCTACTTCCTGATCGTCTTTGCAATTATCGAGACGTTCGTTGCATTTGCAGCCGAGCAACTCATCACCAATGCCGTAAACAATATGAGCCGGGAGCTTCGGACCGGCATGATTACGGCCAATATGAATCGTCCCACCGACAAGGACAGAACCGAGTTTCGCCGGGCCTTCTGCGATGAAATCAGCATTCTGATCCGCTGCTCGGAAGCGGAAATAGCCAATCCCGAGAAGCTCTATCTGGATGTTCGGTCTTTTCCCGAGTTCAAGGACATTCCGAATGTGATTCCTCGGGCATCGAATGCTGCCTTCGCGGACATTGACCCTTCCTCCTTCGGTTACGCGCCTGGCGGGCCGCAGTCGATCAATATCATGCGCGCCTATTACAGATGGCAGATCACGACGGATCTCGTGCGTCCGTTCATCACGACAATTCGTCCTCAGGACGGGTCCATGCCCACGGATTTCCTGATCTTGGCAACAACCGCGTTCCGGAACGAGAACTATCCGTGACTGACATTCGATCCACACCATACGATCATCTTTGTCCGGCCACTCGACAGGTTGGAGGAAAGCGTACCATGTCTCGGCTCAAGGCTCTTCTTCACAACAGAGACGGCGTCGGTGGCGTCGAGTTCGCCCTGATCGCGCCGATGCTGCTTGTCCTTTATCTCTCAGCGGTCGAGCTGACCGTCGGCTTGAGTATCGCCAAAAAGGCATCCCTTGCGGCCAGCACCATCACCGATCTCATCACGCGCACGGAAAAAATTACGAAAGCTGATCTGACGGTCATGGAAGATGTAACAAAAAGCATCTTCGTCCCCTATCCATCGAGAGACCTGTCGATCAAGATCACGGGCGTGACCATCAACAATGCGGGTGCCTCGACCGTTGCGTGGTCCTGGGCAAACAAGGGCGCAGCGCCCTATGTCGTCGGCAGCACGGTCGCGATCCCGGACGGCATGGACATACCCAATACCTTCGTCGTGCGTACTGAACTCAGTGTTGACCATGACCTGATGATGTATCTGCCATCCTTCACAGGATCTAGCCTGAAAGAAATTACCATCGCACGTGAATTCTTCTTCCGTCAGCGCGTTGGTGACAGGATCGAGTGCCAAGATTGCTGAACTGGAGATCATTCGACAGTTTGCAAAGCCCCACCTGTGACGCTATTCATGCACCTCTGATTTCGGCGCTTGGGCGCAATCACAGGTGTTGTAATGGCGCGAGCCTTTCTCTTCGTTCTTGATTCTTTTGGTATTGGTGGTGCGCCGGATGCGTTATCCTACGGCGACGATGGCTCGGATACCTTTGGTCATATCGCCGAGTTTTGCGCCGCTGGAGCCGGCGACCGCAAGGGACTTCGTTCCGGACCTCTGAACCTTCCCAATATGTCGGCGCTTGGCCTTGTTGCCATCTCGACACTGGCCACAGGTCGTCCGCCTGTCGGCATGGCTGCGCCAACCAGGGTTTTCGGTCTTCACGGTGTTGCGACAGAGGTCTCGCGCGGCAAGGACACCCCCTCCGGTCATTGGGAAATAGCCGGTACGCCGGTCAGTTTCGACTGGGGCTATTTTCCTCAAGGTGATGAGGCCTTTCCTGCGGATCTCATCGACGCGATCTGTCGCGACGCAGATTTGCCCGGCATCCTCGGCAACTGCCACGCCTCGGGCACGGAAGTCATTGCCCGCTTCGGCGAAGAGCATATCCAGACTGGAAAGCCGATCTGCTACACGTCGACGGATTCGGTCTTCCAGATCGCCGCCCATGAACAGCATTTCGGCTTGCAGCGTCTGCTTGATCTTTGCCAGATCGTCCGCAAACACGTCGATCCGCTCAATATCGGGCGAGTGATTGCGCGGCCCTTCATCGGGGACAATCCGTCCAACTTTGAACGCACCGGCAACCGGCGTGACTATTCCGTCCTGCCGCCGGAACCGACACTGCTGGATCGCCTCGTCAAGGCGGGGCGTCAGGTTCATGCCGTTGGCAAGATCGGCGACATTTTTGCCCAGCAGGGTGTCAGCCGCGTCATCAAGGCGAATGGCAACATGGCGCTCATGGATGCAACATTGAGGGTGATGGACGAGGCGCAGGATGGGGATCTGGTCTTCACCAATTTCGTTGATTTCGACATGCTCTTTGGCCACCGGCGCGACGTGCTGGGCTATGCGGCTGCACTCGAAGCCTTTGATCGTCGTCTGCCGGAGGTGCATCGCAAGCTGAAGCCAGGCGACATGGTGCTGCTGACAGCTGACCACGGCTGCGATCCCACCTGGCGCGGCACGGATCACACCCGCGAGCGCGTGCCCATCATGTGCTTCGGTCCCGGCATAAAGTCGCGCATGGTCGGCATTCGCAGCACCTATGCCGATATCGGCGAAACGATTGCGGCCCATCTTGGCATTGCGCCCGGTCGCCATGGACGGAGCTTCCTGTGACAAAACATCTGAAGAAAGCCGAACTGCACGTTCACATTGAAGGTGCAGCGCCACCGGCACTCGCCTATCGCCAGGCCGAGAAATACGGAATAGACCCCGCCACCTTCATTCGGGATGGTGCCTATATCTGGCATGACTTCACGAGCTTCATCACCGCCTATGATCACGTCGCCTCGGTCTTCAGAAGCTCGGAGGATTATGCCGCGCTTGCCGAGGTTTACCTGCTTGAGCTTGCCGCAGAAGATACCATCTATGCCGAACTTTTCGTCTCCCCTGACCATGGCGAAGCCGTTGGTCTGAGCCCTGATGAATACATCGGTGGCCTTGCAACCGGGATGGAGGCTGCCAAGGCGAAGACCGGTATTGAGTCCCGCATGATTATCATCGGTGAGCGACATCTCGGGCCGGAGAATGTCCTTAACCGGGCAAAATGGGCGGCACACTACAGCCATCCCCTGATCACCGGTTTCAACATGGCCGGCGAAGAGCGGATGAACCGTGTCGCCGATTACTCCGCAGCCTTCGATATCGTGCGTGAGGCGGGACTTGGCATCACCATCCATGCCGGTGAGCTTTGTGGTGCCTTTTCCGTCGCGGACGCCCTTGATCTCGTCAAGCCGTCACGCATCGGCCACGGAGTTCGAGCGATCGAGGACGCAGACCTTGTTCGCCGTCTTGCCGATCTTGGTACGGTTCTGGAAGTCTGTCCAGGCTCGAACATTGCGTTGAAGGTCTTTCCGGACTTCAAGAGCCATCCCCTGCGCCAGTTCCGTGATGCCGGCGTCCGTGTATGCCTGAACTCGGACGACCCTCCCTTCTTCCATACCTCCCTCGCCAGGGAATATGAGATCGCCTCGCAAGAGTTCGGCTTCACGGATGACGAGATCAACGCCATGACACGGACTGCCCTTGAAGCAGCCTTCGTCGACGAAGAGACCCGCGCGATCTTGCTTGCAAAGCTCTGATGGGGGAATCGCTTGCAAAAGCAAAGCTTGCTCTTGCGAGCCCTTGCGGGATTGTGAAAATAGGATGGCACAAGAGAAAAAGAAGAGAAGGCTCAATCCATGGACGGCGTAACAGTCATCAATCACCCTCTCGTCCAGCACAAGCTGACGATCATGCGCCGCAAGGAAACCTCCACGTCGAGTTTCCGCCGCCTTCTCCGCGAAATCTCGACGCTTCTCTGCTATGAGGTCACCCGCGATCTCGAACTCACCATGGAAACGATCGAGACGCCGATGCAGGAAATGCAGGCTCCGATCCTGGAAGGCAAGAAGCTGGTCTTTGCCTCGATCCTGCGCGCCGGCAATGGCCTGCTGGAGGGCATGCTGGAGCTTGTGCCGGCCGCCCGCGTGTCTCACATCGGGGTCTACCGCGATCACGATACGCTGCAGCCGGTCGAATATTATTTCAAGGCACCGGAAAATCTCGCCGAGCGCCTGATCATTGTCGTCGATCCCATGCTCGCAACCGGCAACTCCTCCATTGCCGCCATCGACAAGCTGAAGGAGCGTGGAGCCAAGAACATCCGCTTCCTCTGCCTTCTGGCGGCGCCGGAAGGCATCCGCAATTTCCGTGAGGCCCATCCGGATGTTCCCGTCTTCACGGCCTCGATTGACAGCCACCTGAATGAGAATGGCTATATCGTCCCAGGCCTGGGTGATGCTGGCGATCGGATGTACGGAACCAAGTAATTCCTTAACCAGATTGAAAGAAAGGCGGCCCGGAAACATGTCCCGGTGCCGCTTTTTTGTTGCCGTGAATGATCGATCAATCTCACCTTGCTACGGAAGCGATAGGTCAAACTCGGAAACTGTCATGCTTGCAAGAACACTGGTTTTCGCCTCTGTGGTCGCCGTCTCAGCCACGCAGCTGCCATCGGTGATGCAGATGGTGATCGCCAATCCGCCTGAACCCGAGGCATCCATTGCTTCAGTAGAAGCACGGCCTCAGCAGAAGCCGAACTCGCCGACACCTGTGGCGTTCTCGCCGGGCTCCATCGTTCTCGCGGCAGATGCACGAGGACACTTCACCGGCAATTTTCGTATGAATGGCAGGCCGGTCGACGGCTTGATTGATACCGGCGCATCAACAATTGCCATCAATGAAGATACCGCCCGCCGCCTTGGCTACAGCATTGCAGCACTCGATTTCCGATATCAGGTCAATACGGCCAATGGCGTCACAAAGGCCGCTCACGTCGTGCTTGACCATGTCGAAATCGGCTCGATCAGGGTGCAGAAAGTTGATGCCTTCGTTTTGCGTGACAAGGCCCTCTCAGGGACTTTGGTCGGCATGAGTTTTCTCAAGAAGCTCAGATCCTTCAGTGTCGAAAGCGGTCAGCTGCGCTTGGTGCAGTAGTCTTCAGAAGGTAGCCGGCGATCGGAGCTCACTCCGACCTTTGCAGGTTCAGCTGGAAATTCGCTGCCCGATCGCGCTTGAAATGACCGGCTTTTTGTCACCGATGCCGTAGCAGCTCTTCACCTCGTCAGCAGCTCTCTTTGCAGCATCCGGATCATTGGCATGGACATAAGCGATCGGCTCGCCCTTCGAGATCTTTGTGCCAAGCGGTTTGAAGCCGGACAGCCCAACCTTGTGGTCGATGGCGTCGCTTGGACGCTGTCTGCCACCGCCGAGTGATACGACGCAGAGGCCGAGATCCCGTGTCGCAGCACTTGCCAGATAGCCGTCGCGATCGGCCTCGACCGGGATGATAACCGGCGCCTGCGGCAGGTAGTGCTCAGCCTTCTCCATGAAGTCCGAGGGGCCGCCGAGAACATGCACCATACGCCCGAAGATTTCGGCAGCCTCGCCGGAGGAGAGTACGGCCTTGCAGCGATCAAGTGCGATTGAAGCATCGCTCTCGACACCTGCATTGATCAGCATCTCTGCGCCAAGCGCCAGTGTGACCTCTTCAAGCCTTGAGCCAGACTTCAAGCCCTTGAGGAAATCAACGGCATTCTGAACCTCGATCGCGTTGCCGGCGCAATCGGCCAGAGGCTCGTTCATGTCCGTCAGCAGTGCCGTCGTCCTGACGCCTGCGCCATTGGCCACCCGTACCAGCGAGCGGGCGAGGGCCTCGGCGTCTTCGGGCTTCGCCATGAAGGCGCCGTTGCCGAACTTCACGTCCAGCACCAGGCTTTCAAGCCCCGCCGCAAGCTTCTTCGAAAGGATTGATGCCGTAATCAGCGGTATGGATTCCACCGTCGCCGTGACGTCACGAATGGCGTAAAGCCGCTTGTCGGCGGGCGCGAGATCACCCGTCTGACCGATGATCGCGCACGCCGCCTCATCGACAGCACGTCGGAAGGTCGCATTGTCCGGCATGACATCATAGCCGGGAATCGACTGCAGCTTGTCGAGCGTTCCGCCCGTATGACCAAGCCCGCGGCCGGAGATCATCGGAACCGCAAGGCCACAGGCTGCGACGATCGGGGCCAGCATCAGGGACACATTGTCCCCCACGCCGCCCGTTGAATGCTTGTCGGCAATCGGCTTGCCCACCCCGTCCCAACGCAAGACCTCCCCGGAATCGCGCATCGCAAGGGTCAAGGCGACGATTTCGTCCGGCTCCATGCCCTGAAAGAAAACGGCCATGGCAAAGGCTGCCACCTGGCCCTCGGAGATCGTCTCCGCACTCAGACCCTTGATGAAGCCAGAGATTTCATCAGCGCTCAACTGGGCGCCATCGCGTTTGCGGCGAATGATTTCCTGCGGCAGCATGCTCAGTACCCCGTTCCCGTCGCACTGGAGTTCTTGCCGGCAAGCACGCCCAAAATATCGTCCAGCAAGCCGGAAGCGCCAAATCGGAAGGTCGAGGGCATCACCCAGTCCTCACCCATGATCGTGTCGGCAAGCCGCAGATAAAGGCGCGCATCCATCACGTTGGAAATACCGCCAGCCGGCTTGAAGCCAACCTTGCGGCGGCTGTCGCGGATCGCCTGCAACATGATATCCGCTGCCTCAAGCGTCGCGTTGACCGGAACCTTGCCCGTCGATGTCTTGATGAAATCTGCACCGGCAGCAATCGAGAGTTCCGATGCCTTGCGGATCAGAGCGATGTCCTTGATTTCACCTGTTTCCAGGATCGTTTTCAGGAGAGCGTCTCCACATGCCGCCTTTACGGCTTCGACCATCTCGGTGACGGCGCCCTCGTCGCCTGCCATCAGTTTGCGATAGGGGATCACCAGATCGATTTCGTCAGCACCATCGGCAACCGCGCCTTTGGTCTCTGCCACAACTGTTTCAATACTGCTATCCCCGCCCGGGAAGTTGACAACGGTCGCAATCTTGACCGCGTGTCCGCTGCCCAGGATACCACGCGCCTGTCTGACAAAACGCGGCCAGATGCAGATCGCAGCCGTATGACCACTGCTTGTCTGCGCCTTGGCGCAGAGCGCTTCAATTTGCTGAGGCGTGCAATCGTCCTTCAGGTTGGTGAGGTCGAGAAGGGAAAGGGCGCGCAAGGCAATGCTGCGCAATTCAGTCTGATCCAATGTGTGATCCTCCGCCAGCGATCATCCGGGTCAGGATGGAGGCAAGGCGTTTGCCGCCAATCGGCGCCATGTCCTTGGTCTCCTCGTGGCTCTGTTCTGCCCCGGTCATTCCGGCGCCATAATTGGTGATAACGGAAGCAGCCGCAACCCTCAGGCCGAAAAAGCGTGCGAGAATGACTTCGGGCACGGTTGACATGCCGACGGCGTCGGCGCCAAGCACGCGCGCCATCCGGATTTCCGCTGGCGTTTCAAAGCTTGGTCCTGAAAACCACATATACACGCCCTGATGAAGCGGCACATTCTCCGCAGCGGCGGCATGCCGCATGGCGGCGGCAAGGTCCTTGTCATAAGCCGTGGTCATGCCGACGAAGCGCCCATCGCTCTCTTCGCCGATCAGCGGGTTCTTGCCCGAAAAGTTGATATGGTCGGTAATCTGCATCACCGAGCCTGGCGGCATGTCGTCATGCAGAGAGCCGGCGGAATTGGTCAGAATCAGGTTCTGAATGCCGATCCCCGCAGCACTTCGATCGGAACACGCATGGCTGTCGGGTCGCCATGCTCATAGTAATGCACTCGACCGGCCATCATCAACACCGGCTCGGCACCCAGATAGCCCGCCACGACCTGTCCGGCATGACCCGATACGGCGCTGACCGGAAAGCCTGGAAGTTCACCATAGGGAATGCGGATCGGGTCACGCACGCTTTCGACAAGCGATCCAAGGCCGGAACCGAGCACCACGGCATAGCGCGGCATCAGGCCTGCAAGGCGCTCGACCAGCCGATCAACGGCGTCATTCATCCCAGCACCTCGGTCTCGAAGCTGAACGGCAGAAGCTCGTTCATCGTCAGCGTTTTCTGGACGCCGACTTCGTCGCAAAGATAGATCTTCGTGTCAGCACTGGCGAATTCCGAAATCTTCTGGCGGCAACCGCCACAAGGCGGGCAAAGCGCCAGCTTTTCGGCAATAACGGCCATTTCGACGATCTTTTTCCCCCCGCCCATGATCATGCAGCCGATCGCGGTCGGCTCGGCGCACCATCCCTGGGGGAAGGAGAGGTTCTCGATATTGGCACCGGTATAGATCTTGCCGTCATCGGCACGGATCGCCGCGCCGACCGGAAACTTGGAATAGGGCGCATGCGCAAATTTCATCGCGCCGCGCGCCGCTTCGAACAGGTCGTGAGCCATGGATCAGCGCTCCTTGGTATAGGCAACACCACCGGCCTTCGGCGGATTGGCGGCACCAATGAAGCCTGCAAGCAGGATGCAGGTGAGGATGTAAGGCAGTGCCTGGAAGAGCTGCACCGGCACTTCGCCGATAACAGGGATTTCCTTGCCCTGCATGAAATTCGCCAAAGCGTCGAGGAAGCCGAAGAGCAGGCAGGCGAACATGACCGGAACAGGCTTCCACTTGGCGAAGATGAGAGCCGCGAGCGCTATGAAGCCCTTGCCCGCGGACATGTCCTTGATGAAGGCAGCGGACTGGGCAATGGCAAGATAGGTACCTGCAATACCGCAGAGCAGACCCGCCATCAACACAGCGCGGTAGCGCAGGAAGGTCACTGAGATACCGGCTGTATCGACCGCTCCCGGATTTTCGCCCACAGCCCGCAGACGCAGGCCGAAACGCGTGCGGTAAAGCACCCACCAGGAAAGAGGCACGGCGAGGAAAGCGATATAGGTCAGGATGTTGTTGCCGGAGATAACATTGGCGTAAAGCGGGCCGATAAACGGCACGTCACGCATCATGTCGGCACCCGGCAGAATGATGGGCGAAAAGCGCGCCTCGCCAGAGACTTGTGGCGTCCGCCCCCCCTGGCTGAACCAGGCCTGCCCCAGAACTACAGTCAGCCCCGCTGCGACAAAGTTCAGCGCTACACCGGAAACGATCTGGTTGCCGCGATTGGTGATCGACGCAAAGCCGTGAATGAGCGAAAACACCAGCGAGACGCCGATACCGGAGAGAAGGCCGAGCCAGGCTGATCCTGTCAGAAAGGCGGCAGCGGCGGCAGCAAAGGCTGCGGCCAGCATTTTTCCCTCAAGCCCGATGTCGAAAACGCCGGCACGTTCGGAATAAAGCCCGGCAAGGGCTGCGAGGATCAGCGGGATCGACAGACGGATCGTCGAGCCGAGAATGCTGATGAGCATGTCAAAGGATTCCATGGTCGCGTCCTCAGGCCTTTGTCAGTGACTGGTAGATCCGCACGATCATCGGACGGCACATGAATTCCAGTGCGCCGGCAAACAGGATCACGAGACCCTGGATGACCACGATCATCTCACGGGTGATGTTCGGCATGTCGAAGGATAACCAGGCACCGCCCTGGTAAAGGATACCAAACAGGATGGCAGCGAGTACGATGCCAACGGGGTGATTGCGCCCCATGAGCGAGACTGCAATGCCGACGAAGCCCGCACCGGCAACGAATTCCACCTGCAGGCGGGCAGATGCGCCGAGCACCGGATTAAGGGCCATCATCCCGGCAAGACCGCCCGAGATCAGCATGGTGATCATGACGATCTTGACATAGGGAATCCCGGCATAGGCAGCAGCCGAACGGCTGATGCCGAGCGTGCGCATTTCATAGCCAAGCTTGGTCCGCCAGATCAGCACCCAGACCAGCACGCACATCACAAGCGCGATCAGGAAGGATACGTTGAACGGCGCAGGGCCGAGCCTGCCGCCGAACAGGGCGATCAGCCAGTCGAGCTTCGGCAATTGGCCGCCCTCAAGGAAGGTGCGGGTTTCCGGTGCCATCTTGCCCGGAACGATCAGCACGTTGACGAGCAAATAGACCATCAGCGCTGCGCCGATGAAATTGAACATGATCGTGGTGATGACGATGTGGCTGCCGCGCTTGGCCTGTAGCCAGGCCGGGATAAATGCCCAGGCCGCACCGAAGAGGGCCGCGGCTGTAATCGCAAACGGCATGGTTACATACCACGGCACATAGTGATCGAGCGCAAGCGCTGCGAGTGCTGCACCCAGACCGCCCAGATAGGCCTGACCTTCCGAGCCGATGTTGAACAGCCCGGCATGATAGGCGACGGCGACCGACAGACCCGTGAAGATGAAGTTGGTTGCGTAATACAGGGTAAAGCCGATGCCTTCGCCACTGCCGAGCGCGCCTTCCAGCATCAGCTTCAGCGCCTCCCATGGGCTCTCCCCTATGATCCAGACCACGAGGCCTGAAACCAGGAAGGCGAGCAGGAGATTGATCAGCGGCAGCAGCGCATAATTGATCCAGTTCGGCAGGGGTACGGATGCAGTGCTCATCAAAACCTCAAGCGGCAATGCCGGCCATCATCAGGCCGAGTGTCTGTTCGCCGGTGTCCGGCGTCTTTTCGCCGACCACCTTGCCGGCAAACATCACCAGAATGCGGTCGGAGAGCGAGCGGATTTCGTCGAGTTCGACGGAGACGAGCAGCACGGCCTTGCCGGCGTCGCGCGTTTCCACGATCCGCTTGTGAATGAATTCGATGGCGCCGATATCGACACCACGCGTCGGCTGGCCGACAATCAACAGCGTCGGATCGCGCTCGATCTCGCGTGCCACGACGATTTTCTGCTGGTTGCCGCCAGAGAAGTTGGCGGTCTTCAGCCGTGGATTAGGCGGACGGATATCGTATTTCTCGATCTCGTCGACCGCAGCCTTGCGGATGAGATCAGGGTTCAGGAACGGGCCTTTGCCATAGCGCTCGTCGCGGTGATAGCCGAGGATTGCGTTCTGGCTCTCCTCGAACGGAAGTACCAGGCCCATGTGATGGCGGTCCTCGGGGATGTGCGCGACGCCGATGCCACGCAGTTCCGCCGGATCAAGACCGGCAACATTCTTGCCATTGATCCAGATCTCGCCTGATGTCGGCTTGCGGATCCCCGTGATGGCTTCGAGAAGCTCACTCTGGCCATTGCCCGCTACACCCGCAATCCCGACGATCTCGCCGGAGCGTACCTCGAACGAGACGTTGTCAACCATGACAACGCCTCGGTTGTCCTTGACGGTCAGGTTGCGTACCGACAGGAACACATCGCCCGGTCTGGCCGGCTGTTTTTCGACATGCAGGAGCACGCGCCGACCAACCATGAGTTCAGCCAGTTCCTCCACGGTCGTCTCGGCCGTCTTGCGTGTCGCAACAATCTCGCCACGCCGCATCACGGAGACAGTATCCGTGATCGCCATGATCTCGCGCAGCTTGTGCGTGATGAGGACAACGGTCTTGCCCTCGTCGCGAAGGACGCGCAGAATTTTGAAGAGATGGTCCGCCTCTGCGGGCGTCAGAACACCCGTCGGCTCGTCAAGGATCAGGATTTCCGCGCCACGATACATGGCCTTCAGGATTTCCACCCGCTGCTGAAGCCCGACCGGCAGTTCCTCGATCACCGCGTCCGGATCGACCTCCAGCTCGTAGTCGTCTTCCAGCTTCTGAAGTGCTGCGCGCGCGGCATCCGTACCCTTGCCGAGAAGCGCGCCGCCCTCGGCGCCGAGCATCAGGTTCTCTAGCACGGTAAAATTTTCGACCAGCATGAAGTGCTGGTGCACCATGCCAATGCCTGAGGCGATCGCTGTCTGGCTGTCCTTGATCGTGACGGGCTTGCCGTCGATCTGGATACTGCCGCTATCGGCCTGGTAAAACCCGTAGAGTATCGACATCAAGGTCGACTTCCCCGCGCCGTTTTCACCAATGATGCCGTGGATCGAGCCCTTGGCCACAGTCAGATTGATGTTCTTGTTTGCATGCACCGCACCGAATTTCTTGTCGATGCCGATCAGTTCGATCGCGGGCGCCTGGCTCTTTTCAGTCATTCCGGTCCCCCAGACATAGTTAGGGCGCAAGGCGGGAAAACCGCCTTGCGCCCAGGCTTAAATCACTTGGGGCAGGAGTTGTCCGACATGTAGTCGTGAACAGTGACCGTGCCGGCGATGATATCGGCCTTCGCCTTCTCGACGGCAGCCTTCATCTCTTCGGTGATCAGCTTCGCGTTGTTTTCGTCCATCGCGTAGCCAACGCCATCTTCAGCCACGCCGAGCGCCTGAACGCCGGCGGTAAACTGGCCATTCTTGGCGTCGTTATAGGCGTTGTAGACAGCGAGGTCGACGCGCTTGACCATCGAGGTCAGAACCGAACCCGGATGCAGGTGGTTCTGGTTGGAGTCGACGCCGATCGACAGCTTGCCGTTGTCGGTGGCCGTCTGGAGTACGCCGAGACCGGTCGCACCGGCTGCCGCGTAGATGACGTCCGCACCCTGGTCGATCTGGTTCTTGGTGAGCTCACCGCCGCGGACCGGGTCGTTCCAGGCAGCACCGGTCGTGCCGGTCATGTTCTGGAAGACTTCGATGTCGGCCTTGGCTGCGCGCGCGCCCTGCTCGTAGCCACAGGCGAACTTGCGGATCAGCGGGATGTCCATGCCGCCGATGAAGCCGACCTTGCCGGTCTGGGATGCCATGCCGGCAAGCAGGCCGACGAGATAGGAGCCTTCGTGCTCCTTGTAGACAACCGAACGGACGTTTGGCAGGTCAACGACGGAGTCTACCAGGACGAACTGGGTATCCGGGAATTCGGCAGCGACCTTCTCGATGGCCGACGTCCATGCGAAGGAAACGGCCACGACCGGGTTGAAGCCACGCGATGCAAAGTTGCGGATCGCCTGTTCACCCTGTGTGTCGCCCGTCGGCTCGAAGTCGCGATATTCGATGCCGGTCTCTTGCTTGAACTTTTCTGCGCCTGCGAATGCAGCTTCGTTGAACGACTTGTCGAACTTGCCGCCCGTGCCGTAGACGAGCGCCGGCTTGATTTCGGCCGCGAGCGCGGTGGCCGACATCGCAGCCAGAGCGAAGAGACTGAGGAGGGTTTTTTTCATCGTGCAGCCCTGTTGTTGCTATTGATCTTGTTGGGTCCTCCCGCAAACCCTCTGGTTAAAGGGTGTGTCTGCGGAACCGCCGCCCCGTTTTCCGGGGTCATGGCTGGGCAGCATCCTTGCATGGCTTTCGCAAAAATTCACCAGATTTTTTTCATCTGGTAAAGATTTCAGGCCTGCCGCAAATTTCAGCAGGCGCCGCTAAAAAATCAGTCAGATCAAAGGGCTCCGCATGGGGCCTTCGGTCCAAGCCCAATCAGGCGGCCGGCCCGATCGGGCAGGAAACGCCTGTTCCCCGCAAGCCGCAGTAACCATTTGGATTCTTTGCCAGATATTGCTGGTGATAGTCTTCGGCATAATAGAAGGGACCGGCGCTTGCGATCTCCGTCGTAATGCGGCTTGTGCGCCCCGCTGCAGTCAGGGCTGCCTGAAAACGGTCACGAACGCCTTCGGCCACCGCCAGATCCTTGTCGTCATCAAGATAGATCGCCGACCGATAGGTCGTTCCGATATCATTGCCCTGGCGCATGCCCTGGGTCGGGTCATGGGCCTCGAAGAAGATCTTGAGCAGCGCCTCGAGGCTGATAATGGAAGGGTCATAGACCACCTTCACCACTTCCGTATGGCCGGTCAGTCCGGTCACGGTTTCCTGATAGGTGGGATTGGGCGTGATCCCGCCCTTATAACCGGCTGCAGTCACATAAACGCCAGGTGTCTGCCACAACAGCCGCTCGGCACCCCAGAAACACCCCATGCCGAGATAAGCCGTCTTCATCCCATCAGGGACGGGCCCTTTGAGCGGCCGACCGGAAACAAAGTGAGTGATTGCTGTCGGGATCGGTTCCGCCCGGCCCGGCAAGGCGGTTTCCGCGGTGGGCATGGATGTCTTCTTGTTGAACATGTCGATCAGGAACATTTTGAACCTCCTGGGTCAGCCGGTCATGTCGGCCCTTGTTCGACAATATAGGATCAAGTGTCAGATCTGCGAAGGCAGCGGCTCGAATTCGGCGAAAAAACCATACCCTGCGTCGGGGGATGAAAAGTGCTGCCGCTCAGGCTGCAAAGCGGCCGGCAGGCGAGGGTTTCTTGTAACCCATCATCCAAAAGACGAGGGCAAGGCCGAAAAAGACGGCAAAGGCCGGCTGCGGTAAAATGACGGTCGAAAAAGCGGACCACGTAGCTTGGCCCAGATACTGCTCGATCAGCGCTTGCAACGCCACGAGGCTATCCGGGCTGAAGTCGGAAATTGTTGCCGAAATTGGCGTGAGTGCCACAGAGGAAATCGAAACAGATTGAATGGAATCGATCGTGGCGGCAATGACGCCCAGACATAGGGACAAAAGACTGCCCAATCGAAATATCAGCCGTACCATCAACAACCCTCGGCTTCCTCTGTGATCTCCTCTGCATGCGAGATCACTTATGTACGTCTCCTATACATGGCGAATTGGAAAATGAAGTCAAAAATCTGTCAGATTTCGGTTGATCCCGTCAGAATCCTCGGTATATATCGCGCCCGACCAACCGCGGTGGCTTTCCCCCGCGTTTCCCCCTGGACAGGTGGCCGAGTGGTTTAAGGCGCACGCCTGGAACGCGTGTGTGCGTGAAAGCGTACCGAGGGTTCGAATCCCTCCCTGTCCGCCACTTGCCCGATTGTCCGGCCCGGACACTTAGGTAACATCTTGTACCTAAGACATAGGTAACAACCTCGTGCGCGACGAGGCTTGTCGATGCTCTGCAAGTTTCTCTGATCGAGGTCGGTGTACCAAGTTTCCAATGCAAGAAACGGACACGCCGTTATTCTGCGTTCGAGATGAATCCTTGTCGCATCACAAGCACCAACGTGCGAGATGCGGGATGACCTGCCGGGCATTGCGGGACATGCGTTATGACGGATTGCATGCGCCTGTTTTCAGTCGGAACGGGCAAAGTCGTTCTCGTAAGCTGCCGCCAGTTCGGCGATGACCGCCTTGTTCGGCGGCGAGGCGTGCAGGTGGAGCGAATTCATCGTAGATTGGGCCAGCAGGATCGCGAAAGCCTGCCGTTGTCCGCAGGAACTGCGCGAATTCATGCCCGAACATCCCGGAAACTGAAGCAACTCGACACCAGGCGGGTCTTCCACGGCAAAGCCATAAGGTTCTGATGGAGTGGCAGAGCCCTAGCCTCTCACGCATGCGTCCCGTTCCAACCCAAACGCTGTGGGTGGCGCATGGCCGCAGGTCGCAATGTCGAATCTGATTATCATTGTTAAGTAGATAGTTGACAGTGATAACTACATCCATCAAATTGCCCCGAAAACAGAAGAAGAAGGGCGCGCAATGAAGGACTATCGGCTGCATCAGCGTCTGGGCTATCGGGTGTCTCGCTTGTCCCACCTTCTGCAGTCGAGCCTGGAGGCCATCCTTGCGAAGCACGCGCTTACCCGGCTCATGTGGTGCGTGCTGATTGGTGTCGGTGAGGAAGGCGTCACGACACCCTCGGAGCTTGCCCATTATGTCGGTGTAACGAGACCTGCCATCTCGCGGCTCCTACGTGAATTGCAGAAAAAGGGATTGCTGGCGCGGGTTTCAGGGCAGGGTGCCGACGGCCGGTCGGTCGAGGTGGAACTGACAAATGCCGGACGTGCTGTGATTCAGTCCCTTCGTCCGCTGGTCGACGAACATCATGCCTATTTTGCCGGCAAGCTGGAAGCTTCGGAGTACCAGGCCTTGATGCTCGCCTTGCAGCGGCTTCTCGATGGCGAGCGACAGGCTCTCGATCATTTTTGATGCGCCGGATGGGCTCCAGCCCGGAAGGCCCAGGCTCTTGGTTGCTCAGGAGTGGGAGGAAGAAGAATGCGTTTGTTTTCGACAAAGGATCGCCCTGTTCACCTAGGCGCCTTTCCCCTCGAACGGCTGAAAAGAACGCTGGCGCGACCGCCTGTAGAAAGCTTGGTGCTCCCCGAGCAACCCTTCGCGACACCTGCCGGTGATTTGAGCCTTGGCCCTGCCATGGCCCGTTTCATGGGTATGTTCGATACGGTACGAGATGGTCCCGTTACCCATCAGGCTGCTGACATTCCTCCGTCGGAAGGGGAGCGTAGCCGCCATTTGAAAGCGGCGGCATATTTCTTCGATGCGGCCATGGTTGGAATCTGCGCATGTGAGCCGGCGCATTTTCTTCCAACGCCGCGTCGCAACCCGATGATTGACGAACTTCGTCTCGAACTGGAGGCTGGCCAACCGTCAAGTCATGCCGCCGGCATTGACCAGATCTATGCCGATGTTCTCGATTCGGCGCGTACACCGCATGATCCCGTCAATCATCACGGCCATGCCATCGTCATCCTGGTCGATCACCTGCGCGAACCGCGTCTGGACGAACCGGGTTGCGACTGGATCAGGAACCTGCAAGGTGAGCGGTCGGCTCTGCTGGCCGCAAACACCGCCGTTGTCCTGGCAAGCTATCTGAGGCTCTTGGGTTACGAGGCCCGTGCCCATAGCGAAACCACCACGGAGGTAGATCTCTGGCGTCTGTCGGTCAGCGCAGGCCTGACCGAGATCCGCAACGATCCCGCCGGTCAGACCTTTGCCGAGGCCCCGTTTGTCGGACGTAGCTTCGGACTTTCTGTCGTTACGACCACGATGCGACTGGAAACGGACCTGCCTCTGGCGCAAGGCGCGGCATCGGCGGCATCGGCGGCAAGGGGCTTGGGCAAGGGGACAGTGATTTCCCGCCCTGCCGACGCCTATCGCAGGCGCGACTTCTGCAAGGGCGCCTATCCGTTCGAACGGATCAAGCGTCGGGATTCACCAACCACATTCATCGACGAACCGCGTGTGCCCCGGTTCCCAAAGCGAGCCGATTTCTTCGCAAGAGCATTGTTCGGCGACATGGGCAAGAAGGTTCAGGATGCCGCCAAGGATGGTCACTATGTCATCAAGAGCCCCATTGGTGCCTGCGCGCGCCGGGCGCTCGGAGCCCTGCTGCTGCTGCAGTTTGGTGATGCCAAAGGGCCAGTTCATCCCTCCACCCGAGATCCGAAGCTGAATGCTGAAAACGTCAAGGCGGCGGGCTATTTCCTTTCTGCTGATGCAATAGGCTTGTGTCGGGTGCCTGAATGGGCCTGGTATTCTCATGACAGCAGGGGGCAGCCGATTGCACCCTATCATGATCAGGCGATCAATCTGCTGATCGACCAGGGGTTTGATACCATGGAGGGCGCAAGCGGCGACGACTGGATCTCCGTTGCCCAGTCAATGCGCGCCTATCTGCGCTTCTCGTTGCTTGGCGGGGTTCTGGCAGAGCATATGCGGCGTCTCGGCTACGGGGCGCGGGTGCATTCCGTCATCGATGGCGAGGTCCTTCAACCGCCGCTCCTGCTACTGTCCGGTCTGGGCGAAGTTAGCCGCATCGGCGAGGTCATCCTCAATCCCTATCTCGGGCCACGGCTGAAATCAGGAACGGTGACCACCTCCATGCCGCTCGATCACGATAAGCCGATTGATTTCGGTCTTCAGCGCTTTTGTGAAGCCTGCAACAAATGCGCCCGTGAATGCCCTTCGGGTGCGATCACCGCCGGGCCGAAGCTGATGTATAATGGCTATGAGATCTGGAAATCAGATGCCGAGAAATGCACCCGCTACCGTCTGACGAATGCGGCGGGCGGCATGTGTGGTCGTTGCATGAAGACTTGCCCATGGAATCTTGAGGGACTGTTTGCCGACGACGCTTTCCGCAAGGTGGCCATGACCGCGCCATCGCTCGCCCCCGTATTGGCGGCCCTCGATGACCGCCTGGGGCGAGGCAAGATTAACCCGGTCAAGACCTGGTGGTGGGACATCGAGCTGGATCGAAAGGCAAATCGTTATGTGAAGGCAGACGCCACCAACAGGCGTGGCATCAACCCGGATCTTGAACTGAGGGCGGAGGACCAGACACTGGCCGTCTATCCGGCAGATGTTATGCCAAAGCCCTTCCCCGTCACCCAGCCGCTTGATCGTCAGGAGGGGATCCGCCGGTACCGGCAGCTTCTGACGCCGACTGCCTATCGTGAGCGGCTCGATCGGGGTGAGACGGAAGGCCTTGCGCCCGGCCCCCAGCCGCATCAGGGTCCGCCGCCGGTGATGCCGGTGATCATTGCCCGGCGACAGGATCTTTCACCGGATATCATCCGCCTTGAACTGGTCGACCCGGAAGGAAACCCTCTGCCGGCCTTTGATCCCGGAGCCCATGTTGATGTGGTGATTGCCCCCGAATACCAGCGGCAATACTCCCTCGCGGGAAATTCCGCCGACAGGAGCCGGTATGTCATCGGCGTACAACGGGAAGCGTCGGGTCGCGGCGGCTCGCTTCTATTGCACCGGGTATTCCGGGAAGGCCGGCGCATTATGATCTCTCCGCCGCGCAACCATTTCCCTCTCGCTGAACAGGCACCATTCACAGTGCTGATGGCCGGTGGCATCGGTGTCACGCCACTTCTGACGATGGCGCACCGACTTCATGCGCTGGGCCGCGATTTCGCCCTGCATTACAGCGCATCGAACCGGGAAAAGGCAGCTTTCGCAAGCGAGATCGTGGCAGCACCTTGGGCCGGAAAGGCCAAGTTACACTTGAGTGAGGAGCGCGCGCGCGCGGACATGGCAACCCTGATCCCACCTTACGAGCAGGGTTTTCGACTCTATACCTGCGGTTCCGAGCGCTACATGACGGCCGTCTTTGCAGCAGCCACACAGAGAGACTGGCCTCCCGAGGCGCTGTCGCGGGAATTCTTCGAAATCCCCGAACCACCTGTTTATGAGAACCATCCATTTATACTCCATCTTGAGAAGTCAGGCATCTCTGTTCCAGTCGCCGCGGATGAGAGCGCAGTAGACGCGCTGGAACGTGTCGATATCATCGTTCCCACCAAGTGCTCGGACGGCATTTGCGGGGTCTGCGCCGCAGGGCACGACGGTCGTCAGGCGATCGAGCATCGCGATCACGTTCTGTCGGAAGAAGAGCGCCGCAGCAGAATCATACTCTGCTGCTCTCGGGCAGCGGAAGCGGAAGGCAGCATCAGGGTCCAGCTTTGACCGCTTCTTGCGCAGATCGGAAAAGGATCCTCTCCTTCGCTCGCCGATTTGTCTGGCTGGATTCCATCCGAACGCGCTCGCGCTGCTGTGCCGATCTTCCCAGCGAGACACTTTTGCCTGTCTTGCGGTCATAGCCCTCACGACAGCAGCCAGGACGCTGCCAGAGGGGCAATCGCCGATGTCGCAACGGCATTGAGCGCCATGGCGATCCCCGCAAAGAGGCCTGCGGTCGGATTGACCTCATAAGCACGCGCGGTGCCGATCCCATGCGCGGTTAGCCCCACGGCAAAGCCGCGCGCGGCATAGTCGGTAATCCGCATCAGGTTCATGAAGGGGGTGACCATCAGTGCTCCGACGATCCCGGTCATGATCACGAGCACGGCTGTCAGCGAGGGGTCACCGCCGAGCGATTGCGAAATGGCCATGGCCACGCCTGCGGTTGCCGATTTCGGCAGGAAGGAGAGCATGATCTCCCGCGGCAGGTCAAACACCAGCCCCAGTCCCACGACCGAAGTCACAGCCACCACCGATCCGATGAGAAGCGCAACCGAGATCGGCACCAGAAGTGCGCGAACCTCCTTCCATTGCCGGTAAAGCGGCAGTGCAATCGCAACGGTCGCCGGTCCAAGCAGGAAATGAATGAACTGCGCGCCGGCGAAATAGCGCTCATAAGGCACATCCGCGATGATCATCATCACTGACAGCACGAGGATCGAGACGAGCACCGGATTGGCGAGCGGATGCCGTCCCAGTTTCTTCGAGAGTTCGGACGCCATGATCCAGACGACAAGGGTCAAAGTCAGCCATAGCAGGGGCGAAGCGGACAGGTAGACCCAGAGTTCGATTGGTGACCTGTTCATGGCGCGCGCCTTCCGGCAATCAACCGGCTGACCAGGATGAAGGTCCACACGGTCACGGCCAGCGTGATGATTGCGGACAGGACCAGAACGGCTCCAATTGCCCCTGCATGAGTGCCCACGATGCCGCCAAGCGCCACCACGCCGACACCCGCAGGGACGAAAAACAGTCCGAGATTGCCCAGCAGCGTCTGGGCGGCCTGATCCACATGAATCACCTCCTGGTGTCGAAACCGCTGCAGGACTGGCAAGGTGGCCGACAGCAGGATCAGGCCAACCACAGGCCCCGGGATCGCGAGGTCTGAGAGAAAGACAAGGCTTTCGCCAAGCAGTTGGAAAAGAAGCAGGACGGCAAGGCCTCGAAGCATCGGGCTCTCCTTGAAGGCGGCGCAGGATCGGACCGCGAGACTAGCCTCATCTGCTCGCGTCGGAAACAGAAAGCACGATGGGCAAACGCCAAGGTGGCAACGATTTCAGGACGTCTCTTTGCGGGCGGCGCGCTGATCGTTCACCGTATCGTTGAGCCGATTTCGGGATCAGTTCTCGCGGTAGCGCGCAGCGGTGATGAATTCGCCGAAGGCCTCGCACCAGACGAGCACGGTCGAATAGTCATCGAGATTGACGTCGCTCGGCAGCTCCAGCACGAAACCGTCAAAGCTTCGGACATCGCCGATAAGCCTGGCCTTTGGCTTGAGCGCCAGAAACTGCTCCTCGTCTTCGGCAAAATCCGCCATCAGATAGAGCTTGAAGTCGGGCCCGGGCGACAGTCGTCCCTCATGCACCACATGGGTTGCCGTGAGCGTCATCCGGCCTTCCCCCCAATGAAGAAAGTCACTGCCTTTCAGCTCGCGTGTCAGTTCAGCCTGGTAAAGCGCACCACTCGTTCGTTCGGCCAGAACCTCCGCCGAGGGGCCACTCGGTGCCACGAGAATGGGCAGCATATAGATGCCAGCGGCAAACCCGATGCCAAGGGCGACGCCATGCGTTGCAAGGCCCAAAATCAAACGGCGCATGTCACCCATCCCCCAAGGAGTTCAAGCCTTAAATCGAAGAATGTCGATTGGACGCAGATATTCCTGACGAAGTCAACAAACGGGCCAACGGCGCTTAGCTTCCCTCGGCCATATCCCGTGCCGCCTTGAAACGTTCCTCGAATTCAAGTCTGAGGCTGCGGCGAATGTCAGCGGCTTTCTGACGGCGCAGTTTCATCTCGGACGTCGGGTTATAAGGCGGCACGGCGGTCGGCTTGCCCTCGGCATCCACGGCCACCATGGTGAAATAGCAGGAATTGGTATGCCGCCTCTCGCCGGTACGGATATTCTCCGCCTCAACGCGGATCCCGACTTCCATCGAAGTCCGTCCTGCCTGGTTGATGGAAGCCCGGAAGGTCACCAGTTCGCCGACATGGATCGGCTGGCGAAACACCACCTGATCGACCGAAAGCGTTACGGCATATTGCTGCGAATAGCGAGACGCACAGGAAAAGGCGACGCGGTCAAGCAGGTTCAGCAAGGCGCCGCCATGCACCTTGCCGGAAAAATTCGCCATGTCCGGCGTCATCAGCACCACCATTTCCAACTCGCCGCTGTCGTGCTCGCGATACATGCCTTTGCCCTTTTCGTCTTTACAGAATTCTCCAGTGAAGAGAGCATGTTGCAACCGCTCTGTCACGGCGCAGTCTGTTGAGTGTCTCAATCCCGAAGACTCCATCCCCGACAAAGATCACCGATCATCAATTTGAGTTTGCCGCCTGATACAGTAGACAGCTGGCTGCGGTGAGGCGAGGGGACATGGAAACTGCCCGCCGTACCCCCGACCCCGTCAGCCCTTCTGGAAATTCATGCCAAAGAAGCAGAAAACCACCGCCCTGGAAAAGCTCGACAAGGCGTGGAAGAAGGCCTCGCCGCTGGAACGCGCCGCCTTTCTTGAAGGTCTTGAGCGGCCTGATCTGATGTCTGCAGCGATCGGATCGCAAGCCCCTGCATCCAGGATCGCCGATGGCCGCTATCTGCTGCCGGACACAGTCAAGCGCATCACGAAGGTCATGCGCCAAAGGGGCCTGTCGCCGGATATGGTCATGCAGGAAATCGGCTTCGGCATGAATGGCCGTCCGCTGTTGCGCGCTCTGGCTAAGGGATCAAGCCTCAGGCTTTCGGTAATTTCTGCCCTTGCCGCTTGGCTCAAGGAGACTGATCCGGACTGATGGTCGACCGATCCGCCCGGCACATCAGCTGTCGCGGTCATCCCCGATGTCGTCCGGTTGGCGGGCATAGGCCTTGCTCACCTGTCGAAGCATGGACATCTGCCGGGTGAAACGGTTGCAGCCGTCACAGATCATCAGATGCAGGCGCATCTTCAGCCATTCTCCCCGGCCAAGCTTGCGGTCGAGTGATTCCGACGCCAGTCGGCTCACCTCTTCACATTTCAGCATCATCAGGCAACTCCCGGGGCAAACCAGTGCTTGTCGAGGCAGCCGCGCAGCTTGAGCCGCGCTCTGTGCAAAAGCACATGAAGGTTCGATACCGTGATGCCCACTTCGCGGCAGATATCCGGCGTCTCCATTTCAACGAATTCTCGCATCATGAAAACGCGCCCCTGGTCCGGCGGCAAATGGTCGACGCAGGCCTCGAACACCCGCCAGAAATCCTTGCCCAGAAGGTCTGCTTCAGGATTGCCCCAGTCTGCCGGCTTGTGTTCCGCCTTCCATCCACCCGTCCGGTCGAAGGGATAGGAATCTTCGTCTCCGTCCGTATCGGGAGGCATAAGGTCTACCGTCAGCGCCTGGCGTTTGCGCTGCCGCAGGATGTCGATGATCTTGTTTTTTAAAATGGCAAAGACCCAGGTCTGGAAGGCGGAGCGCCCCGAGAAGGACCCGGCATTGCGCATCGCGCCGGCCAGCGCCTCCTGTACGGCATCCTCGGCCAGATGGTGATCGCCAAGCTGCAGGCTCGCGAATTTCAGCATCTTGCGGCGCAGTTCGTCGAGGAAAGCCGCGTCCCGGAATGGAGAGCTCCGATGATCACCTGCGTGTCCATTCTGCTCTGCCTGTGTGCCCATCATCCTGGTCTATCCTCCGGCTCTGACGGCCCCCGCCGCGATCACGCCCCGAGGTTCTGGTCCGCTGACAAGTCGGGCGCAACACAATTTTCCGTGCATCCGTCAAGGATGCAAGAGCGCCTCGCCCTTTATCAGGTCGTCAAACCGGTGTTATGACGTGGCCCATGTTCCAAACCCTCGCCGGCCCCGCAACCCTTCTTCAGGAAATCAAGAAAAGCCGCTTTCTCGCCTGCGCAGCCCCGATTACAGGCGAGGATGAGGCGCGCGAATTTCTGGACACGCATCGCGATCCGAGCGCCAATCACAATTGCTGGGCCTATCGCCTTGGGCAGGCATACCGTTTCAGCGATGACGGCGAGCCTTCCGGCACAGCCGGCAAGCCCATGCTGCAGGCGATCGACGGCCAGGGTCTCGACGGTGTCGTCGTGCTCGTCACCCGCTGGTTCGGCGGCATATTGCTGGGGTCCGGAGGTCTGATGCGCGCCTATGGCGGCACGGCAGCGGAATGTCTGCGGCAAGCGGAAAAGCTGGAGATCATCGCGAAGGTCGAGGCCACCGCCGACATCGCCTTTTCCGATCTCGCCCGCGTCAAGGCAAAGCTTGCAGCCTTTCGCGACCTGGCTTTCGTCGAGGAATTTACGGGCACCGGCGCCGTTCTCGCCGTGTCGATGCGTCAGGAAGATAGAGCCGCCGTCTCGGCCCTGATTACGGACCTGACCAGTGGTCGCGCCCGCCTGCGCTTCCCCGATGATGAGCCGGAAGACCGGGGCTAGTTGGTCTTTTTGGTCTTGTCGTCTTTCGCCGCAAGCTTCTTCCAGGAATTCTGCTGGCTCAACATGCTGCGCAGATAGTCAAGATTGGCCTCGGCCTGCTGCGGATTGAGTTCTTGGCGGGCAATCTGCTCCGCTTCCTGGAACCGACCCTGCAGACCGACCACGAGTGCCAGGTTCTGACGCACCCGGCTGTCGGCGCCAGGCTGCTGCGAGGCTGTGCGCAGGAAGGTCTCGGCAGTCTTCAGGTCACCGCTTAGCACATGCGACATGCCGAGGTTTGACAAGACGCTTGGATCATTCGGCTGCATGTCGAGGGCCATCCGATAGCGGGCGCGCGCTTCGGCTGATCGGCCAAGCTGGTCGAGCACCGCGCCTTCCGCCGAATAGAGCTTCCAGTCGGGACGATCAGGTGTCTGGGCGCGGCGGATGGTCGAGAGTGCCTGCTCAAGCTGGCCGGCTGCCGCCTGGGTCTTGCCGAGGGAAGCCAGAACTTCCCGATCGGTCGGATGGGCAATCGCCACCTGCTGCATCACCGCATGGGCCTGCGTATTGCGACCGGTCATCATCAAGACCCTCGCATAGCTCAGTCCGACATCGCGATCCTTCGGGTTCCGCTCATAGGCCTGACCGATGCTGTCTGCCGCGCGGGCCAGCTCCGGTGCGCTCATGCTCTCCAGATTGGTCGCCGCGCGCGGGATCGAGCCGGTCGTGAGCGGCTTGTTGCTGCGCGAGGTCGAGCAACCGCTGACAACAAGAGCCGCGCTGATGAGGCAAATGCCGACCGTAAGCCTTGAAAGGCGGGCGGGAGCAATGTTGCGAATGACCATGGTGGCAACCTCGAAAATCATCTCATTGGGTCGAAGGCCTCAAGCCCCGAAAAAGCGACACAATCTCCGCACCAGCAATAGTCTGTTAACCCTAATAGAATGTTAATCGCGCCCAGCGAGTCGTATCCCGAGGAAAGCCCCCATGGTTCCGTATCAGTACATCGAGCGCCCTTCTCCGTTCAGCACGAAGGGAGGCAAGACGCTGCCCGTCTTTGCCGTCACTCCGGCCCATGTGGAGACAGGCACACTGGACCCGCTGGCCCTTGATTGGGCCAGGAAGGCGGGCTTCAAGGCTGAAGCAGGCGCCGTTCTGTTGGTCCCGGGAGACGATGGACATCTCGCCGGTGCACTCTTCGGATTGGGTGCCAACCCTTCGGAAAACCCGTTCATCACCGGAAAGCTCGCCCGCAGCCTTCCCGCTGGCGACTGGCACATCGAAACCGCCCCGTTGACCGCCAATCGCCTGCTTCTGGGCTATGGACTTGGCTCTTACAGCTTTGATTTCTATCGCAAGGCCCGGGTTACAGAACCACATTTGCTTATTCCCCAGGATGCCGATGCCGCAGACATAAAGCGGCAGCTTGCAGGCGTCTTCCTCGCCCGCGATCTGATCAACATGCCCGCAAATGACATGACTCCGGCTGATATCGAAGCCGCAGCCCGTGCACTTGCCGGTCATTACAAGGCTGATATTCAGGTGATCTCCGGCGATGAACTGCTGGAGAGTAACTTTCCTTTGATCCATGCCGTTGGACGCGCCAGTGCGGTTGCACCCCGGCTTGTCGACATGCGCTGGGGCAAGAAAGGACATCCCAAGCTGACACTCGTCGGTAAGGGCGTGAGCTTCGACACCGGCGGCCTCGACATCAAGCCCTCTTCATCCATGCTGCTGATGAAGAAGGACATGGGCGGGGCTGCCAATGTTCTTGGCCTTGCCCTGATGATCATGGACGCGAAGCTGAAAGTGGATCTGCGCGTTCTCATTCCGGCAGTTGAGAACGCAATTTCCGGAAATGCCTTCCGACCTGGTGACGTCTATCGAAGCCGAAAAGGGCTAACCGTCCAGATCGATAACACCGACGCCGAAGGTCGGTTGGTTCTCGCAGACGCGCTCACTTTCGCCGATGAGGAACAACCCGACCTGTTGATCGATATGGCAACACTGACCGGTGCTGCCCGCGTTGCGCTCGGTCCGGATGTGCCGCCATTCTTTACGGATGACGAGGAACTGGCCCATCAGCTATTCGACGCCAGCCTTGAGACGGATGATCCCTTATGGCGCCTGCCCCTGCACAAGGGATATGAGCGGCTGCTGAAAACACTGATCGCCGATCTGACCAATGCGCCATCCGGCGGCATGGCAGGCTCCATCACAGCAGCCCTGTTCCTCAAGCGCTTCGTTTCGACGGGTCGGCGCTGGGTTCATCTGGATGTGTTTGGCTGGAGCCAGAGCGAGAGGCCTCATGCTCCTGTTGGCGGCGAGGCCCAGGGGATCCGTGCCTTGTATCGATACCTGCGCCAGACCTATTGATGTATCTGCCTTGAGGTGAACGTCTGCAGGGAGGACTTGCAATAAGGTCCTCCTTGCTCGACAACGGTCAGGGTAAACCGACATGGGGCCCGGGCATGAGCCTTGAACTGACAGCAAGCCAGGCACTAGGCCTGTGGCATGACGTGACGTTGGAGCAGGTCAGGCGTCAGGGGCCTGATCTCAGCATGCGACAGTTTGCCATTCTCCTGCACATCTATCTTGTGCCGCCCCCGCACACTGTCCGCGGCCTTGCCGCAGCCCTCAATGTCACGAAGCCGGTCGTCACGCGTGCGCTGGATACCATGGGTGCGTTTGGACTGGTGGACCGTGTCCGTGATGATCTCGATCGACGCAGCGTGATCGTCAAACGCACCGTTGCTGGCGCCCAGTTTCTGTCGGATTTTGGCGATCTGATCATCGAAAAGGGCCGCAGGCCGGGTCATTGACCGCAAGCATCGAGGATGGGAATGCCGACCGACCACAAGCTTGATGCCCGCCTTCATGCGGCGCGCGCCGATCTCGCCGACATTCGGTTGAAGGGCAGGGTAGAGGCAGACCGCTTTGTCGCTGGCGAGCCTGCCCACGTTTGCGTGTCGCTGGTTGATCTGAGGCCTGCGCCGGCTCTGTCACGTGGCATCGACACGCAATTGCTGTTCGGTGAGCCTGTCAGCGTCTTCGACCGGGCCAATGGGTTCGCCTGGGTGCAGTCCGGCCTGGATGGCTATGTCGGCTATGTGCCGGAGGAGACGATCAGCACGACGGAACCATCGCCAACTCATCTCATCGCAGTGCCGCGCAGCTTCGTCTATTCGGGTCCGGACCTTCGTCTTCCCCGTCGGCATGCCCTCTCGCTTGGCAGCCGGCTTGCAGTCACTGGAGAGGCTGAGACCCGTGGTACACGCTATCTCCTCCTTGCCGATGGTTCGGCCGTAGTCGCTGCCCACTGCCGCTCCGTCCATGACGCGATGGAAAGCGATTATGTGGCGATTGCCGCCCGCCTGCTGGAAACGCCTTATCTCTGGGGCGGTCGCTCCGCATTCGGCATCGATTGCTCCGGGCTCGTCCAGCTGTCTTTACAGATGGTCGGCGAGCGGGCTCCCCGCGATAGTGACATGCAGGCCACCGGACTCGGTCAGCCGATCCTTCAATCTGAACTGGTACGCGGCGATCTTGTTTTCTGGAAGGGCCATGTCGGCATCATGGAGGATGAAAACACCTTGCTGCACGCCAATGGTCACACCATGAGTGTCGCACGCGAGGATCTCGATGGTGCAATTGCCCGCATCGCATGGCTCTACCAGCAACCGACCGGCTTCCGCCGTCCGCTCGTCAAAACGTGAAACATCAGCTCTTGGTTGTCGCTAGGGCAGCGCTTATATCAAGACAATGATATGCAGCACGAGGTTACCCGCCATGAAATCTCTGCCATG
This sequence comes from Peteryoungia desertarenae, assembly GCF_005860795.2. Lineage (GTDB taxonomy): Bacteria > Pseudomonadota > Alphaproteobacteria > Rhizobiales > Rhizobiaceae > Allorhizobium > Allorhizobium desertarenae. The sequence goes on from NZ_CP058350.1 coordinate 1,238,857, forward strand.
GCCCTTGAAGAAGGAAGACAGTGGCACAGAGGCTGTCGCCCGCAGGATACGAGCCGCCTTCGTCCCTGCGGCTTTTCTGATGCTGAGTTTTTCTGTTGCCGTTCCTGCATTTGCCGCCCAGCCAGACATTGACTGGGGTCAGGCGGGGTCCGCTCAACCCTTCAAGGATCTGCCCGGCGTCAAGGCGCAGGACCCGATGGTTTTCGAGGAGGGCTACAACTGCCAGACGGTGACTGTCGCTCCGCGCCTCAATCGACGAGAAACGATAGAGGATGTCATGCCGCGCATCATCTACCGCTGCGAAAAGGACGGTATCGTTTATCAGGGCACCACGCCGCCTACCAGTGGTTGGTATCCGGGGGTCAATCCGCGGATCATCGACTGACTTTGCCCGCAGGTCTCTCTCGAAGATGCAGGACCGAGACCGTTTAACCCTCGTCTGTGCCAAGCAACCCGTCAAACACTTCGAGCAGCGCCTCGCTGATCGCGCTCCCGAGTGCCTGACCGGCTTCCCGGATCGCATCCTCGTCCATATCGCGGGAGGCAATAGCAAGGTCCGACCCTTGCTGTGCGACAATCTCTTTGGCCCGTTCGATGGCCCAAAGGGCAAAGTCGCTGCGGGTCTCGATGGCGACGGTTTCCATGCTGTGTCCTTGTCTTGGCAGGTTGAAGGCGCAGCGGCCAAATCCAGAGACAACTGTGCCGCCTCATTTGCGTCAGGGCAACAAAAAAGCCCGCTTGCGCGGGCTCTTTTGTCAGGTCTCTCAGTCCAGCAAATGCTTGGTCTGAAATGAGAATTGGTGCCCAGAAGAGGACTCGAACCTCCACACCCTTTCGAGTACCAGCACCTGAAGCTGGCGCGTCTACCAATTCCGCCATCTGGGCGACGAGGAGCCGTGTAATCGGCCTGCCATGACCTGTCAACACGCTTTTTGAAGTTTTCATGTCGGTCCCGCCGATAATGGCGGAAAGCGTCAGTTCCCCCCGTCAGCGGATTCCTTCCTGGTCCGGTCCACATGACCAAGATCCCGATCCGGGTCAATGACATCACGAACCAGTTGCTTCAGTTCCTTCGGCCCCGGAAAGCCGCCATCCCGCTTTCTTTCCCAGACCAGGGTGTCATCGACCCGAATTTCGAAATTGCCTCCGGTGCCGGGGATGAGCGCAACTTCCTTCAGCCCATCACCGAAGGTCTGCAACAATTCCTGTGCCATCCATCCGGCGCGCAGGAGCCAGTTGCACTGGCTGCAATAGACTATGCTGATGCGTGGTTTGTATCTGTCGCTCACAGCCACCTCATAAGAAAGCTCACTGGAATAGTCATGTTCTTGCGCATTCGCTCTTGCAAGGCCTTTCGCACCGCAGCCTGACCTGTTGCGTGAAGGTCGTTCCAGCCGATTGGTATTCAAGATCCAATTGCTATTGCAGAAGAGCGCAAATGTCCCAGATTGAACGCGAGAAGCCGGATTGACCCGGCTGTTGCCCCAATTTGCGCCAGCACCCACGAAATCGTTGAAACCCTTTTGCGCGTCGTTGCCGGTGCTTTCTTCGTGATTCACGGCTTTGGCAAGATCACCGATCCCTTCGGCTCGGTCCAGATGGTCGAGGGGCTGGGCTTCTATCCCGGTGTCTTCTGGTCCCCGCTTCTCGCCGCAACCGAGTTTTCTGGCGGCATCCTTTTTCCAATCGGCCTCTTTGCCCGCCCGGTCGCAATTGCCGCCACGATCGTTCTGCTCGTTGCCTCCTATTTCCATTGGGTCACGCTTGATCAGGGCTTTTCCGGTGCGGAAAAGGCGCTTCTCTGGGCTGCTGTCACAGTCTACTTCGCCAGCCGCAGCGGCAATGCCCATTCGGTTGATGCGCGGCTGAAAAAACCTTTTGACAAGCGGCGGGGTATAAACCTCCCACCGCCGTGCAGGCGACGGCGCGGTTACTCCCCCGCGCCGTCTTGTTCTTGCACTTGCGCCGTGCTCTTTTTGGCCTTCCTGCCTGTCTTCCATTCAGAGCCTCAGATGCGCGTCGCCATAATCGAAAATTCCAGGATCACTCATGCCGGCCAGGTTGGCGTCGCCCTCACGGAGGCGAGGGCAGAGGTAACTGTTATCCGGGCCTATTCCGGTGAGGCTCTGCCCGGTCCTGGAGACCATGATGCGCTTGTGGTCTTCGGCGGTGAACAAAACGCGCTAGACGACGACAGGCATCCCTATCTGCCCTGTCTTGCCAATCTGATGCACACCTATGGCGAGGCGGGAAAACCCGTCCTCGGCATTTGTCTCGGCAGTCAGTTGCTGGCCCGCGCCTATGGCGCGCAAAACCGAATCGGCATCGCACCTGAGTTTGGCTGGCGAGCAATTGAACGGACGAAAGCTGCGGAGAGTGACCCTGTGCTTTCAGCCGTGCCGGAGCAATTCTGGTCCTTCCAGTGGCATGACGACACCTTCGATCTGCCGGCTTCTGCCGTCCATCTCGCCGAAAATGCCGATGTCCGCCACCAGGCCTTCCGCGTGGGCCGCGCCGCCTATGGCTTCCAGTTCCATTTCGAGGCCAGCCGCGCCGTGGTGGCCAACTGGTCGCGGGAGTTTCCTGACATGATCGAGCGAAAGGAACCGGGCTGGCTTACCCGTCATCCCGAGCTTGCCGAACGCCATGGAGCCTTGTCGGATGAGGCGGGACTGGCGCTGGCCCGCGCCTGGGTCCGGCTGATCAATCCCTGAGAGCCTGTCCTTCTGACGATGGCCGTCGCCCTGCTTTGTTGCCACCGGTCTTGCATCGGACCTTGGCGCCATGCTTTATCGGTGTTCAATCGATTAAGACAGAGCTTTGGCAACCTGTGGGAGGAGGCATATGAAAGCGGTGGCAAGACGGTTGCCGGCCATGTGGCTGGTCATTTTTTCACTTCTGGCGATGCCGGCGGCTGCCTCCGAGCGCCTGACCACTGCAATGGTGATCGATGACTGGTACAAGCTGGTGCTCAATCTCGTGCGCCACACGCCGACCTATTCACCGCCCGTGGCAAGCCGTGCCTTTGCCTATCTCGGCATCACCGCCTATGAAGCCAATGCCTCCGGCAATCCTGCGCTCAAAAGCCTTGCCGGTCAGCTCAACGGCCTGACGCCTCTGCCATCCCGCAATCCCGCGGTCACCTATGACGATGTCGTTGTGCTCAATGCAGCGCTTGCCTCGGCCGCTGGCTATTTCTTCGACAATACCGGTCCGACCGGGCAGCGCACGATGAAACGCGTCACCGAACGCATGGCGGCGAGGGTGTCTGAAGGGGTCGATCCGCAAGTGCTGGCCGCCAGCGAGGCCCATGGTCGGGCAATCTTCGAGCATGTCCGTGCCTGGGCGGATCAGGATGGCGGCGCGAAAGTCCAAAACATGGGCTTCCCGCTCGACTATGCGGTTTCGACGGAGCCCGGTCGCTGGGTGCCGACCAGCACGATCGGCCAGCAGCAGACGCCGCTCCTGCCGCAATGGGCGAGCAACCGCACCTTCGCCATGCCAAAGCCCGAGACCTGCAACCTGCCACCGCCGCCCGAATACAGCGAGGCCGAAGGATCGGAATTTCGCAAGGAAGCCGAGGAAGTCTACCTGGCGGTCAAGAACCTCACGCCTGAGCAGGAGATTATCGCCCGCTTCTGGTCGGATGATCCGATGCTGTCGCCGACCCCGCCCGGTCACTGGATCGCAATCGCGCTCGATGCCCTCGATATGGTCGATGCCGATGGTGCCAAGAGTGCCGATCTTCTCGCCCGTCTTGGTGTCGGTCTGGCCGATGCCTTTATCGGCTGCTGGTATTCGAAGTTCGACTTCGACCTGATCCGGCCTGTCACCTATATCCGCAAGGTTATGGATCCGACCTGGGAGCCGATCCTGATCACGCCGCCCTTCCCGGAATATCCAAGCGGCCATTCGACCCAGTCGGGTGCAGCCGCTACGGTGCTGACCGCCTTCTTCGGCGAGAACTTCGCCTTTATCGACGACACCCATGTCGATGACGGGTTGGCGGCACGGTCCTTCCCCAGCTTCTGGGCCGCAGCCGAGGAGGCGGGTATTTCGCGCCTTTACGGCGGCATCCATTTCCGCGCAGCAATCGATCGTGGCCTTGATCAGGGCCGCTGTATCGGTGAATACACGGTCCAGCTGGTGACGGCGCAATGAGGCCCGTTTTCTCTCTCTCGGCGCTGTTTGTCCTCGGCCTCGCGACCGGTCCGGCCATGGCGAACGGGTCTCCCGTCACGCCGCGCTTCGTCGACGAAACCGCCACAAGCGGTATCGAAAGCACCTATCGCGGCGGCTATGAATTCATGGTCGGTGGCGGGGCCGCAAGCTTCGACTGCAATGAAGACGGCTTTCCCGATCTCTATCTCGCCGGCGGCGAGGGCAAAGCCAAATTCTACCGCAATACCAGCAAGGTTGGCGGCAACCTGGCCTTCGAGGAAATGGCGTCCGGCCTCGAACTGGACCTCGTCATCGGCGCCTATCCGCTCGATGTCGATGGCGACGGGATCAAGGACCTGATCGTTCTGCGCTCCGGCGAAAATGTCGCCATGCGCGGCCTTGGCGAATGCCGCTTCGAGCGCGCCAATGAGGCCTGGGGCTTTGACGGCGGCGATGCCTGGTCAACCGCTTTCTCGGCCACCTTCGAGAAAGGCGCCGTCTGGCCGACAATCGCAATCGGTAATTACATTGACCGCTTCGAGGATTTTGAACCTTGGGGCTCCTGCACCGCCAACTGGCTGCATCGTCCGGTGTCGAATTCCGAGCGCCGCTTTGGCGAACCGCTGCCGCTCGATCCCTCCTATTGCCCGCTTTCCATCCTCTTCACCGACTGGGATCGCTCCGGCACGCCCTCGCTGCGCGTCTCCAATGACCGCGAATATTACAAGGGCGGTCAGGAGCAGATGTGGCAGATCCGGCCCGGTGAGACGCCGCGCCTCTTCACGGAGGAGGATGGCTGGAAATATCTGCGCATCTGGGGCATGGGCATTGCGAGCTACGACGTCAATTTTGACGGCTATCCCGACTATTTCCTGACCAGCATGGCCGACAACAAGCTGCAGGTGCTGGATCAGGCACCGGAAAACGGGCAGGCCCGCCCGAGCTACAAGGACATTGCCTTTGCCCGGGGTGTAACGGCGCATCGCCCCTATACCGGTGGTGAAATCCGCCCCTCGACCGCCTGGCATACCGAATTCGAGGACGTCAACAATGATGGCCTTGTCGACCTCTTCATCGCCAAGGGCAATGTTGCCGAGATGCCGGATTTTGCCGCCCGCGATCCGAACAATCTGCTGGTGCAGGGCGAGGATGGCCGCTTCATCGAGATGGGCGAAGAGGCCGGCATTGCCAGCATGGCGACAGGCCGAGGCGGCGCACTAGCCGATTTCAATCTCGATGGTCTGGTCGATCTCGTTGTCGTCAATCAGGGCTCGTCGGTCGAGATCTGGCGCAACGAAACGCCGGATGCCGGACGCTTTCTGGCTCTGGCCCTGTCCGACACGGGTCCCAATCGCGACGCCATCGGCGCTTTCATCGAGGTCCGCCATCAGGGCCGTCTGCTGACCCGCGAAGTCACCTCCGGCGGCGGCCATGTCGGCGGCAAGATCGGCTGGATCCATTTCGGTCTGGGAGCCGACAGTGAGGCGGAATTCCGCGTGCTCTGGCCGGAAGGCGAAGCAGGCGACTGGCAGCGGGTGGCGACCAACGGGTTTTACGTGGTGGAGCGCGGGGCAGAGCCAAAAGCCTGGGTGCCAGGCGCGCGATGAGGAGCCTCTTCTCTCCCCTGGAGGCAGAGAATGGAATTTCAGCATCTTAGCCTTCGGCTAGGTGCTAGAAGTTCCAAGTGAGGGGGAGATTCCTGCCCGCCTCACCGAGCCCCTCACCAACAAAATCAGAAGTTTAGCCCTGATCGGGCTAACTCTTCTCATCGCCTTCGCGCGGCGTCGCGCTCAGGCCTCCGTTCGCTGAAATCGATTCACAGGATCGATTTCCGGCCTTCGGCCAACGCTCCGAAGCCTCTCCCGCAAGGGGAGAGGGAAGGCGGCGCCAATCTCCAATTGTCAAAAAACCATGGCCAATGTCCGGTCGGGTTTGGCCCTCCGGTTGCGGCCATGTCGGCCTTTGTCTTCAGTCTCGGACAGGGCGCCAGAAGCAACCTATCTAAGTAGTTTATGTGGCTCCTTCCGGCGCCCTGTTCGGTGTCTTTTCCATCGCAGTGTCTCGCTGCAGAGGCGGCGGTGACGGGTAGATCATTGGCGATCCACCGTCGTCCGGGCTTGAGGGTCGGGTCTCGCCTGTCCTTGTGAGACAGGCCAAGAGCCTGGCCGGTTGGCCCGCGAGGTTCCCGCCGGATGGTACCGTCCGGCCGGACCCTCAGTCCCGGGGATGTCCCTTCGATCCTTTTTGGATCTTCAGAGCTCCCCGCCGTCTTGTCATCCGGCATTTGCGCCGGACGCCTCCTTGTGTGCCTCCCAGGCACGCCCCTTCTGATCAGGCAGGAAGATCAGGAACCGGCCATCCGGGCCGGTTGTCCCTTCTTCCTGGCGAAGGGAGTGAGACCGTTGCGACGCCGTTATCTTGGACCTGCGACAGCCCTCCACCCCGGCACCGGCCCCGCCTCGCCGGACTTCGCAATGTCCGGTGTATCCGAGGGCGGAACGGGGACAGGATAGAACGAGAAAAACGGAGGGGGATGAAAATGGGGTATGGTGATTGGAATGATTGGGGAATTTGGAATGATCATCCCCCAAAAGACACGCAATGGAGCCGCCGGACCCGTGGAAATAGAGGGTATTCGCGAGGGACTGGAAAATTGATCACGAAAGTGTGATCGCAGGCCTTTTCTCTCCCCTGGAGGGAGAGGAAAGGCCGCGCGCTAGGCCCCTCTCCGGGAAAATCTGAAGTTTAGGCGGCTTCCGCGGACCTCAAGCCTTCGATTTTCCGTCCTCCCCCGCAAGGGGGGAGGTGGTGTTGGCGCAGATCTGACGCCCCATTGCCTTCAGCCAACGCGCCGAAGCCTTTCCCTCTAAGGGAGAGGTATGGTCGCGCATGATAGCCACCTGGTCATTCTCCGCGTTCGCAGGGAGAAGGCGCCGGCGACCGGATAAGGGCCAAGGTCGAAAGCATGCCCCCCTGTCCCCCGCATGGGGGAGGGGAGGAGTTGAAGTCGGGATATTGATGAGAACGAGCACTTTGGGTTTCATCCACAGAAGTGGAGGCTATCTGACGGGCGGGCGGTCGCTTCCCACCAGTTGTTCAAAACTGCAGCAGGGACGCTGGCGTTTCGGGCGCAAACCGGCCAGACTGGATCCCATGGTGGACCATATTATCGATCACTTCGATAGCTATGCAGCGATCTATGTGTTGGCGCAGCTCACGGCGCTCTGGTGGATGCGTGGCTGGTGGCGAGCGGCGGCGCTCGTGCCGCTTGTACCCATGGTGGCCGTTGTTGCGCTGGTCATCGCTGCTTCCGGCAGCGGCGGCAATGTGACGCCTGTTCTGCTCTTTTTCCTACTGCCACCGGCGCTGATCTATATCCTCGTCCTGCATATGGTGGTTTTCATTGTGCGCTGGCGGTCAAGGCCAGGGTAAAGGGGTGAGGTGAGTGCCAGCATAACCGCGCCCCTCTCCTGGAAAATCTGAAGTTTAGGCGGCTTGCGCGCGCCCAAGCCGTCGATGTTTCGTCCTCTCCCCCGCAAGGGGAGGAGCAGGACGGTGTCACTCATCGCCCATCTTCAGCGCCGCAATAAATGCTTCCTGCGGGATCTCGACCTTGCCGAACTGGCGCATGCGCTTCTTGCCTTCCTTCTGCTTGTCGAGAAGCTTGCGCTTGCGGGATGCGTCGCCGCCGTAGCACTTGGCGGTGACGTCCTTGCGCAGCGCGCGGACGGTTTCGCGGGCGATCACCTTGCCGCCGATCGCGGCCTGGATCGGGATCTGGAACATATGCGGCGGGATGAGCTCTTTCAGCTTCTCGCACATGCCGCGACCGCGGCGGTCGGCTGCCGATCGGTGGACGAGCATGGAGAGCGCATCGACGGGATCGCCATTGACCAGGATCGACATCTTCACGAGGTCGCCGTCACGATAGTCCATGATATTGTAGTCGAAGGAGGCGTAACCCTTGGAGATCGACTTCAGGCGGTCGTAGAAATCGAAGACCACTTCGTTGAGTGGCAGCTCATAGGTGATCATCGCGCGGTTGCCGACATAGGTGAGTTCGGTCTGGATGCCGCGGCGGTCCTGGCAGAGCTTCAGGATGCCGCCGAGATAATCGTCCGGCGTCATGATCGTCGCCTTGATCCACGGCTCGCGGATTTCCTCGATCTTCACGACATCGGGCATGTCGGCGGGGTTGTGCAGCTCCTTCTCCGTGCCGTCTGTCATGACCATCTGGTAGACAACGGACGGGGCGGTCGCGACGAGGTCAAGATTGAACTCGCGCTCCAGGCGCTCCTGGATGATTTCGAGGTGCAGCAGGCCGAGGAAGCCGCAGCGGAAGCCGAAGCCGAGCGCTGCCGAGCTTTCCATTTCGAACGAGAAGGAGGCGTCGTTGAGGCGCAGCTTGCCCATGGCGGCGCGGAGATCCTCGAAATCTGCGGCGTCGACGGGGAAGAGGCCGCAGAAGACGACCGGCTGCGCCGGCTTGAAGCCCGGCAGGGCCTTTTCCGTCGGACGGCGGTCATCGGTGATCGTGTCACCGACGCGGGTATCGGCCACTTCCTTGATCGAGGCGGTGATGAAGCCGATTTCGCCGGGTCCGAGGCTGTCGACATTGACCATCTTAGGCGTGAGCACGCCGACGCGTTCGACGGAATATCTCGCACCCGTGCCCATCATGCGGATCGTCTGGCCCTTGGTCAGCACGCCATCGATGATGCGCACGAGAACCATGACGCCGAGATAGGTGTCGTACCAGCTGTCGACCAGCAGCGCCTTGAGGGGGGCCTTCTCGCCGCCTTCGCTCTTCGGTGCCGGCAGCTTGTGGACGATGGCTTCGAGAACATCGGGGATGCCGAGACCGGTCTTTGCCGAGATCAGCACGGCTTCCGAGGCATCGATACCGATGACTTCCTCGATCTGTTCCTTGATGCGCTCGGGTTCTGCGGCGGGCAGGTCCACCTTGTTGAGCACGGTGACCAGCTCGTGATTGTTGTCGATCGCCTGATAGACATTGGCCAGCGTCTGGGCCTCGACGCCTTGAGAGGCGTCGACGACGAGAAGCGAGCCTTCGCAGGCCGAGAGCGAGCGCGACACTTCATAGGCGAAGTCGACATGTCCGGGCGTGTCGATCAGGTTCAGCACATAGGTCTCGCCGTTGTTGGCCTTGTAGTGCAGGCGCACCGTCTGGGCCTTGATGGTGATGCCGCGTTCCTTCTCGATCTCCATGTTATCGAGAACCTGTTCCGACATCTCACGATCGGCCAGGCCGCCGGTCATCTGGATCAGGCGGTCGGCCAGCGTCGATTTGCCATGGTCGATATGGGCGACGATGGAGAAGTTGCGGATATGGTCGAGATGGGTGCGGGTCGATGTGCTCATGGCTCGCGCATATAGCAGCGAGCCCTTGTATCGCAAAGCGGAAAGATCGGGTTTTCCGGGCGATCACGGCGGTTTTGACGTCGCAGGCGACGGAGTGCGAAGCGCAATTCAAAGCCGGGGTCGCTCATGAGCTTTGAGGCCAATCCCCTTTCGGCCAGTTGCGGGCGGTATGGATGACCCTGAGAATGAGGATGCGTTGTTCGTCGAAGCTGTCCTCGATGGCATAGCAAAGGATCCAGGGCAGCGGAGCGAGCGATTTCTCGAATGTGCCCCGGACGCGTCCGGGGCGGCCCGTGGGGACCTCGCCAAGCCGGTAGCCTGCGACCTCGATGAGATCGACGATGCGCTCGGCCACATCCGGGTCGTCTTCCGCGATATGCCGGAGGATCTCGAGCGTGTCGCGCATGGCATCGGCCGCCCAGACGACCGGCCGCGTCATCCCCGCGCTGCCCGTTTGCCACGCACTGCGGCAATCACGGCGCGCATCTCGACGATTGCGTCTGAATGGGCAACGGTGTCGCCCGCCCGACCTTGCTCAAGGTTTCTCTCAATAGATTGCCGCAAGGCAAGTTCCTGCTCGACAAAGGCGGTGACCGCGTCTTCGGCGAGGCGCTGGCTGCTTTGGTCGGCGCCGGATGCCAGCGCATCAAGCTGGTCCTTCACGTCCTGGCGGATCTCGATTGTCATGGTGGTGCGGGACGACATGGCGCTTTTCCACTGGTTAGGTAGTGATTATAGCCTGTCTGCAGGTCCTTCGCCAGAACCGCCTAGATCCCTCAAACCCCAAACTGTTCCGGCCAGTCGCGGCGGGTGGCGACCTGGCCTTCGGTTCTGAGGCGCCGCACGGTGTCGAGGTCGATCTCGGTGATCAGCCAATGGCTTTCCTCGACCGCGTCGCTCTCGCTTTCCGCATAGATGCCACTGGGCGGCATACCGTAGTCGGAAGGGACGTAAAGGGCAGCGCGGCCGCGGTTTTCGTCCATCGCCGGCGACCAGGGAGCGGTGCCTGCGGTGGGTGAGGATAGGACGGCGATCTGGTTTTCCAGCGCCCGGGCCTGGGCGCCGATGCGCACGCGATAGGCGCCGGCCAGCGTGTCGGTGCAGGAAGGCGCCAGGATCAGGTCGACGCCTTGCTCGGCAAGATTGCGGGCGAGCATCGGGAATTCATTGTCGTAGCAGATCAGGATGCCGAGCTTGCCAAGCGGCGTGTCGAGGGCGGTGAGGCCGTGCTTTCCGGCGGCAATCCCCCATTGCTCGCGCTCGAAGCGTGTCATGATGATCTTGTCCTGATGGCCGATCAGGCCGTCGGGACCGAAGAGGAAGGCGCGGTTCCGGTATTGACCGTCAGGATCGAGCACCGGTGCGGAGCCGGGCTGGAAGACGATGGCATGGGTGCGGGCGAGTGCTTCGCAGAGTTCGACCCAGGCCGGGATCAGCGGCTGGATGCCGGCAATCGAACCGTGGAGGTCAGAGCGGGTGTCAGACTCAAGCTGGCCGGCGAGCACGAGGCCGGCATATTCCGGCAGCAGCACGAGTTCCGCACCGCGCTCGACGGCCTGATGCACGAGCTGCGTCAGGTGGAGGACGTAAGACTCCCAGGTCTCGATGAGCTCGATCTTGTACTGGCAGGCGGCAAGGGTGAGGGATGTCATGGGTTCAGATCCCGGATCCAGAAGGAAAGCGGCTTCGGGCTTTCCACGTTTTCATCAAGGTCGCGCCAGGTGAAGGTGGTCCGAAGCGCAGGGTAATGGGTGTAGCCGCGTTTTTGCCAGAAGGTGTCGAGCGGCTGATAGTCGGCAGGCCGGCGCGGATGGTCGGCAGGGCGCTCGACGGAGCAGAAGGTGGCATAGCGCAGGCCGAGCGTCCTTGCCTGCGCCTCGCGACCTTCGAAGAATTTCACGCCGATTCCCTGGCCGCGATACTGCGGCAAAAGCACGCTTTCGCCGAAATAGAAGAACTGATCTGGATCGAGCCCTGCCGCAAGGAAGGGGCGTTTGACCTCCTCGGTCTCGCCCGCCATCGGCGTTCCCGTGGCAACCCCAACCACCTGGTCACCATCGCGGGCAATGACGAAGACTGAGCCCTCGGATTTCGCATAGGTAGAGAGATAGGTCTGTTCGTAGGCCGGATTTCCCTCGTAGAGATAGGGAAAATCGCGGAACACGGTGGTTCTGAGCCGCGCAAGGTCGTCGAAGAAGGGGGCGGCGTCGCTGCCGGAAAAGGATTGGATGGTAAGCGCCATAGAGTGTTTTCAGTCCGTTGCTGAGCGTTTATACCCATCTGCAACGACCCGAGAAAGCAATTCCACGACGAGGAGTGATCGATGACCGCCGCCGCCACCATCCGCGCCTATTACGATGCCTTCAATGCCGGTGACATGGACCGTTTCCTCGCGCTCCTGACCGATGACGTGGCGCATGACATCAACCAGGGTGCCCGCCAGACAGGCAGGCAAGCCTTCGCGACGTTCATGGACCACATGAACCGCTGCTATAAGGAGGAACTCACCGACATGGTGATCATGGTGAGCGAGGACGGCACGCGCGGGGCGGCGGAGTTCATCGTCAACGGCACTTATCTGGCGACCGACGAGGGCCTGCCGGAAGCCAATGGCCAGACCTACCGCCTGCCTGCCGGCGCCTTCTTCGAGATCCGCGACGGCAAGGTCGCCCGCATTTCCAATTATTACAGCCTGCCGGACTGGATTGCCCAGGTCAGTGGTTGACAGGGCCTCGTTTTGACCAGCCCGGCCTGACCAAACCGATCGGGCGAAACGTCACGTCCAGAGGAATTGCAAACCCGTCGCATCGAGAATGAGGCGGCGGGTTGATCTGCGCCATGAAAGACCCGCAAGGGCTGCAAGCAGACTGTGTGCCGTTGAAGAATATTCGGCGCAAATGATCTTATCAAAGCACGATAATTCTGCTCGATACTTTGCGGCAAAATGCAACCAGCGTGAGAATATGCTCAATTTTAAGGCAATTGCCGCCGGATTTTCCTGAATTCCGTCAATTTTTGCTGGGTGTCGGCCTTAACGTTTACAATCTTTAAACGCCTCCACCCCTAAATCTTGCATGTGAAATATGTGGGTGATGGCGGCAGCGTGCCGGAGGTGCAAGCGTTGCTGATTATGCAAGGACCCAAGACCATCACGACATATGAGCGATTAGTGAAACGTTCAGTGGAGCCGAGCTGTGGACCGGAAATTCTCAAGTTGGGGTAATGATGCAAGCGCAATCATGGAGGCGATGAACCAGTCGCAGGCCATCATCGAGTTCAAGCCCGATGGCACTATTCTGTGGGCCAACGAGAACTTCTGCGGCGCTGTCGGTTATGCCTTGAGCGAGATTGTCGGCAAGCACCATCGCATTTTCGTCGACCCACAGGAGGCCGCCTCGCAGGACTATCGGGATTTCTGGGCCAATCTGGCAGCCGGCAATTTCGACCGGCGCCAATACCGCCGCTTCAACAAGGCCGGCCAGGAATTCTGGATCGAGGCCTCCTACAATCCGGTGAAGAAAAGCGGCAGGACCTACAAGATCATCAAGTTTGCCTCCGACATTACGGCGGTAAAGCTGAAGGCCGCCGATGATGCGGGCAAGCTGGCCGCGATTTCACGCGCCCAAGCCATGATCGAATTCACGCCTGATGGCACGATCCTTAACGCCAACGAGAACTTCTGTGGCGCGATCGGCTATGCGCTGTCCGAGATCCAGGGCAAGCATCACTCGATGTTCTGCGATCCCGAATACGCAAGAAGCGAAGACTATCGCCAGTTCTGGGCACGCCTTGCACGCGGTGAGTTCTTCTCCGCCGAATATGAACGGATCGCCAAGGGTGGCAGGCGCATTCACATCTCGGCCTCCTATAACCCGATTTTCGACATGAACGGCAAGGTGTTCAAGATCGTCAAATTTGCAAGCGACGTCTCCGAACGCGTCGCTAATGTTGACCTTCTGGCCAATGCCCTGAAGGGGCTCGCGGATGGCGATCTGACCCAACAGCTGGACAAGCCGTTTCAGCCGGCACTCGAAAGGCTGCGGCTTGACTACAACGAGGCGGTCGAGAAGCTTAAGTTGGCGCTATGCTCTGTGTCGCAAAATGCCAGCGCTATCTCGGCGGCAGCCCAGGAGATCCGTTCCGCCTCCGAAGACCTTTCAAGACGCACCGAGCAGCAGGCGTCCTCTGTTGAGGAGACCGCCGCGGCGCTTGAACAGATTACCACCACGGTTGCCGATTCCAGTTCGCGAGCCCAGGAGGCGGGTCAGTTGGTGCAGCAGACCAAGGAAAGCGCCGAGCGCTCCGGCAAGGTCGTCCACAGCGCGGTTGAAGCCATGGGCAAGATCGAGGCCTCTGCCTCGGAAATCGGCAACATTATCGGCGTGATCGACGAAATCGCCTTCCAGACCAATCTCCTGGCACTCAATGCGGGCGTCGAGGCTGCTCGCGCTGGCGAAGCGGGCAAAGGATTTGCAGTTGTGGCCCAGGAAGTGCGTGAGCTTGCCCAGCGTTCCGCCAAGGCGGCCAAGGAAATCAAGGACCTGATCAGCGCCTCCAATGGCCATGTGCAAAACGGCGTGGCACTGGTCGGTGAAACCGGCAAGGCGCTCGAAACGATCGTGACCCAGGTGCTCCAGGTCAACACCAATGTTGCCGCGATCGTCGAGGCCTCCCGCGAACAGGCGACCGGCCTGAAGGAGATCAATACCGCGGTCAATACCATGGATCAGGGAACGCAGAAGAATACCGCCATGGTCGAGGAAACCAATGGGACGGCTCAGAGGCTGGCCCATGAAGCCGAAGAACTGTTCCGGCTGCTCGCCCAGTTCAAGCTCGGTCAATCCTCGGCGCCGCAGCGACGGAGCCGGCCCATGGCGGCCAATCATGACATGAGCCTTGTCCCGTCTCCGGCACGCGAGATGCAGACAAGAGCCAGAGCAGCCTTTAGCGGCAATGCCGCGCTCAAGAATGATGGATGGCAGGACTTCTGACCGGTAGAGCGTCCTTGGACCCGGTTCTCCATCTCGGACCCCGATGCCATGCATCGGGGTTTTTCACATTTCCACGGTCAATGTTTCAAGACCTGATTGCCCGCAAGCCCGAAGGTCGATGAAGTAAATAAAAGGTTAACATAGGCGCGCAAAAAATTGTAAGAAATCGCTCTCCTAAACCTTATTGTTAACGAAATTCGAAGAATATCCCCTCAAATTTAGGTGGTCAAAGCTCGCAGGAGATGGGGTTCGCAGACAACCACCAAACCCAGGCCCCTGCCACAACCAGCATGTGAGGGGACCATGTCGCATCGAGTGTCGTATGAAAAGAGTACCGAGACTGCACAGACCGGCGAATTGAACATCAGCCGCCGTCTCGATTTCATGGAGATGACGGAGGAGCGCCGCGCCGGGATCCGCAGTTTGAAGAGCCTTATCGAGCAGGAACTGCCGAAAGGTCTCGACAAGTTCTATGCACAGCTGCGTCATGCGCCCGAGGTCAGCCGCTTCTTCTCCTCCGAAGACCACATCAAGCATGCCAAGGGCGCGCAGCTCGGCCATTGGGCCAACATCGCCGATGGCAATTTCGGCGATGACTATGTGCGCAAGGTATGCACCATCGGCAAGGTCCATGCCCGCATCGGTCTGGAACCACAATGGTATATCGGCGGCTATGCCTTGATCCTCGAGCATCTGATCGAGACCGCAATCAAGGACACGTTCCCGCAGAAAGGACTTTTCTCCTCCCGGAAGGCAAACCCTGAGACATTCGGAAGATCGCTGGCAAGTCTCGTCAAGGCCGTGTTGCTTGACATGGATCTTGCCATTTCCGTCTATCTCGATGAAGCGGAAGCCGCCAAACAGAAGGCACAGGCTGAAGCCATCGACGCAGAACGGGCGATGGTTTGCGACATCTTTGGCAAGGCGATGGCCGCCATCGCCGCCAAGGACATGCGTCACCGCATCCATGCCGACCTGCCAGAGGCCTATCATGCCCTCCGGGACAACTTCAACGACTGTCTGGAGGAACTTTCGGGCACCATTGGCGCAATCAGTGGTGCATCGGCCCAGATCCATGCCGCAACCACGGAAATTCGCACGGCAGCGGATGATCTCGCCCGCCGAACGGAGCAGCAGGCAGCGTCCGTCGAACAGACGGCGGCAGCCCTGGAACAGATCACGACAACCATCGCCGATTCCAGCCATCGGGCCGACGAGGCCGGCAAGCTGGTGCGCAACACGCGGCAAAAGGCTGAGAAATCCGGCGAGGTTGTCGGCAATGCCGTGGAGGCCATGAGCAAGATCGAAGCCTCTTCGACCCAGATCTCAAACATCATCGGCGTCATCGACGAAATCGCGTTTCAGACCAATCTTCTGGCGCTGAATGCCGGTGTCGAGGCGGCACGGGCCGGTGAAGCCGGCAAGGGCTTTGCCGTGGTTGCCCAGGAGGTGCGGGAACTGGCCCAGCGTTCTGCCCAGGCAGCCAAGGAAATCAAGAGCCTGATCAACACCTCCAACGAACAGGTCAAGAATGGTGTGTCGCTGGTCGGGCAGACCGGTGAGGCGCTCAAGGAAATCGTGGCCGAGGTCCAGAGCATCAATGCCAATGTCGAGGCGATTGTCACGGCTGCGCGCGAACAGGCAACCGGCATCAAGGAAATCAATCACGCGGTCAATCAGATGGACCAGGGCACCCAGCAAAATGCCGCCATGGTCGAGGAAAGCAATGCGGCAGCCCATGGTCTGATGCAGGAAGTGACCCGCATCGCCCAGATGCTCAGTGAATTCCAGGTATCACGTATGGCAGAGACAGGCACACCGCAAACGGGTGCTTCGCGCGCCAAAGAGATCGCGGGCCGCACGTCCCGGGCTGCCTGACACATCGGAGCGTCGCTCGCCCTGATTGGAGCAGTTCTGGTGGTCCAGACTGGCCGCCCACTTTGTCGAAGGCTTAAGAGACAACAGCTTGATCAGCACGAAATGCCCTGAGCCTCCGGCCTTCTCGGTCGAGGCTCTTTTTTTTGTCCGTTCTGTCAGGGGTATTGACTCCATCAAAATATGCTTGAATTCTCCTATAATGGAAAATTCAGTCGAGCAATTTGAAGATCTGGTGGGCGAAAAGGTCCGGCGATTGCGGCTCGGCCAGCGGTTGACCCTGGATCAGCTGGCTGCGCTCTCCGGCGTCAGTCGTGCGATGATCTCCAAGGTCGAGCGGGCGGAAGCCAGTCCGACGGCGGCGACCCTGGCAAGGCTCTGTTCGGCCCTCGGCGTGTCGCTCTCGGTGTTTTTCGCCGACGGGACCGGCGGCGAAGGGCCTCTGCGTCGCCGAAAGGACCAGCCGGAATGGCGCGATCCGGAAAGCGGTTATCTGCGACGGGCAGTCTCGGCAACCGGCACCGGCAGCAACACCGAGATCATTGAGGTCGAGTTTCCGCCGGGGCGGGAGGTGCGCTTTGAAGGGCAACTTGCCAGTCGCAGCCAGACCCAGCATCTGTGGGTTCTGGCCGGAGCAATCGAAGTGACGGTCAGAGACAAACCCATTCGACTGCACACCGGCGACTGCCTGTTCATGAACGTGGCCGATATCAGTGCCTATCGCAATCCGGGTGACCAGCCCTGTCGCTATGCGGTGATCCTGTCCTTCGGGGCGGGGCAACTGCCATGATTGTCTCTTCGATCCGCCAGAGATGAAACCCCGCCACCGCCAAGAGAAGGAAAGTCAGTGCCGTGCCCATGATCAAACAGCTTGATGAAGACGAAGCCCGGGAAGCTCTTGATGACCTGTGCGGCGTGCTGGTGGATTGCGTTGAGGGTGGCGCCTCCGTCGGCTTCATGGACGGCTTCAGCCTCGCGGAGGCGCGCCTCTTCTGGGAGCCTGTCATTGCCTCGGTGGGGCGCAAGGAAACGCTGCTCTATGCGGCCGTGGATGAGGAAGGCCATGTCGTGGGCACGGTTCAGGTCGGCTTTGCCTCCCAGCCCAACCAGCCCCATCGGGCCGACCTGAAGAAGATGCTGGTGCATCGGCGTGCAAGGGGGCAGGGTCTTGCCCGTCTGTTGATGGAAGCCGCCGAGAAGGGCGCAATCAGTGCCGGACGCAGCCTTCTTGTCCTCGATACCGCAACGGGTGAACCGGCGGAAAGGATCTATGAAAGGTTGGGCTGGCTCCGCTGTGGCCTGATTCCCGGCTACGCCCTCTTTCCGGACGGACGCCTTTGCGACACGACCCTGTTTTACAAGCGCTTGGCGTGACGCCTAGACCAAAAAAAGCGCAGCCCGGCCCCATCTCATGCTGCGGAAGTCGTGCTAAGGAGACGGGAGTTTTGGATGGTCTTCCAAGGGGGAAACATGGCCTATCTGTCCCGGTTGCGCGCTGCTGGCGCTGCGGTTCTTCTGGTTTCGTTCGCGGCCTCTTCGGCTTTCGCAGCGGACGTGACCTTCGTTATGCAAAATGATCATCCGAATGCCGTCGAGGTCGAGCTCTACAGCCAGGATCGCAACCATGTCTGGCCGGGCAATGGCGAGGTCTTCTATCTCGATGATGGCGAGGTCAAGGAAATTCCGCTCTCTTGCATTGAGGGCGAGAAGATCTGCTACGGGGCCTGGGTTTCCGGCGACCAGGGAACCTATTGGGGCACCGGTCCTGACAATGCCGAAAATTGCTCCGACTGCTGCTATACCTGCACCGGCGGTCAGACCGAGCAGATCACGCTCGTCGAATAAGGATTACCTGATCGGCTGGGGGCCGAGGGGGTAAGGGGGCGGATATCCGGTCGCAACGCCGGTTATCCGCCTTTTTCAGTTGGGGCCTTATCGACCCATCGTCGACACCTGGTATAAGGCGTTGTTTTGACGCCGATATTCAGGGAAAGACCTCTACCCTTTTTGCCGAAATCCACTAGTGTCGCCCTCATCAATGGCATGAAACGAGGATGAGGATGCGCGTTTTCTATTCGGAAAAACACAAGTTGCGGGATGCCAGGACCGAGCTGCATGGCGGCTTGCTGGTCAAGCCGTTTGAGGGGCCTTTTCGTGCCGAATGGGTGCTTCAGGGCGTCAGGGACGCAGGCTTCACCGATGTGCATGCGCCTGCCGAACATGGATTGGAGACGGCACTCAAGGTCCATGATGCCGGTTATCTGGAGTTTCTGCGCACCTGCTGGGACCGTTGGGAGGCCCATGGCTTCGAAGGCGAGGCGATCGCTACCTCTTTTCCCTGCCGCCGCAGCCAGACGGCCCGGGTGCCCAAGAATATCGACGGTGCGGTGGGTTACTATACCAACTCCGCCGAGACCGCGATCTCGAAGGGCACCTATGAGGCGGCAATCTCGTCCATGGACGTGGCACTTTCCGGCGCCGACTGGCTGAACGAGGGCAACCGCTTTGCCTTCTCGCTCTGCCGTCCGCCAGGCCACCATGCCGGCATCGATCTCTTCGGCGGCTATTGCTTCATCAACAATGCCGCCGTCGCAGCCCAGCGCCTCATCGATCAGGGTGCAAAGAGGGTGGCGATTCTCGATGTCGACTTCCACCACGGCAATGGCACGCAGGACATCACCTATCGCCGTGGCGACATCTTCTTTGCTTCGCTGCATGGCGAACCGCAGGATGCGTTCCCCTATTTCCTCGGCTATGCCGACGAGACAGGCGAGGGCGAAGGGGAGGGGCTAAATGCCAATTACCCGATGCCTTCCGGCACACCCTGGAATGTCTGGTCTGAAGCGCTTGAAGACAGCTTGAAGCGGATCAAAACCTATGGTGCCGAGGCGATTATCGTTTCGCTCGGCGTCGATACCTTCGAGCAGGACCCGATCAGCTTCTTCAAGCTGAAGAGCCCCGACTATATCAAAATGGGCGAGATGATAGCACAAAGCGGCGTGCCGGTCCTGACCCTGATGGAAGGCGGCTATGGCGTGCCGGAAATCGGGCTGAATGTCGCCAATTTCCTGAAGGGACTGGAGGCCTGACAGGGGCCGGAAGCGCTTTGTCCAGCCCGTGAGAGCCCTTCAGGGGGTTCTCATGGTGCCGGCGAAATGCTGCTTCAGGCGCTCGACGGTTTCCGGATCGACATCCAGCCCGGTTACCGCAATCCACGGCTCGATATGGTGCTCGGGCGCATACATGTGTCCATGGCCAAGCGGGCTGTTGGTCGCGATCATCATGTCGAACAGCAATTGCAGCATGGTCAGTACCGGATACCAGCGCAGGACCGGCGAAACATCCGGCCCGCGATCACCGTTCAGCCATTCGGGCGGGCGGTACAGCGACCAGAGATCGAAGAAGACGACGGGGTCGCTGGCATATTGCAGATAGACGATGCGCAGCGGTCCCCAGGGGGCTGTAGCTTCTCCCAGATGGTTTTCCTGGCTGGTAAAGCGGATGACCGAGCCATCCTGATAGCGGGGCAGCCAGGCGGGCGAGCCCGGTTCGCGGTTTGCGGTAATGTCCCGCCACATTGCGCTCTGGAAGGGTGGCCCGGCCCAGAGGGCTCCGTGAAACGGATCGGCGACAATATCGAGCAGATCGGCCGAGTTCTGGGAATTCAGCGCGCCAAGGCTGAGGCCATAAAGGACGAGTTTGGGGCGCTCTGTTTCGGGCAGGTTCTTCCAGTGGTCGTAGACGGCGCGAAACAGGCTGCGGGCCGAATCAAGCCCGTATTCCGGCTCCACCAGCAAGGAAAGCCAGCTTGTGAGATAGGAATATTGCAAGGCGACACTCGCGACATCACCGCGATGCAGATATTCGAGCGTATCCATGGCAGCGGGATCGACCCAGCCGGTTCCCGTCGGTGTCACGATCACCAGTGTCGAGCGCTCGAAACCGCCCTGCCGGATCAATTCGTCAAGCGCAAGCTGGACACGTTCCGCAATCGTCTCCGCACTGTTGAGGCCGGCATAGACGCGGATCGGCTCGAGCGCAGGCCTGTCCCAGAAGGCGGAAATTTCGGAAGCGTCAGGGCCGGAGGCGATGAAATTGCGTCCTTCCCGTCCAAGCCCGTGCCATGCGAGAAGCGAGCCCGGTCCCCCGGTGCGCAAGGGCGAAGACGGAGCGGCAATCTGGTCTTCCAACAGATTGTCGAGTTGCTTGAACGAGGAATCGGCAAGCCTGAGCGCACCGCGCAGGAGAAGGTTCTCCCCGACCGACCAGAAGATCAGGATTGCCGCAGCAAGTCCGCCCAAAAGCGCGATCCGGCGCGGCAGGACCACGGCCATATGGGCGGCGAGCATCTGGAACAGGACTTGAAAGAGCCGACCGACCAGCACCAGGGCGGTAAAGACTGCCCCCGCCACCAGGACGACCTGGAAAGGATGGACCGTATCGAGCGGCGGCTGTTGCCAGAGCGCAAGCGTGGAATTCTGCCAGACATCGGCGTGGCGAAGCGAGGCGCCCACCGCAATCAGACCCAGAAGGGCAACGACGAGCAGCGTCTGACGGCGGTCGGTCTCCAGTTTGGGAATTTCGAGAAAGCCCCACAGGGCCGAAAGCATGGCGCCAAGCAGATAGCCAAGGGCGGCAGCCACGCCGCAAAGCGCACCCTGCACAACGGCCTCTCGCGGCATCAGGCTCGGCGTCAGCGCTGCACAGAAGAATGCCAGCGCAAACACGACACCAGTGATCGACAGCCTGCCAAACACAACCCTGATCAGACCGGACAGTGGCATGTCTCCTGTTCTTGCAATGGAAACGACCTGCCGGTTCAGGTTCCATGTTCGGCAAACAGTCTAACGCAGATGTCCGCCCTTTCAAGCATCACCGATAGTCGGAGCGCAAGAACGAACAGGCCCGGCGCGAAGGCCGGGCCTGATGAGCCCAATGATGATCAGGAGGAGATCAGAGCGTACCCTGACGTTGCTGGATCATCTGATAGGTGTCGAAGGTGTATTCGGCGATCTGTGTCCAGAGATAGGCATCTTCCTTGAAGGCCTGCTGATGGTCGAAGATCTTCTTGAAAGCCTTATTGCTGGCCGAGAGCTCCGCATAGGTTTCCTTCGCTGCCTTGTGGCAGACATCAAGGATATCCGAGGAGAAGGCGCGAAGCTGGGTGCCATTGGCCACGAGCTGGCGCAGGGCTTCCGCATTGGACGCATCGTAGCGTGCCAGCATGCGGGCATTGGCGGCGGCGCAGGCATCGGTCAGGATGCGCTTGTAATTGTCCGGCAGCTCGTTGAAGCGCTCCAGATTGAAGAAGGCGTGTACGGCAGGACCACCTTCCCACCAGGCCGGATAGTAGTAGTAGGGCGCGACCTTGTAGAAGCTGAGACGCAGATCGTCATAGGGACCGACGAATTCGGTTGCATCGAGCGCGCCCTTTTCGAGCGCCGGATAGACATCCGAGCCAGCGATCTGCTGGGGCGTGACGCCAACCTTGCTCATGATCTGGCCCGCAAGTCCCGCAACCCGCATCTTGAGACCCTTGAGGTCCTCGATCGTCTTGATTTCCTTGCGATACCAGCCACCCATCTGGGCGCCTGTATTGCCGGCTGGCAGGGCATGGAGATTGTAGCCGGCGAAGAACTCGTTCATCAGCTCATTGCCGCCGCCGGCCGTGAACCAGGCATTGGTCATGCGAGCATTGAGGCCGAAGGGGATCGCAGTACCGAGCGCAAAGGTCGGATCCTTACCGATATAGTAGTATGAGCAGCTATGGGCCATCTCGACGGTGCCGGCGGCGACCGCATCGGCAGCTTCAAGGGCCGGGATGATTTCACCGGCGGCAAAGACCTGAATCTGGAAGGCACCATCGGTTGCCTCCGAGACGGAGCGGGCGATGTCTTCTGCGGCGCCGTAGATGATGTCGAGGCTTTTCGGGAAGGACGATGTCATGCGCCAGGAGAGCTTCGGGTTTTCCTGGGCAAGAGCCGGGGCGGCAAGCGCTGCGGACGAGGCGGCACCCATGCCGGCAAGGCCGGCCTGCTTGAAGAATTGACGGCGGTTCATGGATAGATTTTGCCTTGCATTATTGTCATGTCCCCCGCCCAGACGCGGGTCTAAACCCGGCGGAGAAGCCATGCAAGCATCGAAATCAGAAAGTTTCGCGAAAGACCAAAACCGGTCATTTCTTATTGCGCCACATCGCCAGAAGGCGTTCGAATCTGTCGCGATCAGCCCTGTCGCCGGCGTGGATCGTCGAAGGCGGGATTATAGAAAAGCGACAGGATCAGGCTCTTTGCTATGCGCTCTGCACTCGCCAGGAACCAGGCCTCTGCCTTGGGCGAGGCTTCCAATTCCTGAAGGGTTGCCGCAAAGAGCTTGAGCCAATCGGCAAACAGCGCCTCGCTCATGCCGTCGACGCCCTGATGCGCCATCACCGGCTTGCCGCCATAGGCTCCGGTCTTGAAGGCGACGGACGACCAGAAGGCCTTCATCTTTACCATATGCTCGGGCCAGCGCCCCGACAGTCTTTGATCAAAGACCGGCCCGAGTGTCGGATGGGCGCGAACATGGCTGTAGAAAGTCTCGACCAGCCGGTCGATGAAGAGGGCATCAACTCCCATCTCGGCCATTTCTGACCGGGCACGCTCCACGATTTCCGCCTTATGGGCAGCGCGGGCCTGGAGATCGGCGCGGTCGGGTCTGTCTGTCGGTTGTGTCATGGGAAAGGGGGTAACCTTTCGTGAGACCGGGGTCAAATCGAAGCTTTGTGCTGCGTCAGGATGAACCATCAGCCGGACATGGGGTTGAAGCATGGATGCTGGAGGCATAAACTAGAATAATTCTAACATAGGTCAATTCTCATGCTTTTAAATCCGTTCTCCGGCGCCAAGCGCAGTTTCGACAGTCTCTCCGAACAGGAAATCCTGGCGCTCGCCATTTCCGCCGAGGAGGACGACTCCCGCATCTACCTCGCCTATGCCGACAAGCTCAGGCCTGACTATCCCCAATCGGCCAAGGTCTTCGAGGACATGGCCGAGGTTGAGCATGCCCATCGCAACATGCTGATCGACATGCACAGCCGACTTTTTGGCGAGCGGATTCCCCTCATCCGCCGCGAACATGTGCGGGGCTTTTATGAACGCAAGCCCGATTGGCTGCGCGACACGCTCAGCCTCGAACAGATCCGCGATGAAGCGGGTCGCATGGAAGAGAGCGCCCATCGCTTTTATCACGAGGCCGCTCAGCGCAGCGGCCATGCCGAGGTGCGCAAACTCTTGGGCGATCTGGCTGTGGCAGAACAGGGTCACGGCGAAATCGCCGCCATGCTCAGTGAAAAGCATCTGACTGATGAGGCACGCGACGATGAGGACCAGACCAAGAAGCGGCAATTCATCCTGACCTATGTCCAGCCTGGTCTGGCCGGGCTGATGGATGGCTCGGTCTCCACACTGGCACCGATCTTTGCCGCCGCCTTTGCAACAGGCGATACCTGGTCCACCTTCCTGATCGGTCTCTCGGCGTCGGTCGGGGCCGGGATCTCCATGGGCTTCACCGAAGCGGCCCATGACGACGGCAAGCTCTCGGGCCGGGGCTCGCCCGCGAAGCGTGGTCTGGCTTCGGGCATCATGACGACGATCGGGGGGCTGGGTCACGCACTGCCCTATCTCATCCCGCATTTCTGGACTGCGACGATCATTGCGATCATCGTGGTGTTCGTTGAGCTTTGGGCGATTGCCTTCATCCAGAACCGCTTCATGGAAACGCCCTTCTGGCGGGCGACGATGCAGGTCGTGCTGGGAGGATCGCTGGTGCTGGCCGCCGGGGTCATTATCGGACAGGGTTGATTTTGCGGCGCGGCTGGAGTGTCATCCGGCTGCCACGCAAATCATCTACCCAGCGGCCCCATGAAAGTCTCTCCCTCGACCCTTGGTCTGGGCGTCACCATGACCATCGGTTACGGGACGCTCTATTACTCATTCTCGGTTCTTGCGCCCGAAATCGCCCGCGAATTCGGCTGGGACGAGAGTTTTGTCTTCGCCATCTTCTCGATCGGTCTTCTGGCCGGTGCGGTCTCTGCACCGATCATCGGGCGAATGATTGACCGCTACGGTGCGCGCTCGGTGATGAGCTTTGGTTCGCTCTTTGCTGCGGCAACACTCGGCCTGATCGCTTTCATGGAAAACGCCTGGCAATTCGTCATCATTGCCCTGATGGCGGAATTCTTTGCGATCGCCGTTCAGTATGATGCAGGCTTTGCAGCCCTTGCCCAGCGTTATGGTCGCAATGCCCGCTCCGAAATCACGCTGGTGACGCTGATCGCCGGCTTTGCCTCGACCATCTTTTGGCCATTGCTGCAATGGCTGCTGACGTTGATGACCTGGCGCGACATCTATCTGGTTCTGGCCGCCATGAACCTCCTGATCGCGCTCCCCATCCATCTGACCATGCCGAAGGGCAGGCTGGTCCCGCAGGAGTCGTCCAACGAAGACGCCGTGGCTCCGTCAACACCTTCGCCCGCCTTGCAACCATCGGACCACCGACCCATGGTGCTGATGGCGATCAGCCTGGCGAGTGGCGGCTTTGTGCTATCGGCAACGGGCGCATCACTGCTCGTCTTGCTGGATGATATCGGGTTTGCAACGGCGATCGGGACGATTGCGGCCAGCTGCATAGGTCCGTCGCAAGTGGCTGCAAGGCTGTTTGAATATGTCCGGCGGAACCTCTTCTCGCCCCCGATGACGGCCATCATTGCCGCCTGTGCCATGACACTCGGGCTGATGCTTCTCGGTCTGACGCTGCTGGCGCCTCTTCCGGCACTTCTGTTCGCCTTTGCGATCACCTATGGCGTCGGGCAGGGACTGACCTCGATCGTGAGGGGCATGCTGCCACTGCATTATTTCGGCCCCGAAGGCTATGGACGACGCACCGGCACGCTGTCGGGAATCCGGATGGTGCTTTCGGCGGCTGCGCCTTTTACCGTGATCTTTCTCAACGAGAGACTGGGAACGGAAGCCGCAATTGGCAGCCTCGTCACAGCGGCGCTCGTCTCGACGATCTCGATGCTTGCGCTTGTGCGTCTCATGGCCGGACCAAGAGTGCAAGCTGCTTGATGTGACAGCAGGGGCGAATGGTAGGCGCTGATCAGTTCAGCGCGCCAACCAGGACCTCGGCATTGCCGTTTTCGATTGTGACCCACCGGCCCGTATCATTCGACGCCTGACGCTTGAGGAAGCTGTAGGGCGTCTCGCTCCAGAGCATGACTTCGTCAACGAGATTGTCGAGGATATAGTCGCCGGCAGCCGTGCGGACTGTCAGGACAGCATGGCCCTCGCCATCAGGCTTGCGCACAACGGTTATCAGCAGGTCGGCAGGCGAAAAGCCCTGTTCCATGAGCTTCTTTCGCTTCAGCAGAACGAAGTCTTCACAATCGCCAACGGAGCCGGGATAGGTCCAAACCTCTTCTCGGCCATAGATTTCCATGTCGGTCAGCGGAGTAATCTCGCCGTTGACGCTGGCATTGATCTCGCGGATGAGCTTCCAGCCGTAGTCCGTAACGCGCGGCAGGGCGCCGGCCTTCGTCCGCACAGTGCATTCGTCAGGATTGGCCTGACAGAACTCGTAATGACCAATCGGTTGTGAGGTGAGGCTCCCTGTAATCATGGAGAGAGCGCCTTTGGGGGCGGTATAGCCGAGATTGGCCGGTGCCGTTACACCAAACACCATGGCGAGTGCCATAATGGCACGCGAACTGTTCATCATGAACCCGTCCCCTTTATCCTTAACAAAAGGTTAAGAGGCGAAGGGGGCGCAAGTCAATTGGAAGCCGATCTCGTCCACGACGATTCGTCCACTATGGTTAAAATGCGACAGATCATTTTTGGCCTGGAGGACCTCAGAGGTTTTGGTCGTCCAGCATCCCA
Source organism: Peteryoungia desertarenae (assembly GCF_005860795.2). Lineage (GTDB taxonomy): Bacteria > Pseudomonadota > Alphaproteobacteria > Rhizobiales > Rhizobiaceae > Allorhizobium > Allorhizobium desertarenae. The sequence goes on from NZ_CP058350.1 coordinate 1,265,183, forward strand.
AGGATCGCCGCTTTCATCCGCGCAATATCCTCCGCTCGCGACAACCGGTGATCGCCATCGCGGATCAGGGTCAGGACGACATCGTCGGCGGGCAGGAATTCCATCAGTTTGAGGGCATGCTGATAGGGGACATCAGGATCCTGCATGCCCTGCAAGATGTGGACGGGGCAGCCTGTCTCGATGATCCCGGTCAGAACGCGATTGGCCCGACCATCTTCCATGAGGGCGCTCGTGAAGATGTTGGGTTCGGGACTGTATTCGGAGGGTTCTTCGAAATACCCCTTCTCTGCCAGTGATTGCTTTTCCGCTTCGCTGAGGTTCGGCTCGATGAGTTCCTGCGTAAAGTCGGGAGCGGGAGCAATGAGAACCATGCCGCCGACCACCGGGCCGCGTCCCCGCTTTTTCAATTCCTGCAAAACCCGAAGCGCAATCCAACCACCCATCGAAGAGCCGATAAGGATGACATGGCTGTGGCCGACATGATCGAGCACGGCGATCGCCTCCTGCGTCCAGCGTGAGATCGTGCCGTCGCGGAACTCGCCGCCGGAGGCGCCATGACCGGAATAGTCGAAGCGGATGGCGGCAAGGCCGGATTCGCCGGCGAGCGCATCCATTTCCAACGCCTTGGTGCCGGTCATGTCGGAGCGATAGCCCCCGAGCCAGACGAGAGCTGGACGCGTTGGGCTGGCCTCGCCTGCGCGCAGCAGCATGGCGATCTCGCGGCGGTCGGCCTCTGAACCGAGGGTGAGATTGGCGGAAACGGCTGAGGCAAAACTCTGAGGCATAAGGGGCTCCACTTTTTACAGAAAATCTCTTAAACATGGAGGCAAGCGCCGCGACAACAGGTGATTTTGCGCGTCAACCGTGCTATTGACTCCCGCGTCGCAATTGCCACATAGCCTCGGCACAGTCCCGGCGGCGGCAAACCCCGCGCAAAAATCTTTAATTATTCGAGGAGAATACGACCATTCGCAGACCGTTCAAAGCCGATGCCCCCGTCAAGGATGGGCCGCGCTCCAATCGCGAAATCAGAGTACCCCGCGTCCAGTTGATCAATGAAGAAGGCCAGAATCTCGGAACCGTTCCGACCGATGAGGCCTTGAGATTGGCGGAAGAGGCTGGATTGGATCTGGTCGAGATTTCGCCGAATGCCGAGCCTCCGGTCTGCAAGATCCTCGATCTCGGCAAGCTGAAATACGCCAACCAGAAGAAGGCGGCTGAAGCGCGCAAGAAGCAGAAGATCGTCGAGGTCAAGGAAATCAAGATGCGCCCGAACATCGACACCCACGACTATGAGGTGAAGATGAAGGCCATGAACCGCTTCTTTGAAGATGGCGACAAGGTCAAGGTGACGCTCAAGTTCCGCGGCCGTGAAATGGCGCACCAGGAACTTGGCATGAAGCTTCTGATGCAGGTCAAGGAAGACACCGTCGAGGTGGCCAAGGTCGAGGCCGAGCCCAAGCTCGAAGGCCGGCAGATGATGATGGTGCTCGCTCCCAAGTAAGCGCATCACAATTCCATTAGGACAAAGCCGCCTCCAAGGCGGCTTTTTCGTATGCGGCGGAATTCTCGCCAGGAGCGCTTGCTCTCCAGAAGATTCCTACCGCGCCCCGTTGCGCTTTTTCAGGTCTGCGGTTATAAGCGCGCGTCCGAACGGTCCGGCAGGGCATGCCGTGGCCGTTCTTTATGCTTGAAAACGGGCATTCGTCAGCCTGTTTCGATACAAGAACAATGGAGTAGCAAAATGCCCAAGATGAAGACGAAATCCTCCGCCAAGAAGCGGTTCAAGATCACAGCTACCGGCAAGGTTCTGGCAGCTGGCGCTGGCAAGCGTCACGGCATGATCAAGCGGTCCAACAAGTTCATTCGCGATGCCCGCGGCACGATGGTTCTGGCTGAACCGGATGGCAAGAAGGTCATCAAGAACTATCTGCCGAACGGTCTCTGAGACCCTTTCGCTTTTTGGATCATTTAAGGAGATCATGACATGGCACGCGTAAAACGGGGCGTCACTTCCCGCGCCAAGCACAACAAGGTATTCAAGCAGGCCAAGGGTTTCTATGGCCGCCGCAAGAACACGATCCGCGCCGCAAAGGCAGCCGTTGATCGTTCCAAGCAGTACGCCTACCGCGACCGCAAGGTGAACAAGCGCAACTTCCGCGCTCTGTGGATCCAGCGTATCAACGCTGCTGTCCGCGAATTCGGCCTGACCTATGGCCGTTTCATCGACGGCCTGAACAAGGCTGGCATCGAAGTTGACCGCAAGGTTCTGTCCGACATGGCAATCCATGAGCCGGCGGCATTCGCGAAGCTCGTAGAGGCTTCGAAGAAGGCTCTGGAATACCTCAAGGACGCCGGTACGGCCAACGAGTTTGAAAGCGCGGTCAAGTAAGCCAGCGCTTCCCAAGCTTTTGTAAAATTCAGTTGGGAAACCCGCGCTGGCAGGGCTGGCGCGGGTTTTTTCATGTGATCTTCATGCCGCCGGGAAATGGTGGCGAGACAATGGGGCAGGAAACGGAAACATGTCCGATCTCGACAGTTTGAAGACGACGCTTCTCGCTGACATCGCCGCAGCCAGCGACGAGGCTCAGATCGAGGCGGTGCGCGTGGCGGCCCTCGGCAAGAAGGGCTCGGTCTCGGAGCTCCTGAAGACGCTCGGCACGATGACGCCGGAAGAGCGCCAGACGCGGGGTGCCGCGATCAACGCGCTGAAGAACGAGATCACCGAGGAAATCGGAACCCGCAAGACGGCGCTGAAGGATGCGGCGATCAATGCGCGTCTCAAGGCGGAGACGCTGGATGTGTCGCTGCCCGTACGCTCCTCGCCGGCCGAACGCGGCCGCATCCACCCGATCAGCCAGATCGTCGACGAGATCACCGCGATCTTCGCCGACATGGGCTTCTCGATTGCCGAAGGTCCTGACATCGAGACCGACTACTACAACTTCACGGCGCTGAACTTCCCCGAGGGTCATCCGGCCCGCGAGATGCACGACACCTTCTTCCTCCAGCCGGACGAAAATGGTGAGCGCAAGGTGCTGCGCACGCACACCTCGCCGGTACAGGTGCGCACCATGGAAGCCCAGAAGCCGCCGATCCGCATCGTCATTCCCGGCAAGACCTATCGTCAGGACTCGGATGCGACCCATTCGCCGATGTTCCATCAGGTCGAAGGTCTGGTCATCGACAAGACGGCGAATGTCGCTCACATGCGCTGGATCCTCGAGGAGTTCTGCAAGGCCTTCTTCGAAGTCGACAGCGTCACCATGCGCTTCCGCCCGTCCTTCTTCCCCTTCACCGAGCCAAGCTTCGAAGTCGATATCCAGTGCGACCGTTCCTCGGGTCCGATCGTCAAGTTCGGCGAAGGCAAGGATTGGATGGAAATCCTCGGCTGCGGCATGGTTCATCCGAATGTGCTGCGCGCCGGTGGCCTCGATCCGGACGAGTATCAGGGCTTCGCCTGGGGCATGGGGCTGGACCGCATCGCCATGCTGAAATACGGCATGCCGGACCTGCGCGACTTCTTCAACGCCGATGTCCGCTGGATGAGCCATTACGGCTTCCGCCCGCTCGACGTACCGACGCTGTTTGGTGGGTTGAGCCAGTAAGGAGGATAGAAAGATGAAATTCACACTCTCCTGGCTGAAGGATCACCTGGAAACCGAGGCCTCGCTTGAAGAAATCTGCGAGCGGCTCACGGCCATCGGGCTCGAGGTCGAAGACGTCGACGACAAGGCGGCTTACAAGCCCTTCGTTATCGCCAAGGTTCTGACCGCGGAAAAGCACCCCGAGGCCGATCGCCTGAAGGTCCTCACCGTCGATGCCGGTGACGGTTCTTCGCCGATCCAGATCGTCTGCGGCGCGCCGAATGCCCGCGCCGGCATGATCGGAGCGCTCGCGCGTCCGGGCACCTATGTGCCGGGCATCGATGTGACGCTCTCCGTCGGCAAGATCCGCGGTGTCGAAAGCCATGGCATGATGTGCTCCGAAAAGGAGCTCAACATCTCCGAAGACCACAATGGCATCATCGACCTGCCCGAGGATGCGCCCGTTGGTACGTCGTTCGCCTCTTACGCTGGCCTCGACGATCCGGTCATCGAGATCAACCTGACGCCGAACCGCCCGGACTGCACATCGGTCTTCGGCATCGCCCGTGATCTCGCAGCCTCCGGCCTTGGTACGCTCAAGGCTCCGAAGGCTCCGAGCTTCAAGGTAGAAGGTGAAACGCCGCATCAGGTCAAGCTCGAGCTCGAAGATCATCTCTGCCCCGGCTTCGCCTATCGCCTCGTACGCGGCGTGAAGAACGGCCCAAGCCCGAAGTGGATGCAGCAGCGCCTGCTGTCGATCGGCCTGCGTCCGATTTCGGCGCTCGTCGACGTCACCAACTACATGACCTTCGACCAGGGCCGTCCGATGCATGTCTTCGACGCCGACAAGGTCAAGGGCGCGCTGGTGGTTCGCCGGGCGAAGGAGGGCGAGGAGATCCTCGCGCTCGACACCCGCACCTACAGACTGAACCCGAACAACGTCGTCATCGCTGATGATAACGGCCCCGAATCCATCGGCGGCATCATGGGCGGCGAGCATTCGGGCTGCGACGAAAACACCGTCAACGTGCTGATCGAATCCGCGCTCTGGGATCCGATCAACATCGCCAAATCAGGTCGCGCCCATGGCATCATCACCGATGCGCGCTATCGCTTCGAGCGTGGCGTCGATCCGGAATATATGGTCCCGGGTCTGGAGCGCACGACCGAACTGGTGCTCGAGATGTGTGGTGGCACGGCAGCAGCAGCGAAGGTCGAGGGCTACAAGGGCCATCAGAAGAAACTCGTCGATTTCCCCTATGCGGAAGTCAAGCGCCTGACGGGTCTGACAGTCTCCAACGACGAGTCCCGCCGGATCCTGACAGCCCTCGGTTTCGAGATCCTGTCGGGCGACGAGACCTCAGCCAAAGTCTCGGTTCCCTCCTGGCGTCCTGATGTCGACGGCAAGGCCGACCTCGTCGAAGAAGTCATGCGCATGTTTGGTGTCGACAAGATCAAGCCGGAACCGTTGCCGCCGACCGGTTCGGTCAATGGCAAGATCCTGACGACACTGCAGATCCGCACGCGGTCGGCCCGCCGGGCGCTCGCCTCGCGCGGCATGCTGGAAGCCGTGACCTGGTCCTTTATTTCGGCCGAGCATGCCAAGCTCTTCGGCGGCGGCAGCGAGGCCCTGAAGCTGGTCAACCCGATTGCGGCTGACATGTCCGACATGCGGCCCTCGCTGCTGCCGGGCCTCTTGACCGCTGCCCAGCGCAATGCCGACCGTGGCTTTGGCGATGTGGCGATCTTCGAGGTTTCCGGCACCTATGAAGGCGACACGCCCGACACGCAGCGCCGCGTAGCCGGTGGCGTGCGCCGTGGCACGGCCTCGATTGCCGGTGCCGGCCGCATGTGGTCCAACCAGGCCAAGGGCGGCGGCAAGCCGGTCGATGTCTTCGACGCCAAGGCCGATGCGCTCGCCGTGCTCGAAGCCTGCGGCATTCCGATGAGCAATGTGCAGATCGAGCAGGGTGGCCCGGAATGGTATCACCCCGGCCGGTCCGGTACGATCAAGGCCGGCCCCAAGGTCATCCTGGGCACCTTCGGTGAATTCCATCCGAAGACGCTGGAAGCGCTCGACGTTTCCGGTGCGCTCTGCGGCTTCGAAATCTATCTCGATGCCCTGCCCGAGCCGAAGAAGAAGGCGACCCGCACCAAGGCAGCACTTGAGCTGTCGTCCTTCCAGATGGTGAAGCGTGACTTCGCCTTTGTCGTTGAAAAGGCGGTGGAAGCCGGCGCAATCATCAAGGCGGCGACGAGTGCGGATCGCAAGCTGATTTCGGGCGTCAATGTCTTCGATATCTTCGAGGGTGCATCCGTCGGCGAGGGCAAGAAGTCGGTGGCGATCGAGGTTCTGATCCAGCCGACCGACAAGACGCTGACCGACGAGGATTTCGATGCGCTGACGAAGAAGATCGTCGGCAATGTCGAAAAGTCCACGGGCGGCACGCTGCGCGCCTGATCCATCCCATTGCCTGAAGATTGAATGAGGGGCTGCTATCGAAAGGCAGCCCCTTTTTCTGTCAGCGCCCTGCCATCTTGGCCATCGCCTCGTTGTAGCGCGCACCCGCCACCTTGTCAGGCGAGACGACGGTTGCGAGAGTGGCAAGGTCGTCGGTGCTCAGTTGGATTTCGGTTGCCGCAACATTGCTCTCCAGATTGGCGATCTTGGTCGTGCCGGGGATCGGTACGATGAAATCGCCTTGGGCAAGCACCCAGGCCAGCGCCAATTGTCCGGCGGTTACGCCTTTCTCCCTCGCCATGGCTTCCAGCGCTTCCACAAGTGCCAGATTGGCGTCAAAGTTTTCCTGATTGAACCGCGGAATGCCGCGTCGGAAGTCATTGTCCGCAAGTTTGGAAAGATCTTTCAAGGCACCCGTCAACATGCCACGACCGAGCGGCGAGAAGGGCACGAAGCCGATGCCGAGTTCGCGGCAGATGTCGAGCACGCCGTTGGTTTCGGGGTCTCGGGTCCAGAGGGAGTATTCGCTCTGGATGGCCGAGATCGGATGGACGGCATGAGCCCGACGCAGCGTGGCGGCGCTGGCTTCCGAGAGGCCGAGTGCCTTGACCTTGCCCTCCTTCACGAGATCGGCCATGGCGCCGACGGTCTCCTCGATCGGCACGTCCGGATCGACGCGGTGCTGATAGAAGAGGTCGATGGCGTCCACGCCGAGCCTCTTCAAGGAGGCCTCGGCAACCGCGCGCACATGTTCAGGCCGGCTATCGACGCCTGATGGGCGTGCGGCTTTCGCGTCATCGCCTATGGTGAAGCCAAACTTGGTGGCGATGACCACTTTGTCGCGGTGCTTGCGTAAGCCTTTGCCGACGAGGATCTCGTTGGTGAACGGACCATAGACTTCCGCCGTATCGAAGAAGGAAATGCCCAGCTCGACCGCACGATCGAAGAGAGCCTGAGCTGCCGTCTCCTCGATATTGGTGCCGTAGGCGTGGCTCATGCCCATGCAGCCAAGGCCAATGCTGGATGTGGTGAGTGAGCCGAGTTTCCTGTCTTGCATCTTCATTCTCCAGCTTCGGTCAATAGATCCATCTGTGATTTGGTAAGCTCAAGCTGACCCGCCGCAATCAGGCTATCAAGCTGCCCGAGGCTCGTTGCCGAGGCAATCGGTGCCGTGATGCCGGGCCGGGCTGCGACCCAGGCAATGGCAACCGTGGCGGGGCTTGTCCGGGTCTCGGCAGCGATCTGGTCGAGGGCGGCAAGGATGCGCTGCCCCTTCTCGTCCAGATAACTGCCAACCCGATAGGCGCGGGACGAACCCACCGTGTCCTCAAGCTTGCGATATTTGCCGGTCAGGAACCCGGCGGCCAGGGCATAATAGCTGATGACGCCAATGTCTTCGCCCATGCAGAGATCGCGGATCTCTCCTTCGAAACGATTGCGGGTATAGAGATTATACTCCGGCTGCAGGACGTCGAAGCGCGGCAGACCCGCATGCTTTGCTGCGGCGAGCGAATGTTGCAACTGCGTGGCGTCATAATTCGAGCAGCCGATAGCCCTGATCTTCCCCTCCCGTTTCAACCGTTCGAAGGCTTGAAGCGTTTCCTCGATGGGCGTGTCCTCATCCGGTTTGTGCGCCAGATAGAGATCGATATGGTCAGTGCCGAGACGTTTCAGCGAAGCATCGACCGCCTCCAGAATCCACTTCGCCGATAGCCCGGTCTTGCGCCCCTGCGTATCGAAGCCGACCTTGCTGACGATCGTCACGCGTTCCCGGGGCACCGAGCCGCGCTTCAGCCATTGCCCGATGATCGTTTCGCTCTCGCCACCGACATGACCCTCGACCCAGGACGAATAGACATCTGCCGTGTCGATCGTGTCGTAACCGGCGTCGAAGAACCGGTCGAGCAGATCGAAGGATGTTGCTTGATCTGCCGTCCAGCCGAAGACATTACCGCCGAAAACGACAGGGGCGATGGTAAAGCCGGTGCGGCCGAGCGAGCGTTTTTGCATGGGAAACCTCGGTGGATGTGGCATGCTGCCCTGTTCGTCTACGGTATCAGCACCTTTGCGCTGCGACCATTCAATTGCTTGAATGGATGGATCAATCCGTTGTTCACCGGACGACATTGGCTCTACCGCATGATTGCGCATGTGAACGCCTTCCCCTAAGGTCCCGGCAACGTTTCAGGGAGGTAGTTGCATGTTGCGTTTCGGAATTCTGTCGACGGCCAAGATCGGTCGCGAGCTCGTGGTGCCGGCGATCCAGGATGCGGAAAACTGCGTGGTCACGGCGATTGCCAGTCGCGATGTTGCAAAGGCCCGGGAGATGGCAGATCGTTTCTCGGTTCCACATGCCTTTGGTTCCTATGACGAGATGCTGGCCTCCGATGTGATCGATGCGGTCTATATTCCGTTGCCGACGAGCCAGCATGTCGAATGGTCGATCCGCGCTGCCGATGCCGGCAAGCATGTGCTCTGCGAAAAGCCGATCGCGCTGAAGGCCGATGATATCGACGCCATTATCGAGGCGCGCGACCGCAACAAGGTCGTGATCTCGGAAGCCTATATGGTGACCTATGCACCCGTCTGGCGAAAGGTACGTGAGCTGTTGCAGAGCGGCGCCATCGGCAGGCTGAAGATGGTGCAGGGCTCGTTCACCTATTTCAATCGCGACCCGTCGAACATGCGAAACATTCCGGAGCTTGGCGGTGGCGCGCTGCCTGATATCGGCGTTTATCCGACCATGACGACGCGCTTTGCGACCGGACAGGAACCGAAGCGCGTACAGGCGGTCGTTGAGCGCGATCCGGAATTTGGCACCGACATCTATTCGAGCGTGAAAGCCGATTTCGGTGAATTCGAACTGAGCTTCTACGTCTCGACCCAGATGGCAAACCGGCAGCTGATGGTGTTCCACGGCACCGAAGGCTTTATCGAGGTGAAGTCACCCTTCAATGCCGACCGTTGGGGTGCGGAAGAGGTGGAACTGACCAATCAGGGACACAATGTGTCGCAGATCGTCCGCTTCCAGGATAGCCGCCAATACAAATGCGAGGCCGAGGCCTTTGCCCGCGCGGCCCTTGGGGCCGCGGAAGAAATCGTCACGCTGGAGAACTCCAAGGCGAACCAGAAGCTGATCGACGCGATCTACCGCGCGGCGGACAAGGACGGCTGGGAAGAGGTGTAAGCGGTAGCTTTCCGATCAGCGGCGGAAGACGAAGCGGGAATAGCCGAAGAAACTGAACAGCATGGCCGCAATCGAGGCGAGAACGAGAGCTGCATAGGGGCTGAGCAGCGGCGCTGAGAGAAGCAGCGCCGCATAGACCGCATAATTGACGAAGGCCGATATCAGCCCGACGCTGCCATAGCGAAAACCCTCGACAACAATCGAGCGTCTTGAAGCACCAAAGGTGAAGGTGCGATTGCAAAACCAGGTGACCAGCATGGCAAGCCCGATGGCGATGATGCGCGCGGGCAGCGGACCAATCGGTGTAAAACTCAAGAGAAGCCACAGGACACCAAAGTCGACGGCAAAACCGGCGCCGCCGACGATGGCAAAACGGACAAACCTCTTCATGCCGCGTCTGCTGAGGGAGCGACGCGGCTCGCGCGCTCCATTGGAGCAGTCTCGGCCAACTCTGGCTGAGTGCGGATCGCACCGCTCCTGAGAGCGGGCAGCGTCAGATAATGAATCCGTAGTTGTTCGGCCCTCGAGCGCGCCAGAGAATCGAGGATGAGTGCTGCGGTGAACGACAGAAACGATGTCATCATCAGCGCCATGGCCGCAATCCAGGTTGGCATGCGCGTGACAAGGCCGGTTGTGAAGAATTCGAAAAGCACGGGCGCCATGAACATAAGGCTGGCGGTCATCAGGCCAGCGCTGATGAGCCCGAAAAAGGCAAACGGCCGCGTCTCCTTCATCAGCATGGCGAACATCCAGAGGATCTTGAAGCCGTCCTTGAAGGTGGAAAGCTTGGAATGAGAGCCGTCAGGGCGCCGTCCATAATCGAGTTCCAGTTCGCAGACCGGAAGCTTCAGCCGCGAAGCATGAACGGACATCTCCGTCTCGATCTCGAAGCCACCGGAAACGGCAGGGAAGCTTTTGACATAGCGGCGCGAAAATGCGCGATATCCGGACAGAATATCGGAGAAATCATTGCCAAACAGAAGGCGATAAAGCCCATTGAACAGGCGATTGCCAAAGGCATGGCCCTGTCGGCCGGCATCTGCATGGACACCGCGACGGGTGCCAACAACCATATCCGCGCGCTCGGTGATCAGGGTTCTGATCAATTCCTCCGCATCATCAGGGGCATAGGTGCCGTCACCATCGGCCATGATATAGATATCGGCATCGATGTCGCAGAACATGCGCCGCACGACATGACCCTTGCCCTGTCGTCGCTCGCGCACAACGGTGGCCCCGGCAAGCATCGCGGTGAGCGCGGTGCCATCGGTCGAGTTGTTGTCATAGACATAGATCCGAGCATCGGGCAGTGCCTTGCGGAATCCCTGAACGACCGAACCGATCGTGGCGGCCTCATTGTAACAGGGCAGAAGGACAGCGATATCCAGCGACGAAGAAGCAGTACCAGTCATTCGGAGGACGCCCACAAGAGTGACGGCAGCCGGACGGCTACCATTTCGCTTTACTATTTCTTGAGAAGGTTAAGGCTAGGTTTCAGCACCAGATGGAGTTTGAATTCTTCTTTGTCGGCTGTGTTCAGCCCCCATGAAGATGCCCCGACAAACAAGGAATGAAGATGGTTGACCGTGCCTTGAAACCGGCTCAGGACAAGCCGGCGTCTTCAAGACCGCTTGGCGAACGCACCGGTTTTGTTGTCGCGCTGGCGGCGCTGATCGCAATCGCACTGCTTGCCCTGCTCAACCTTCCCACCATGGGTGACTATGTCGGCGCCGATAATGACGATGTCATGCGCCTCGTTCAGGTCCGCGATCTTCTGGCCGGTCAGGGATGGTTTGATCTGACCCAGTATCGCCTGGGGCTCGACGGCGGCACGCTGATGCATTGGTCGCGCCTGATTGACCTGCCGATCGCCGCGCTGATCCTGCTTTTCTCCCTCTTCGTTTCGCCAGAAATGGCCGAAATGCTCGCTGTCCTGATCTGGCCGATGGTTTTGGTCATTCCCCTGACGCTCGCCGTCGCGATTGCAGCAAAACGGCTTGGCGACATTGCTGCCTTGCATGTGGCGATGTTTCTGTTGGTCCTTTTCGTCATCACCTCCAACCGCTTTTTGCCGGGCGCAATTGACCATCACAATGTGCAACTGATCTTGATCGCACTGATGGTTGCGGGCCTGCTTGATCAGGACCGCCGTCCTTCCAGTTTTGCCTTGACGAGTGTGGCGGCGGCGGGCGCGCTGGCGATCGGCGCTGAGACAACGCCCTTCGTGGCGACCGTCTGTGCCATCGTTGCCGCACTCTGGGCCTTCCATGGGCCTGAGATCGCAGTTGCCATTCGTGCGTTTTCGCTGACATTGCTGTTCTCGGTCTCACTGCTCTTCTTTGCAACCGTACCACCATCGGCCTATTCGGTGGTGACTTGCGACACGCTGTCGATGGGCTATTACGGTCTCGTTTCCGTTGGGGCCGGTGCTCTGTTCCTCGCGACCTTTGTCCATCCGGCTCACGATATCCGGATTCGGATCGGCACTTTGGCGGGCATCGGCATTCTTGTCATGGCCGCAGCGGTGGTGATCGCACCGGAATGCCTGAGCAGCCCCTTGAGCAATCTCGATCCGCTGCTGGTTGAGCTCTGGCTGAACGGCGTCTCCGAGGCCCGCTCTTTCGCAGCAATGCTGAAGGTGGAGCCCGGTGCCATTGGCGGCTTCTACGCTGTCCCGATCTTTGCCGTTGCAGTTTGCGCCACCCGTATGGTGAACCGTGACCGGTTCGAGCAGCATGCCATCTTGCTGGTGCTGCTGCTGGTCTGCCTGCTGATTGCCTTTGTTCAGGTTCGGGGCGCCATTTTCGCCAACCTTCTGGCCATCCTGCCGCTCTCTATGCTGATTGCCGAACTGCGCCAGAGATATCGCGCAGAGCCGGAGCATCTTGGAATGGGCTTTGTCTTCGGCCTTGCAGCCATCGTCGCCGTGCCAAGTGTTTGGACACTTGGTGGCGTGATGATCACCGAAGGAGAAAGGGGACTGGCCGAGCGCTTCAAGGGTGTGGCCGGCACTAGCGTCGCAGCGGGCGATGCGGAGAGCTGCCTCCCGCGCGACATTGCACGCCAGCTTGTTCTCTTGCCGCAGACGACGATTGCCGCCCCATCCGACCTCGGTGCGGAAATCCTTCGCTTCACGCCGCATCGTGTGTTGTCTGCCCCTTACCATCGAAACCAGGGTGGGATGCTGACCGAGCTGCATCTCGGGCTTGCCACGCCGCAGGAAGCAGTCGCCTTCCTGCGTGGAGCCGATGTCGGACTGGTGCTCTTCTGCGCGAGCAACCCGCAAACAAGGATCCTTGCGGGCATGAAAGAGGATGGGCTGTATGCGGCGCTAACCAGAGGCGAGGTCCCACCCTATCTGCGCCCGCTGCCGCGCAATCCCGCCTCTGGTCTCATCGTCTATCAGGTCAATCTGAGATAGCCAGGCTGCTGCCGGAGACTTTGCCTGAGCGAAGGGAAGGTGGGAAACTGGCGATGTCCTGCTGATCCTCGTCGGGATTTCGGCTAGGAAGGAGCATGAGCAATTTCTTCGACAGCGATTCGCCCACCAACCTGACCGAATTCTCCGTTTCAGAACTGTCCGGGTCCATCAAGCGGACCATCGAGACGGCCTTTGATCATGTGCGTGTGCGCGGCGAAATATCCGGTTTTCGCGGACCGCATTCGTCGGGCCATGCCTACTTCTCGCTGAAAGACGACAAGGCCCGCATTGACGCCGTCATCTGGAAGGGGGCCTTTTCCAAGCTGAAACATCGCCCGGAAGAAGGCATGGAAGTGATCGCCACCGGCAAGATCACGACTTTCCCAGGCTCATCCAAATACCAGATCGTCATCGAGCAATTGGAGCCTGCAGGCGCAGGCGCGCTGATGGCGCTGCTTGAAGAGCGTAAGCGGCGCTTTACGGCGGAAGGTCTGTTTGATCCCGCCCATAAGCAGCTACTGCCTTTCATGCCGAAGGTGATCGGCGTCGTGACGTCTCCGACTGGTGCCGTCATTCGAGACATCCTGCATCGCATTACCGATCGTTTTCCCGTTCACGTGGTCGTTTGGCCGGTCAAGGTACAGGGTGAGGGATCGGGCGATGAAGTGGCCAGTGCCATTCGCGGCTTCAATGCCCTGGAGCCCGGCGGCCAGATGGCACGCCCCGATGTGCTCATTGTGGCGCGCGGAGGCGGCTCGCTTGAGGATCTCTGGAGCTTCAATGATGAAGCAGTGGTTCGCGCCGCAGCCGAAAGCGATATCCCCCTGATCTCGGCTGTCGGCCACGAGACCGATTGGACGTTGATCGATTACGCTGCCGATGTGCGCGCCCCAACGCCGACAGGGGCTGCCGAAATGGCGGTTCCGGTCAAGGCAGATTTGGAAGCCCAGATTGCAAGTCTTGCAGCAAGGTTGTCAGGCGCGATGAACCGGCAGATGGATTTCCGCCGACAGAATCTGAGGGCGCTTGCACGAGCCCTGCCGTCGCTCGACCAGTTATTGGCTCTGCCGCGCCGCCGCTTTGACGAGGCCGCCGCCGGATTGGGCCGAAGCCTTGAGCTCAACACAATGAACAAGCGTCGCAGCTTTGAGCAGGTGGCAGCGCGGCTCTCGACCGATATGCTGGCAAGGCGCTTGATGGAGCGTCAGCAACGGCTGACGGATCAGGCGGGTCGTGCAGAGCGTATCATCGAAAGACTGATCGCAAGGAACAGGACGACGCTGGGTGGTTTCGATGCGGCGCTAAGAGCAGTGCCGGGCCGTTTGGGGGCGATGACGGCGCGTTCGAAAGACCGGCTGGAAGGCCTTGGCCGGCGCGCAGGCAGCGCCGTAAGCCATGATCTTCGCCGTGCGCGACAGGCGCTTGTCGCCCAGGACCGTGTGCTGCAGTCGCTTTCCTATACCAATGTCCTGTCACGCGGTTACGCCGTCATCCGCGATGGCGACAACCGCCCCGTCACGCGTGCAGAGATGCTCTCGAAAGGGCAGGGCATTGACATCCAGTTTGCCGACGGGCGCGTTGCGGCTGTGACAGGAGAGGGTGCAGAACCTGCGCCGAGTTCGGCAAAACCGCCGCCGCGGTCCTCGAAGAAATCGGAGCCGCCCGCCGGACAGGGTAGCCTGTTCTGATGGAAGCCCGTCGTTTCCTTGTCGTCCTCGCCCATCCCCTGCCGGAAAGTTTTGCCGCGTCTGCAGCTCTGACCGTGGCCGAGGCTCTGCAGGCAAAAGGTCATGCGGTGGACCTCATCGATCTTTATGCCGAAGACTTCGATCCGCGCCTTTCTCCGAGAGAACGCGCAGCATACATGCAGCCGGGCTATCAGCCGGACGCAGATGTTGCCCAGCTCGTCGAGCGGCTGAAGGCGGCAGATGGATTGATCCTTGTCTTTCCCCAATGGTGGTTCAACCTGCCCGCCATGATGAAAGGGTTTATCGACCGGGTCTTCGTCCCTGGCGTTGCCTTTGATCACGACGCGAACGGCGGGCGGCTGATACCTCTCCTCACCCAGATCCGAACCTTCTGGGTGGTAACGTCGACCGGCTCACCCTGGTGGATCGTGCATCTCTATATGGGCAGTCCTGTAAAGCGCATTCTCAAGCGCGGCGTCGCTGCATTTTGCGCCAAGAAGCTCGATTTCAGGATTTTTTCGCTCCATGACATGGACAGGATAACCGAGCGGAAACGCACGGCTTTTCTAGCTACGTTGGCTCGTTTTACGGCAAAGATCTGACATTTAAGCTGTCCTTGAAAAACTAAAAGTTGACGCGAGCGGTGATCCATACTATTTACGGTTTATCGAATTTTGCTTGCTGAGCTTTGGTTACCGCGTCGGTCTAATCCGCGCCTTGTCGAACTTTCCTTTCAAAAATCGCTATCACCATCCGCAGCGCGATGTCGTGCTGTGGTTTCGCACTTCGCTATGAAAGGGTTCATCATGACCACTGGCACAGTAAAATGGTTTAATTCCACCAAGGGCTTCGGCTTCATTCAGCCTGACAACGGCGGCCCGGATGCATTCGTGCACATTTCCGCAGTTGAACGCGCTGGGATGCGCGAAATCGTTGAAGGCCAGAAGATCGGCTACGACATGGAGCGCGACAGCAAGTCGGGCAAGATGTCGGCCTGTAACCTTCAGGCTGCCTAAATCGGGATCAGCTTTCCTTTGACCACGGATGTACTGGCACTGTCGAAAGCTACGATCCCAACCGAGGTCAGGCATCTTGCCTGGCCTTTTTTATTGCCGCCCGGCGATCGGGCAGCTGAGGAGTAACGCATGGCAGACACTTACAGCAAATCACGGCAGCAGGCCGAAATTGCTTTTGGCAACACGCAGTCGCAGTTTTTTGCCCGCGGCCAGGCTCTTGAGGAACAGGACTCGCTTGTAAATGCAAGCGAGGAGAAGACCTTGCGGCTGCGCGAAGCGCGTCTGGCGAAGGAACTGAGTGATCGTGAAGCGGCCACATCCGCCTTGATCCTGAAACGTTCAAGAAAAGCCTGACAGCCATTGGCGGCAACGCATGGTCCATCCATGGATTCTGCCGTCCGCCATGATCGATTTATGCGCCCGTCACCGATGGGCTGAAACCGCTCTCCTGCCCCGTCGGCTCGTCAAGGACCGTTCGAGGGACCGAGCCATACACGGGAACTGAGTTTGAAAAACACGAGAGACAACGGCTTGTCCGACCGCCGCAACGCAGCCTCTGATGCCAAGGCCGCGCAGTTACAAGCCTACAAGGCTGCACTCGAAAAGGCAGCGCCGACACTGGAGGCGCGCCAGGCTGAGCGTATCGCGATTGCCACGGCACGTGATGAGCGCCGTGCCGAGCGCGAGCGGCTGAAGACCGAGGAACGCGATCGGCTAAAGGCTGAAGCCGCGGCGGCTGAAGCAGCCACCCAGGCCGCCGCGCGCGCCGAGATCGAAGCGCGCGAAGCTGCCGAAGCCAGCCGTATTTCGCGGGTGGTGGAAGACGAAGTTGCCCGCAAGGCCCAGCGCGACCAGCGCTATGCAGCCCGCAAGGCGCGTCAGGGATAAGCGCCTTCGTCTGCAGGGTGATACCTTGGTGTTCACGCCATTGGCATCTTCTGTCAGCCGCAGCAGACGCCTGAAGCCATGGAATTGCCGTCAGATCAGCCTACATGTGATTCAGAGCATGGCCTTTGAAACGGGCCTCGCGCAAATGGAGTTTCACATGAAGATCAGACTTTTTATAGCCGCGACATCCGCGGCTCTTGCCTTTGCCGTCATGCCCGCCAAGGCAGGCGACTGGACCCTGATGGATATCCTGATTGGCAAGCGTTACGCCGGAAATGTCACGGCGATCCAGATCACGGACGGACACAGCAATTCCGAATGGGCGGTGCCTGCACAGGTTATCTATCCGACTGGAAACAGCCTTGCAGAAGCACAGGCCGAAGTGATGGATGATCCAAGCCTGCAGGCAGCTCTTGAAGTGCGCGGCATTGCGCCGAAGAATGTCCTCTGGATCGAAACAGCACTGACCGGCGGCAAGATCATCTACTATCGTTAATCGCGATTGCTATGAATATCGACTGAAAACCCCGCCTTGTGAACAGGGCGGGGTTTCTTGTCTGAAAGGCGGTGGCCGAGTGGTCAGGCCCATTCGCCCCGGCGCATGACGGGCACCTTCGAGCCATCGGCCCGGATGCCGTCGATGTCGACCTTGTCCGAGCCGATCATCCAGTCGATATGGATAAGCGAGGAATTGCCGCCCTGCGCCTTGATCTGATCCTGGCTGAGCGAGGCGCCATTGAGGAAGCACTTCGAATAGCATTGGCCGAGTGCGATATGGCAGGAGGCGTTTTCGTCGAAGAGGGTGTTGTAGAACAGGACTCCTGACGCCGAAATCGGAGAGGAGTGCGGCACAAGCGCCACTTCGCCCAAACGTCTCGCGCCCTCGTCGGTGTCGAGCACCTTGTTGAGCACGGCCTCGCCCTTCGACGCTTTTGCCTCGACGATGCGTCCGCCTTCAAAGCGCACCTGGATATCGTCGATCAGCGTGCCCTGGTGAGAAAGCGGCTTGGTCGAGGAGACATGCCCTTCGACCTTCAGAGCATGCGGCGTGGTGAAGACTTCTTCTGTCGGGATGTTCGGATTGCAGGTCACGCCGTTCTTGGCCGTTGAAGCGCCGCCATGCCATTCATGGCCGTCGGCGAGCCCAACCGTCAGATCCGTGCCGGGGCCGGTAAAGTGAAGCGCCGCAAACCGCTCGCCGTTCAGCCAGGTCGACCGCTTCTTCAGTTCCGCATTGTGTTCGGCCCAGGCAGCGACCGGATCGTCACGATCGACGCGCGAGGCCGCAAAGATGGCATCGGCCAGCTTGCGCACGGCCTCCTCGATTGGCATGTCAGGGAAGACGAGTTTCGCCCAGGACGGATTGGGATAGGAGCAGATGTTCCAGTTGATGTCGAAATTGGAAATATGCTCCAGCGCCGGCTTGTAGGCCATGGAATTGGCACGATTGGCGCGGCCTACCTTTGTTGGGTCTTCCTGCGAAAGCAGCATCGGATTGTCGCCGGCAATGGCAAGCCTTGCAGCGCCCCCGGCAAACGCCTTGGCCATCCCCTCATAGAGCCAGCCGGAGGCGCAATCAAAGCTGTCGTCATGGCCAAATCGATAGCGCGCAAGCGTCGTCTCCTCGTCGGAATAGAAGGTCGTGACGATGCCCGCCCCGGCGCGATAGGCATGGGCAGTGATCAGGCGCACGAGCGGCAGAGCAAGGACGGGTGCCGTCAGCACCAGATCCTGACCCTTTTGCAACTGAAGGCCGACCTTCACCGCCACTTCGGCGAGCTTGTCGAGCTTCTGCGGATCGATCGAGGCTGAGTAATCGGGGAGGGTCATGGGGCATTCCTGTTCAATTGGCTAGGGCTGACTTAGTGTCGAACCTCGTGAATGTGTAGGGCTCAGGCAACCAGCGGTGCCGCAATCGCGCCAAGTGCGGCAATCGCATCCTTTGGCGACAGCCGCACCTGCAGCCCACGCTGGCCGCCATTCATGTAGACGAGCGCCTCGTCCATGGCGGTTATCTCGATGGCGGTGGGAACCTGCTTCTTCTGGCCGAAGGGGCTGATACCGCCGACCACGAAGCCGGTGAGCTTTTCGGCATTTGCCGGCTTCATCATCGCTGCCGATTTTCCGCCGAAGGCACTCGCCAGCTTCTTCATCGACACCTCCCTGTCGGAGGGCACGACGACACAGACCGGCTTACCGTCGAGTTCAGCCATGAGCGTCTTCAGAACGCGCGAGGGATGCTCGCCGATCGCTTCCGCCGCCTGCAACCCGATGCGCTCGGCATTCGGGTCATAGTCATAGGTCGCGGTGGTATAGGCGACGCCTGCCTTGTCGAGAAACTGCGTGGCGCGGGTGGTCTTTGCCATGAGATCAGGCCTTGAAGGTCTGTTGATAGGTCTCGGGCTTGAAGCCGACCACGAGCGCGCCGTCCACATCGAGCACCGGCCGCTTGATCATCGATGGCTGCTCCAGCATCAGCGCCTTGGCCTTTGCCGCGTCCAGATCGTTCTTCTGCGCGTCGTCGAGCTTCTTGAAGGTTGTCCCGGCCTTGTTGAGCAGCACTTCCCAGCCGACCTTGCCGATCCAGCCGTCGAGCGTCGCAGCGTCGATGCCCTTCACCTTGTAATCATGAAAGTCATGCGCCACGCCGTTTTCTTCGAGCCAGGTGCGCGCCTTCTTCATCGTGTCGCAGTTCTTGATGCCGTAGATCGTGGTCATGCCGGAATTCCTCGTCGCTATCCTGGCCGAAGGAATAGCAAACTGAGACACCGATGCAAGAAAGGGTGAGCCGAGGCCCACCCTTCAAATCGTCGTCGTCAGCGAGGATGGATCACTCCCACTCGATGGTGCCCGGCGGCTTTGACGTGATGTCGTAGGTCACGCGGTTGATACCCTCGACCTCGTTGATGATGCGGGTTGCCGTCTCGCCGAGGAATTCATGGCTGAACGGATAATAATCCGCCGTCATGCCATCGACAGAGGTGACGGCACGCAAGGCGCAGGCATAGTCGTAGGTGCGCCCATCACCCATCACGCCAACGGTGCGGACGGGAAGGATGGCGACGAAAGCCTGCCAGATCTCGTCATAAAGACCATGCTTTCGGATCTGGTCGATATAGACGGCATCCGCCTTGCGCAGGATGTCGAGCTTCTCGCGGGTGATTTCGCCGGGGCAGCGAATGGCAAGACCCGGACCGGGGAAGGGGTGGCGACCGATGAACTTCTCCGGCAGGCCAAGCTCGCGGCCGAGCGCACGGACTTCGTCCTTGAACAGTTCGCGCAAGGGTTCGACCAGCTTCAGGCCCATCTTTTCCGGCAGGCCGCCGACATTGTGGTGGCTCTTGATGGTGACGGAAGGACCACCCGAGAAGGACACACTTTCGATCACGTCCGGATAAAGCGTACCCTGGGCCAGGAATTCGGCACCCTCGATGGTGTTGGCGTGTTTCTGGAACACGTCGATGAACAGCCGGCCGATGATCTTTCGCTTGGTTTCCGGGTCCGAGACACCGTCCAGCTCGCCAAGGAAGAGGTCCTGTTCATCGGCATGGATCAGCGGGATGTTGTAGTTGTCACGGAACATCGTGACGACCTCTTCGGCCTCACCCTGGCGCAGCAGCCCATGATCGACGAAGACGCAGGTCAGCTGGTCGCCGATGGCTTCATGAATGAGCACGGCGGCAACCGAGCTGTCGACCCCGCCCGACAGGCCGCAGATCACGCGCTTGTCGCCAACCTGGGCACGGATCTTGGCAATCGCCTCGGCGCGATAGGCGCCCATGGTCCAGTCGCCCTTGAAGCCTGCGAGCTTCACGAAGTTCTCGTAAAGCGTCTTGCCGTTCGGGGTGTGGTGCACTTCCGGGTGGAATTGCACGGCATAGAAATGGCGCTTCGGATCGGCGGTGATTGCGAAAGGCGCGTTGGGCGAGGTGCCATAGACTTCGAAGCCAGGTGCAATGCGGCTCACATGGTCGCCATGGCTCATCCAGACCTGCTCACGGCCTTCCGAGAACCAGCCGGTGAGGAAGGGATCGGTCTGATCTGCCGGTGCCACATAGGCACGACCGAACTCAGCCGTGCCGCCACCGCCAGAAATCTTGCCGCCTTCGACCTGACCACCCAGATCCTGCATCATGACCTGCTGGCCGTAGCAGATGCCGAGCAGCGGAACGCCAAGCGAATAGACTGACTTCGGCGGACGGGGTGAGCCTTCGCGTGTCACCGAATCCGGGCCACCCGAGAAGATCACGGCCTTGGGCTTGAAGTCAGCCAGAAAGGCGTCCGTGACGTTTTGATAGGGATGGATTTCGCAATAAACGCTCAATTCGCGCAGCCGCCGCGCGATCAGTTGCGTCACCTGGGAGCCGAAATCGATGATGAGGAGGCGATCGTGATGGGCTGTCTGGGTCATGGCGAGCCTTTAAAGAAAACCGGGCCTTGTTTCAATGGCAGAATGCCTGCCAGACTTGGATTTTTTGTGCGCCTGCTCAGAACCAGAAGACACCGTCTTCCAAGGCTGTTTGCAGACCATCCACCGCGAGCGCCAGTTTCTTGTCGATGACATGCAGATATTGCGTCCAGTCGTCGATGTGGTTGACGTCGTGGCGGCCATCCGAAATGCCGCGCAAACCGATCAGGGGGATCTCGAAATTCTGGCAAGCCCGCAAAATCGCGAAGGTCTCCATATCGACCATATCCGCATCAATGGACTGATAGGCCGAACCGGAAACCACATTCGCACCGGTGGAAAGCGTCGCAGCCGGAATGGCCGGGATGCGCAGCGGCAGTTCGACCGAGGCCGGAAGATCGAGAAAGGGCGTGCGGCCTTTCTCGAAGCCGAAGGCAGAGGCATCCATGTCGCGATAGGAAACAGCCGACACCTGATAGACTTCCGCCTGCTCCAGCGTTGAAGAGCCCGCAGAACCCAGCGAGACAACGAGATCGGGGCGTTCGCCGCCGGCGGAAAGCTCGCTCAGGGTGCGTGTCAGAACAACCGCAGCCTCCACCGGCCCCACGCCGGTCATCAGCGGCTGGATCCGCGTCTTGAGAAACGGACCATATTCGGCGCTGGCTGCCATGACGAAGAGCACGGACTTGCCGGCGACGGACTTCACTTCAAAACTCATCCGGAAATACCCTCTCGCCCGCGAATGACCATCATCGTGCTGGTCATGGAGGCAATCAGCTTGGCGGGTCCATCGGTCAGGGCATAACCCCGGCCATCGGCGACGATGATGTTGGTGCCCGGCTTGGTGATTTCGCTGCGAAACAGAAAGCGTTCGCCACGCCCGGGCGACATCAGATTGATCTTGAACTCGATCGTGAGCAGCGAGGCGTCGGTATCGATCAGCGTATAGGCGGCATAGCTCGATGCGCTGTCGAGGGCCGCCGAAATCACGCCGGCATGAAGAAATCCGTGCTGCTGCGTCAGGCCTTCGTCATAGCCGAGTTCGATCTCGACCACGCCCGGGCTGATCCGAGAGATTTCCGCACCAATTGTCTTCATCGCCCCCTGGCGCGCAAAGCTTTGCCGGATGCGTCGGCTGATTGCTTCGTCGTCAATGTCATCCATGTTGCAGCGCCCCTTTGAAGGCGGGAAATTGGCATGGACGACAAGAGTCGGCAAGCGCTGCAGATCGGGAAATCAGTTCATCAGGAAGAGCGTTGCGTTGAGCAAGGTCGCGAAGCCCACCCAGGCCGCATAGGGAACGAAGAGCCAGGAGGACAGAGGGTCAATCCGTCTAGCCTTTGCGATGAAGACAAGGACCGAAGCAAGCAGCGGGAAGATGACAAAAAGCCCGAGTGCGGGGCTCTGCATGCCGAAAAAGGTCGGTGACCACAACATGTTCAGTGCAAACTGGGCAAACCACACCTGCATGGCCGCCGAACGCGGCGAAAGCTGCCAGATCCGGGCGCCTGCAATACCGATCAGCACATAAAGGATGGTCCAGACAGGCCCAAAGACCCAGGAAGGCGGGTTGAAGAAAGGCTTCTCCAGGGTGCTGTACCATTCACCCGGCATGTTTGTGAGGCCGGACAACAGGCCGGCCATGACGACAAAGGCGATAAAGAGGGCATAGGTCAAAACTGTTTTCATGCACCGGACCTAGTGTGCCAGACGGATGATGCCAAGGGTCAAAGCCGCATTATGTGCTGGTCAAAGGCAAGATCATGCCGTCTATCGGCAAAATCACCACGATAGGAAGAGAGGGCAAAACCTTGGGCCGATGCGGCAATCCCTGCAGCGTCCAGAAGGACACGCTCTTCAAGCAGCGAGCCAGTCCGTCCGTCCAGCGTGATGCTGAGCCCTTTGCTTGGAGAGGAGAGGCCAACAAGGCCGAGCGCATTATTGACGGCAATGGCACCGACATAATTGCCCATTCGGTCCGTGGTCTCGTCCGGTAGGTCGACCAGCGTCAAATCTTCGCCCCTGGCAAAATAACCGACAAGCGGTGGCCGTTCGTTTCGGGGCCCTTCATACTGGCAGGCAAACCAGATGCGGCCATTATCGGCCAGGGCCAGATGGCGGGTGGAAAGCTGACGAAGCGCCTCTGGCAGGCTGTGCTTCTGAATGACGGAGCCTGTTGCTGCATCGGCGATGACCAGTGAGGGCTCCATATGGTCGAGATTGAGCTTGGTTCGACCAAAATCCGGATGGGTTTCAATACCGCCATTGGCGATCAGCAGCAGCTTCCCGTCATCGGACACCGTCATGTCATGCGTGCCGATACCATGCGCAGGCACCTCGCCGATGCGGTTGAAGCTGTCCGCCGCGTCATAGATCCCGATCATGCCACGATTGGCATCGAAGTCGTTTTCACTGGCATAGAGCAGCCGGCCATCGGGCGAGAAGGAGCCATGGCCGAAGAAATGGCGACCTTCCGGCGCGCTGATGATCCGGGGTGCCGCGTGGCCCTTCTGGTCGAAAATCACAGCGAATGTACCGGGTCGCCTCGCAAAGGCCACAGCGAGGCCCGCAACCCTGCTGACGCAAAGCCCATGAATGCGGCCAGGTAGCGAAATTTCACTGATGAAGTCACCACGCTCTGTCAGGAGACCGATGGCGAAGCGTCCATCGGGATGGCGCAGGCCGGTGGCGAAAACGGCCTCTGCTCGCGACAGCGCGAAAGCGGCGGAGGGCGCAAGACTGGCAACGAAGGCTGCCCCTGCGGCCCGGATGAACTGCCGTCTCTCGATGAGCCCGGTCCCGCGCATCTCAATCCCCATCGGAAAAGGAGAAGCCGGCCGAAAGACCCATGGCGCCGCCAAGATCGTTGTTGAGCCTGAGAATAAGGTCCCGCGTGTTGAAGAGCAGGAAATCGAGCCGCGCCATCTCGACCGGATCCTCCACGGCTCGGCTCACATCCGCCGTGGTCTCGTTCGCGACACGGATGATGGCATTGGTCACGAAATCAATCGATGAGACAACGGAGCGGCTGTCTTCTGGCAAGAGTTCGACAAGGCCGGATTGCTGGAGAAGCGCCCGGATGCCCTCCACGTTCGCCGTAATCGAGCGCAGGCTGTTACCCGAGCGCCAGTAGATCGCCTGTTTCGGCAGGGCGCGTTTGTTCGGCCCCTTGTAGAAACCTTCGATCCGCTGGTCGCGAACGGTCTCTGCCGCATGAACAAGGACACCGAGAAGAGCTTTGGCGGCTTCTTGATTGTCGCGGAAGACAGGATTGTCGGCTCCGGGCGTTTTCCAGGCGGCCTGAATGCCCTCCGGATCATCCCATGCGTCAACAAGCTCGTCGCCGACCCTCGCCAGATTGCCGGCGATGGCCTCAGCATAGCGGCAACGAAACTGCCCGCTGTCGGACAAGAGCGTTTCGGAGCCGGTTCCGAAAAGAACATATTCGGCAGCGCCCAGACCCTGCATGGCAACGCTCTTGCCGTTCAGTGTTGCAACGGAAGTGACGCTGTCATCAGGCTTCGCCAGCACGGCCTGAACCTGCTTCAGCCCGGTGCTCTTGCGGTCGGGGTAGAACAGGATGCGCTCAAAGCGGTTGTCCTCGATGACCGGGCCGATCCGAAGGATTTCAATGTTTGACCATGCGTCCACCGTGTCATCAAAGGCGTTGCGGGCTGCAGTCAGCCTCTCTTCGGAAGCATCGCGGCAGAGATCACCGATGGCGTTTTCAAGTTCCCGAGCTTCCGTGACAAATCGGCGATAGCCTGGCTTGATGAAATCATCGACGGCGCGTGCCATCACGGCGGGTACTTTGTCGTCATTCGGATCTGACAAGGCCATGCTTTCCTGTGCTGTCGCTTGAGTGGCCACAAGAATGCTGAAGGCACATGTGAGGATCAGACGCATCAAAGGGACTCCAGGAATTTGATCAGGGCTCTTCGCTCTTCAGGCTCCGCATTGGCAAATGCGTTACGGGCAGCCTCGGCCTCTCCACCATGCCAGAGAATGGCTTCGGTCAGGTTGCGGGCCCGCCCATCATGCAGGAAGAAGGTATGACCGTTGACCACTTCCGTCAGCCCGATCCCCCAGAGCGGCGGCGTGCGCCATTCCCGGCCGTTCGCATCCCCCACCTGCTGGCCATCCGCAAGGCCTTCGCCCATGTCATGAAGCAGGAAGTCCGAATAGGGCCAGATGAGTTGGAAGGCCTGTGCCTTGTTGTCCGCCTTGCGGCTGGTGACATATTTCGGCCTGTGGCACGCGACACAGCCTGTTTCATAAAAGATCTTCTTGCCTGCGAGAACCTCCGGATCATCGACACCGCGCCGGGCAGGGGGCGCGAGGTTCTTGGCATAGAAGGTCACGAGCTCCATGACCGGGTCTGGTGCCTCGGTGTTGCCAAGCCTCGGTTGCACACCGGTGGCGAGCGCCAGACAATCTGCCTGCTTTTCGGTGCAGTCGCCGAAATGGCGCGGATCATCGGGGCTGGAAATGCCGATATCACCCGCAAAGGCACCGGAGCTCTGGTCGCGCACCGATCCGTTTTGCGCCTTCCAGCCAAACCGCCCGAGCAGGATCTCGCCCGTCCGGTGGTCGCGCGCACGGGCGGCCCGACCGGAGATGCCGTCGCCATCTTCATCCTTTGGATCGGCAAAGGCGAGGATGTCTTCTGCTGGAATGGCCTCGATCAGACCGAGGCCGATCATCGGATTGGCGATGCGGGGCGACAGCGTTGTGGTCGGGTCGAGCGGGCCATAGCCAAGATCGCTGACCGAATAGGTCGGCTTGCGAAGGCTGACGATCTCGCCTCCGGCTATGGTCACCTGCTCCTCGACATAAGTGATGACCATCCGGCCTTCGGCCTTGAGCCCTGGAACAGCCTGATCCTGGAACTGCCCACCATAGACAGGATCAGGCAGGCTCATGATCTCGAACGCGTCCAGCCTGGCCTGTTCTTCGGCATTGGCCGGCGTGCGTGCCAATCGCAGGAACATGGATGTTGCGTCATCATCGCCTTCCGGCGGATGGCCGCGCCCATCCCTCAGGTGGCAGCTCTGACAGGCCCGCGCGTTGAACAGCGGACCCAGACCATCGGAGGCCTGTGTGGAAGAGGGGGAGGATACCCAGAGCTTGCGAAACAGCGCATTGCCGAGCTTGAAGTCTTTCTCCTCGCCAAAGGTGATATTGGCCGAGAAATGGGAAAATGCATCGCCAGTCACGCCATGGGTCGATGTCGAAGCGCCGCCCGGCATGGCCTCGAAGGCTTCGGCTTTCGAAAAATCATCCGTCAACCGCGTCACGGCCAGAACGCGGGCGAGGTCCTTGGCATTCAGATCTGTGCGCTTTGGTGGTCCCTCTGCAGAGGCAGGAACAGCGGCGGCGAAACTCGTTGCAGCCGCCATCAGGATGGCTGCGACAGACGAAGCGGTTCGAAAGCAAAGTGCCATGGCAGGCCTCGGGTCACCCGCAAGGGATGACCCGTCCTTGTTACTTATTGGAAAACAGCATTTGGATTATCAAGGCTGTCGGAACCTTCAAGCTCGATCGTACCCAGGTCGAGCGACGCAATGACGCGCTCGATGGTCTGGGTCTGGTCGATCAGCCCGTCAATGGCTGCCTGAACCGTGGCATTGCCTTCCGCGTTGCCCTCGCCGATCATCTGGTCATAGGCTTCCACGGTTTCCGCCCGCTTTGCCATGGCGTTCATGGCATCGAGCGTTTTCGTCAGCTTGGCCTTCATTTCAGCATCGAGAGCCGCATCTTTCTCGACAACCAGTTCCGAAACGGACGGGCCGGTCATCTTCGTGCCGTCGACGCGGGTGTATTCACCCGTGTAGGCCGAGGCGATGCCCACGGCATCGTTCAGATGGGAGGCATGTGTGTTGTCCGAGAAGCAATCATGCTCCTCTTCCGGGTCATGCAGGAGAAGGCCGAGCTTCATGCGCTCGCCGGCAAGTTCGCCGTAGGACAGAGAGCCCATGCCGGTCAGGATCGCGGAAATGCCGGCTTTCTCGTCAGCCATGACAGCCTTTGTCGCCTCACCCTCAGGCGCCCAGGCCGCCACCATTTCCTCCAGATCGGAAATCAGAAGCTCGGACGCCGCCTTCAAATAGGCGGCGCGGCGATCGCAATTGCCATTGGTGCAATTAGCTGTGTCGAAATCCGTGTAGGGACGCTTGCCAGCACCAGGCCCCGTGCCATTCAGATCCTGGCCCCAGAGCAGGAATTCGATGGCGTGATAGCCGGTCGCAACATTCGCCTCGACTTCGCCCGCCTCGTGCAGTGTATCCGATAGCAAGGCCGGTGTGATGACGCTTGCGTCCACCTCAGCGCCATTGATCGCAATTTTCGGGTTGGCAATGATATTGGCGACATAGAGGCTGTTGCTGTCGCTTTCGACACCATAGCCGGCGTCGACATAGTCGATCAGGCCTTCATCGAGCGGCCAGGCATTCACCTTGCCTTCCCAGTCATCGACGATCGGATTGCCGAAACGATAGACTTCGGACTGCTGATAGGGCACGCGGGCAGCGATCCAGGCCGCGCGGGCCGCCTTTAGCGTGTCCTCGCTCGGTGAGGCAATCAGTGCGTCGATCGCGGCGTCCAGTGCCTTGGCGGTCGTCAGCGAGTCTTCATACTTGGCGTGCGCCAGCGCAGCATAATGCGTGAGCACGTCGCTCTGACTTGGTGCAGCAACAGCCGGACCAGCTGTGAAAGCGGCGGAAGCCACCAGGAGCGCCATAGAGGCGCCGAGGATGTTTTTCCGGAACATGATTTCTCCTTCGACGCGCAGGCGCGCCATTTCGATGAACGAACACGCCTGTCTTGGCCGAAAAAGAAACTGGTGTCAAATAGTCGAGATTACGAAACTACCCATTACTTGACGATGATCAAGATCACTCGGCGCGCCGTTTCATTCGGCAGAAAAAGAAGCCGTCGGTATCCATGCTGGCCGGACTGAGTGTGACGGTTTGACCATCTTTCGAACGCGGCGTCGGAGCCTCCTTTCCAAAGAGCCTTGTCCATTGATCAAGCACAGGAACGATCTCGAAACCGGGATTGTCCCGGCAGAACTGTTCGACCTGATCGTCATTTTCTGTTGGCAGGACCGAACAGGTGACATAGAGCAAAGATCCACCGGGCTTCACAAAGCGTGCAGCTTCAGCAAGGGCTTCCTGCTGCTGAACGATCCGTTCCTGCAGATTGCGATCTGTGAGCCGCCACTTCGTATCGGGCCGACGGCGCCAGGTGCCGGTGCCGGTGCAGGGGGCATCAACCAGGACCTGATCAAAGCGATCCTTGAGTGCCGCAAGTGACTTCGGATTGTCATGGACCTGCACATTATGTGTACCCGCCCGCTTCAGGCGCTCGATGATGGGCGCAAGGCGCTTGCGGTCGGCATCGAAGGCGTGGACCTGGCCCTTGTTGTTCATGGCCGCTGCCATGGCAAGGGTCTTGCCGCCGCCGCCGGCACAAAAATCCAGGACCTGCTCACCTTCACGCGGCTCAACGAGATCGGCAACGATCTGAGATCCTTCGTCCTGCACTTCGAACCAGCCTTTCTGGAAGCTGAGTTCGGCGGTGACATTGGGAAGTCGCGACGGGCCTTCACCAGCCGGGACCCGCATGCCGAAGCGTGCGATATCAGAGGCCTTGGCTCCGGACCGGTCCAGAGCTTTGAGCACCTTTTCGCGATTGGCCTTCAGCGTATTGACCCGCAGATCCAGCGTCGGTCGCGTCGCAAGCGCCTGAGCTTCCTTCAGCCAGTCTTCGCCAAAGGCGGTTTCGAACGCCGGCTGCACCCAGTCGGGAATGTCGCCCTGCACATGAAGCGGCGCATCGGCAAGGTCACGACTGGTAAAGGCGTGACGCTGGCTGTCAGTCAATGGAGCGGGGGCAAAGTTGTCGCCGTCCAGTTCCTGTTCGAGTGCCTCGAGCGAAAAGCCCCATTGGCGGAGCAGGACGGCCCATCCGAGCGCAGCAGCGCTGTCATCGTCCATCAGGAAGGCATGGGACAGCTTCATGCGCAGGGCGTCATAAACAATGTTCCCGATCGCCGCCCGGTCTCCTGACCCGGCAAAGCGATGGGACAGTCCCCAATCCTTCAAGGCATCGGCAACTGGTCGGCGGCGCGTCTCGATGTCATTCAAAACCTCGATCGCGCCAGCAAGGCGGCCGCCCAAGCGCATGGTCATTCTCCCCATTCAAGAAGACTGCGTGGTAGCGGCGAAAGACGTCAAGAGCAAGCAGATTGCGCCTGCCGCAGACGGTCGCTATTGCAGGTGGCCCTTTGTCCTCAGCCGATGACTTCGTAGCAAACCTTTGCGTGGCCGGCACGGATCATGCCAATATTCTGAGCCGCAGCCTTGGAAAGATCGAGCACGCGTCCCTTGATGAATGGGCCCCGGTCGTTGATGCGAACGACAACGCTCTTGCCGTTCTTCGGGTTGGTAACCTTGAGCTTCGTCCCGAACTTCATCGTGCGATGGGCGGCTGTCAGCTTGGCCGGGTTCATGCGCTCGCCCGAGGCGGTCTTCGACGTCAGGGCATACCAGGAAGCGCTCCCACAGCCGGTTGCCGCGAAAGCATTTACGGGAAGTGCGAAAGTAAGAGTTGCCAGAACTGCCGTTGTGAAAATAGAGCGCCGGATAGTCTTCAATTTGGATTTCCCTGATCGCTGAAGAGAGAAGGATTTTGCGTCAGGACGCTAAGGCAGGGCAAAAATGGCAAAAACTTGCTTATATATTATCACAAAATATTTCTGAACGATACATTCGTGACTCGCGCGTGCGGGTACTACGTCAATTAGGGATGCCAAACCTAAAGAAAAATCATGTGATTTCAGACGAGAAGGCGCAAGTTCATTCCAGTCAATGTCCGTGAAGTGTAGTTCACGAAGAGCACGCAGAAAAATTCTGCCAACTAGCGAAATACAGGCTCATTTCCGTATAGCTTGGCTCCCGACGCCCTCCCGAAGGTGGGCGAAGGTTCATCGGCCATTCTGCTCAACCAATACTCAGAAAGCGAATTTGTTCCATCCTTCAAGGTGATAAAGCTCTTCTAGAGACTGTTTATAGTTGCCATGAAGGAAGCTGAAGCCGAGCGCCTTGATCTTGCCGTTGGAGACCCGCTTGTTCTCGCCATAGAAGGAACGCGCCATGGGCGTGAGATCCGCCGTCTCGAAAGGCTGTTCCGGCGGCGGCTCGATACCGGCCAGACGGCAGGCTTCGGTCACGACGTCTTGCGGCGGACAGGGTTCGTCGTCGGTGATGTTGAAGATACCGCCGGTATTGCGCTCGGCGAGAAAGGCAGTCGCCCGGGCAATATCCTCAACCCGAATCCGATTGAAAACCTGATCCTTCTTGACCAGCCGCCGGGCTGTACCCTTGGCGATGTTATGGAAGGTGTTGCGGCCAGGGCCGTAGATCCCTGAAAGCCTGAGGATCGCCACGGGAAGATCGTCCCGAGAGCCGAGTTCAAGCCAGCCGTTCTCTGCCTCGACACGCTCCAGCGAGCGCTGCGAGACTGGACTAAGAGGGCTTTCCTCATTGACCCATGCGCCGTCGTGATCACCATAGACTCCGACCGTCGAGTAATAGCAGACCCACTGGAGGGCAGGCATGGCAGACCGCAGACCCTGCTTGCCAAACAGCCGGATCAGCGGGTCCCCCTCCTGTCCCGGCGCAATCGATTGGACGAGATGGGTCACTGTCGAAAGTTCGCTTTCGACCTCTGGCGAAACTGTCTGGCCATCAAAGATCAACGGCTGAATACCGCTATCCCCCAGCATGTGAGCTTTTTCCGCAGAACGCGTCGTGCCGAAGACTGTATGGCCTGCAGACGCGAGCAAAGCGCCCGCCGCCTTGCCGCTGAAGCCGGCCCCGAAGATCATGACGCGCATGCTGCAATCCCCCATTTCCATTCGTCTTTTACAGATTCATCCGTTTCCGCAGCAGCGCGCTCGTGATGCAGTGCGGCAAAGCCGTTATTGGTCAGAAGCCGCGACAGGGCCCAGACTGCCATGCCGCGAACTTCCGGTGATCCGTCGTCAATCAGAGCCTTGACCGGTTCCACAAGATCGGGATGGCCAGAATTGCCCGCCGCGATCAGTACATTCCGGACAAAGCGATTGCGCCCGATCCGCTTGACCGGTGAACCGCTGAAATAGGTCCGGAAACTCCCGTCGTCCAGCGCGAGGAAAAAGGCAATATCCGGCGCCAGCAGATCCTCGCGCGCCTGAAGCTTCATCTCCCGTACCTCGCGGGCGAACTTGTTCCAGGGGCAGGCGGCGAGACAGTCGTCGCAGCCATAGACGCGATTGCCGAAAAGGGGGCGAAGTTCCGGATCTATGATCCCTTTGTGCTCGATCGTGAGATAGGAAATGCAACGGCGTGCATCGATCTGATAGGCAGCCGGGAAAGCAGCCGTCGGACAGGCATCGAGGCAGGCCCGGCAGGAACCGCAATGATCGCGCTCGGCGTCGTCGAAAACGAGGTCAGCCGTGGTGAACAAGCTCCCCAGAAACAGCCAGGAACCAAGCTCGCGGCTGACGAGATTGGTGTGTTTGCCTTGCCAACCGAGACCCGCAGCAGCAGCGAGCGGTTTTTCCATGACGGGTGCCGTGTCGACGAAAACCTTCACATCTTCTCCTGCACGCGCGGCAAAGCGGGTGGCAACCTCTTTCAGCTTGCCCTTTATGACATCGTGATAGTCCCGATTGCGGGCGTAAACGGAAATGGCAGCCTTATCGGGCAACGCTTGCAGACTGCGTGGGTCGTGGTCAGGGCCATAATTCATGCCGAACATGACGACCGAGCGCACCTCAGGCCAGAGGATGCGCGGGTCTCCACGCCGTTCCTGCGTGTCCTCCATCCATTGCATGGTCCCGTGATAGCCTGCTTCGAGGAAAGTACCCAAGCGGGCAGGAGCTTCGGGGATTGCATCGGGGCGCGTGACGCGACAGAGATCGAATCCGATGGCTTCCGCTTCGGCTTTCAGGAAACGCGTCAGACGCTCGCGCCGCGCCTCGTTCTTCGGATCTGTCTGCGGCCCTGCCATCCGCCCGCTCCGTCAGAAATCAAGATCTGCATAGTGCGAGACCGGTGTCAGGCCACGAATACGCTCAGCCAGAAGCGGGCGGAAGGACGGGCGTGATTTAAGCCGCTGATACCAGTCCTTGGCGACCGGAAACTCGTTCCAATCGATCTCACCGAGATAATCCAGCACAGACAAAGAGGATGCAGCAGCAAGATCGCTATAGCTCAGGCGGTCACCGGCAAGCCACGGGCGCGATCCGGCAAGCCAGCTGAGATACTTCATGTGCTGTCGGATATTGCCGCGGGCCGTGCGCAGGATCTTGGAATCCGGCGCACCGCCGCCCAAACCATTGGGGATCAGGAGTTTATGGACCCGCTCGCGCACCAGCGGCTTTGTCACATCCTGTTCCATTTTCTCAAGGAACCATTCGGTCAGACGGCGGATTTCCGCCCGTTGAAACGGGTCTTCGGCGAGAAGGCGGCGATCGCGTTTCAAAACACCGTGGGTTTCGTCCAGGAATTCGGAGATGATCGTCGCTCC
Source organism: Peteryoungia desertarenae (assembly GCF_005860795.2). Classification (GTDB taxonomy): domain Bacteria; phylum Pseudomonadota; class Alphaproteobacteria; order Rhizobiales; family Rhizobiaceae; genus Allorhizobium; species Allorhizobium desertarenae. Next base: position 1,297,413 of record NZ_CP058350.1, read on the forward strand.
TGTCAGGCAACGCATATTGTCATCGACATAGACCGGCAATGTGCCCGCCGGGTTCATCGCCAGGAATTCTCGCCGTTTCTCCCAGGTCTGTTCCTCGACCAGATCAAACTGAAAGCCGTATTCGACCAGCACAAGGCGGATGAACCGGGAGGGTGTCGACATGGAATGGTGATAGAGTGTGGGCATGGAACTCGAATTTTCTGAAACGCTTGCTCTCCGTTTCCGGACGAGCGATTTTGCAGGCCTTGAGCCAAGGCAGCCGGTGCCAACGTGAAGCCACGACCAACGATATTATCGAATAATCTCGAGATTCCAGTTTAAGCCGGATTCGGTTAAGACACTTCTGCCATGTCTCCCTGCTATAGGTTGTCGAGACCGTCAAAACAAGCGAATCGGGACTTCTCCCTTACGAAAGTGGTTCAATGGAATCTCAATCCATCGTCAGTGCCCTGGTGCTTGGCCTCATTGAAGGCCTGACCGAATTCATCCCCGTCTCCTCTACCGCCCACCTGCTTCTTGCCGGACATTTCATGGGCTTCGAATCACCGGGCAATTCCTTTGCAGTCCTGATCCAGCTTGGAGCGATCCTGGCGATTCTCAGCGTCTATTTCGCGCGGCTGCTGAATCTCGCGCTGTCGCTGCCGTCTGACCCGAAAAGTCGCCACTTCGTTTTGGCCATCCTGGTCGCGTTTCTACCGGCAGCCGTGATCGGTGCGCTGGCGCATGGATTCATCAAGACGGTGCTGTTCGAAACACCCATGCTGATCTGTGTCGTTTTGATACTTGGCGGCTTCATTCTGCTTTGGGTCGACCGGTTGGCGCTCAAGCCCCGCTACCACGATGTGACGGACTACCCGCTGTCGCTGGCGTTCAAGATCGGTCTCTTCCAGTGCCTCGCCATGGTGCCGGGAACCTCCCGTTCCGGTGCGACGATTGTCGGCGCATTGCTGATGGGCACAGACAAGCGTTCGGCAGCCGAATTTTCGTTCTTTCTTGCCATGCCGACCATGGCGGGCGCCTTCGCGCTCGATCTTTACAAGAACCGGAATGCGCTGAGTGCCGACGATGTGGGTATCATTGCCATCGGCTTCGTCGCCGCCTTTTTCGCAGCTCTTGTCGTCGTGAAATCGCTGCTCGACTTCGTGTCGAAACGCGGCTACGCGCCATTTGCATGGTGGCGAATTATCGTGGGAAGTCTGGGCCTTTTCGCCTTGCTGCTCGGATTTTGAGCGCCATCTATGCCACTCTTTGATGGCAAGAAGAAAGGCCGGTCTTTCGATCGGCCTTTCTTGTGAATATCATCGAGAAACGCTGATCGAACCGGTGCTGCAGGGATCAACACCATAGGCTGGAGCGCAATGAGGGTTGCGAGCTGCAACAGTCTCAGGCGCCAAAAACGAACCAGCTACAATAACCATTGCCGCACATGCAAAGAACAGTGCGATGGACTTGCCCATGAAAAGCCTCTTGAAAAGAAAACAAACGCGCCAGGAAGGGAAAAACCCGCCTTTGATGGGCGGTTGTTTACGCCTTAGCTTTGCTGTCTTCAATAGACGAAGATGCTTTATTTGCGGTTAACGCTGACTATTTGACGATTGCGATATTTGTGCAACGTCAATATAGCAGCCGGCCAACCTGAAGGGCCTCAGGCGGCCTTTCCGGAGCCTGTATACTGTCCCTGCGGGCGATAATGCACGAGGTAGGTCGGCAGGACGGCACCGAGTGCGGCCGGCTCGATACCAAGCCCTTCGAGCGTCCGTCCTTCGGACTTGGCCGGTGGCGAGACGATGTTATCCGTCTTCAGCAGCGTGACCTGATCCTTTGTCAGCGGCGGATCGATCAACGGCACCATTGTGGAAACGCTGCCCATCAAAGAGGCGACACCAAAGGGGACGTTGAGCAGGACCCGTTTGCGGTTGATGACATTGAGCATCAATTCGAGACACTGCTTGAAGGTCAGGACATCCCGACCGCCAAGCTCGTAGATCTTGCCACGGGCAATCTTGCCCTCGACGGATCGCGCAATCACCTCGGCTACGTCTTCGACATAGACCGGCTGGAACCTGGTCTGTCCACCACCGATCAGGGGCAGGAAAGGAGACATGCGAGCCATGGCTGCAAATTTGTTGAAGAAGCCATCTTCCGGTCCGAAGATGATCGACGGTCTGAGGATGACCGCATCTGGAACCAGCGACATCACCGCCGCCTCGGCGCGTCCCTTCGTCGATGCGTAGATCGATTGCGAAGAGGCGTTGGCACCGATCGCCGAGACATGGGTCAGCTTTGCACCAACCGCGCGTGCCGCTTCCGCAACGGCACGGGCGCCAAATTCCTGAACCGAGTCGAAGCTGTTGCGACCGCTTTCGAACAGGATGCCCACACAGTTGATCACGTGGTCGGCGCCCTGGACCGCGCGATCAACGGAATCGCGATAGCGCAGATTGGCCTGTACGAACTGGATCTGGCCGACATTGCCGAGCGGCTGCAGGAACCCCGCGAGATCAGGACGGCGCACGGCTACACGAATACGGAAACCGCGACGGGCGAGCGCGCGCACGACATGCCTTCCCACGAAACCCGAACCCCCGAAAACGGTGACGAGCGGCGGAAGGTTGGACAAGGTCATGGCTGGCTCCCTGAACTGGAACTGGACGTGGAATACGCCCGCTATCGAGGCCTCTCTTAGCCCAATAGCCGGCACAGTGAAAGAGCCGAAAAGGTCGCGTCAGGCTGGCCTTCGACCGTCAGGCCCCCTCCACGACCACGAGTTCGGCATCCGCCACTTCCTGGCGGATTTTCGCTGCGATCTGGTACTCGGGTGAGTTATAGCAGTCAATTGCCGCCTGATAGCTGGGGAACTCGATCACCACATTGCGGGCGCGGGCCATACCTTCAAGACCCGTATAGGTGCCGCCGCGAGCCAGGAACTTGGCTTCGAAACGTTCGAAGGCAGGCTTGGCAGCTGCAACATAGTCCTTGTAGCGCTCGGCATCACGAATATCGACGCGTGCGATCCAGTAGCCCTTACCCATTGTTTCCCTCCATTTTTGTCTTGAATTTTCAGCGTGAAGCCAGAACCGCGTCCATCTCCTGAAGGATGGCAAGTGCCGCGCCCTTGGGGTCTTGTGCCTTGACGATCGGGCGGGCGACAACAAGATGACTTGATCCTGCCTTCAATGCATCGGCTGGCGTCATGACCCGCTTCTGGTCCCCTTTGTCGGCACCGGCAGGCCGAATGCCCGGCGTGACGATGGCCATTTCCGGCCCCACGATGCCACGAACGGCTGCAGCCTCTTCCGCGGAGCAGACAATGCCACCCATGCCGGCGTCGCGGGCCTGGGCTGCCCGCCGGAGCACAAGGCTGCGCGGGTCATGCTGATATCCGGCGTCTATGAGGTCCTGCTCGTCCATGGATGTCAGAACGGTCACTCCCAGGAGGCAGAGACCGGAACCTGTCGCCGCCTCGACCGCTGCCTTCATCGCCTTGGGATAGGCATGGAGCGTCAGCATTGACATGCCCATGGACACGATGTTTTCGACGGCGGACGCCACCGTGTTGTCGATATCGAGCAGCTTCATGTCCAGAAAGATCTGCTTTCCATCCTTTGCAAGGTCGCGGGCAAATTCGAGCCCGCCGGCAAAGGCCAATTGGTAGCCGATCTTGTAGAAAGACACGCTGTCATCGAGCAGACCGACGATCCGTTCTGCCTCGGTAACGGTCGGAACATCCAGTCCGACGATCAGACGGCTGCGCGCGATCATGATAGGCTCCTCGATCAGTGCATTCCCGAAGCTGACAGAGAGCGCCGTGATGTTCGGACATGCGTAACAAAAGGGTGTCAGCGCTTTGACAAAGACGAATCTTTCTCTGAACACTGACTATGACGTGTGAAGTCGCACGCCATTAAGCCTGTCGCAAGTCGGAAAATGGAATGGGTAACGGTCAGGGGCGGCGATACAGCCAGAGCTGCGCCGGTGGTATGTTGCGGACCACAAAGTCGAAATGCTGAATGTGATAGCGGTCGGGCTTGGCAATGATCGGTGAAACAGGTCCATAGGTGATCTGCACGACTGGCCGACCCGCCGGGATCCGGTCCAGCATATCTTCAAGGAGCCGAATGCGGGCTTCCATCGGAAAACTCAGCATGGGTACGGCAGAGATGACACAATCGAACGTCTCGCCCGCGAGCGCACCGAGGGTGTTGGGCAGATCGAAGGCATCCCCGTGAATGAAATGAACACCCGGGAATCCCTGCTTCAGGTGATGAACAAATTCCTCGGAATACTCGATCGATACCAGCTTTTCCGCCGGAATGCCCCGTGCCAGGATCGCCTTGGTAATGACGCCTGTACCGGGGCCTAGTTCGAGGACCGGCAGGCCGGATTGAGGATTGATGACGCTCGCCATCTTTCGTGCCGTCACAGACGAGGTCGGCACGATAGCCCCGACGGTCTTAGGACCCTGCATCATGCCCTTGAAAAAGCGGATTTCTTCGTCGAATTTTTTCTCGAACCGTTCTTTCAAGCGCAAAGACATAATCAGTTTCCCTCTCCGAGTGTGCGTCATCCAAATACTGCGACACAATTTCGGGGCAGATTGTCGCAAATACAAGGCAAAATGACGCAAGGAGACGAAAAACTTCGACAGGCCTTTTCGCTAGACACGCATGGGCATCAGCACATAAAGCGCGTCGACTGCCGCAGTATCGCGAATAAGCGTTGGCGAACCGGCGTCCGAAAGCATGAAGATCGCATCGTCGCCGGAAAGCTGGCTCGTGATGTCGAGCAGGTATTTGGCATTGAAGCCGATCTCCATCGCGTCGTTTTCATAACCGACGGCAACCTCTTCGGTTGCACTACCAGAATCCGGATTATTCACCGTCAGGAGAAGTTGCCCGTCCGAAAGGCTAAGCTTGACGGCCCGACCGCGCTCGGACGAGATCGTCGAGACGCGGTCGACAGCCTGTGCAAAGGTCTGGCAGTCGACGCGCATTTCCTTGTCATTGGCTGCAGGAATGACGCGCTGATAATCGGGGAAGGTCCCGTCGATCAGCTTGGACGTCAAGACGATAGAGCCAATCGTCAGACGTATCTTCGAGTCTGAGACTTCCATGCTGATCATCAGGTCCGGGCTATCCATCAGCTTCTGCAACTCGCCAACGGTCTTGCGCGGGATGATGATGCCCGGCATGCCTTCAGAGCCTGACGGTGCCTCCACATCAGCGCGCGCCAGTCGGTGACCATCTGTCGCAACAGCACGGAGTTTGAGCGCATTATCGGCTTCGATCGTGTGCAGGAAAATACCATTCAGGTAATAGCGTGTTTCCTCGGTCGAGATTGCAAATTGGGTGCGGTCGATAAGCATCTTGAAGTCTGATGCCTTGACCTTGAAGCTGTGTGTAAAGCTGCCGGCGGTCAAATCCGGGAAATCCGACTGCGGCAGGCACTGAAGCGAGAACTTTGACCGCCCCGACTGAACCGTCATGCTGCCGCCATCGGGGTTGGTCGCAAGGCGAACTTCGGAACCATCCGGAAGTTTCCGTACGATTTCATAAAGCAGATGCGCCGGTACAGTCGTTGCCCCGGCCTGCTCAACCATGGCTGCCGTGCTTTCGGTGATCTCGAGGTCGAGGTCCGTCGCCTTCATGTCGAGCGCAGCACCTTCCGCCTTCAACAAAACGTTGGACAGGATCGGGATCGTGTTGCGCCGCTCGACCACGCGATGCACATGGTTCAGAGACTTGAGAAGATTGGACCGTTCAAGAGTTATACGCATTGGACGCTACCGCTTTCGACGTGTCGATGCCCGGCTGGCCAGGGCAAATTGGCTCCGGCCTGTCCCCGGGCCGGAAGATGTGGACGGGCAAAATGCCAGCAAAAGCAGCGGAAAAGCAAGAGGCTCGCCAGTTTTCCACGTTGGCCTTGAAATCGGTTCCCCAAAGCTCTTTCTGCGCGCGGGTGCAGCGCCTGCCCTTGTCGAAGCCCGGTGGAGAGAGGATAAAGGCCCCATGACAACAGAAGAGACAAATTCGACGGTGGGGCTGCGAGGCAAGCGCTACCGTCTTCATGATACGGTGGTCGCTGCCCGACCTCTCGATCCAGCGCTTTATCTGGTCGCAACGCCGATCGGCAATCTCGGCGACATCACCTTGAGGGCGCTGGAAACCCTTGCGGGTGCTGATGTACTGGCCTGCGAGGACACCCGGGTCACGCGGGTCCTCCTGGATCGTTACGGGATCGAAAATCGACCCTTTGCCTATCATGAACACAATGCCGATGAGGCCGGTGCAAGACTTCTTGCGGCACTGGATGCCGGGCAATCGGTTGCGCTGGTTTCCGATGCCGGTACGCCCTTGGTGTCCGACCCTGGATACAGGCTGGGCCAACTGGCGATTGCTGCCGGTCATCGTGTCATTCCCATCCCGGGTGCGTCGGCACCACTTGCAGCACTCGTCGGGTCGGGCCTTCCCAATGATGCATTCCTGTTTGCGGGTTTCCTGCCGACCAAGGACAAGGCAAGACGCGACAGGCTCGCCGAACTTGCGAAGGTGCCGGCAACCCTGATCTTTTTTGAATCACCCCACCGCATTGGCGAGACGCTGAAAGCTGCAGCCGACGAACTGGGTGGAGTTCGCCTGGCCTGCGTGTGCCGCGAATTGACCAAGGCGTTCGAAGAGTTTCGCCGTGGCTCGCTTGGTGAGCTTGCGGGCGACTATGCCGATCGCGTGGTGAAGGGCGAGGTGGTTCTCGTCATCGCTCCTCCGGCGCCGGATGCAGTTCCCTCGGCGGACAATGTCGATGCGCTTCTTATGGAGCTGGCGGCGACCATGCCGACATCCAAAGCCGCAGCAGAAGCGGCGATCCTGACATCGCTGCCACGCAAGGAACTCTATCAGCGCCTGCTCGAACTGAAAGCCGGTACATGAACAAAGGTGGCACCTCCGACCGACGACGAAGCGCTGAACGGCGCGGACGATGGTCGGAATGGATCGCTGCCCTTTATCTGATGACCAAGGGTTACCGCATCAAGGCCATGCGGTTTCGCACGCGCGGCGGCGAAGTCGATATCATCGCGCGTCGCGGCACCATGGTTGCTCTCGTAGAAGTGAAGGCCCGTTCGGACCTGCGTTCGGCGGTCGATTCCGTCAGTCATGCCAGCCAGCAGCGTATTCGCAGCGCGGGCGACTACTGGCTGGCCCGTCAGCCCGATTTTGACCGTCTTACAATACGTTGCGACATCATCGCGGTTCGACCGTGGCGACCCCCTATCCATCTAGAAGATGCGTTTTAGTTTCGTTTCTGTTTCGGAACCATCATTTCTGTAATCGAACTGACACAAAAGCTTTAATTTCGCGTCACAGATCCCGCCTAAAGCAGTCCTCACCCCAATTCTGGCGGAGAGGATTTGTACAATGTTTCAGAAGCTTTCCATGGCCGCTCTGGCCCTGACAATGTCGGCATCGACGACGCTCGCAGCGACCAACATCACCTGGTGGCACGGCATGGGCGGTCGCAATGGCGAAGTGCTCAACGAACTCGCCATCAAGTTCAACGAAGCGCAGAGCGCCTGCGTTCTGACCCCTGTTTCGAAGGGTACCTACGAAGAGGCACTTTCTTCAGGTATCGCCGCATTCCGGTCGGGCCAGCACCCGAACATCCTTCAGGTATTCGATGCCGGTGCAGCGACCATCATCAACGCCAAGGGTGCAACGGTTGCCGCTGAAGACATCATTCGCGAAGCCGGCCACACCTTCAACGCCGAAGACTATATCCAGGGCGTTCGCTACTTCTACGCTGACGCAGACGGCAAGTTCGTCGGCATGCCGCTCTCATCGTCGGCGCCGATCATGTATTACAACACCGAAGCCCTTGAAAAGGCTGGTGTCGAAGCCCCGAAGACCTGGGAAGAGTTCGAAGCCATCGCTCCGAAGCTGAAGGAAGCTGGTTATATCCCGCTCGTTCAGTCGCACCTGCCCTGGCAGATGGTCGAAAACTTCCATTCGCGCAACGATCTGCAGTTCGCAACCAACAACAATGGTTACGACAGCGTCGTTGACACCAAGATCCTGATCAACACCGAAGAGCAGCGGATGATGTTCTCCAAGCTCAAGGAGTGGCAGGATGCCGGCATGTTCGCCTTCTACGGTACCGGCTGGAGCGATAACCAGAAGCCATTCGAAGAAGGCAAGGTTGCTCTTTGGGTTGGCTCCTCGGGCTCGTTCGGCGGCCTCCTGACGACCGCCTCTATGCCGTTCGGCGCGACCTTCCTTCCGAACTGGGAAGGCATTGAAGGCTCTGGCACAAACTCCTTCATCGGTGGTGCCGCTCTCTTCGCAATGGCTGGCAAGTCGGCTGAAGAAAACAAGTGCACCGGCGACTTCTTCAACTTCATCGCCTCGCCGGAAATCCAGTACTACTACCACAAGGAAACCGGTTACGTTCCGCTGACGACAGCTGCCTACGAACTGGCCAAGAAGGACGGTCACTACGAGCGTACGCCCCAGGCTGAGGTTGGTCTGCAGCAGCTGATGCTGCCGGGCGGCGAGTGGTCCAAGGGCTACCGCATGGGCTTCTACCCGCAGATCCGCGACGTCATGAACCGCGAATTCGTCAAGATCTTCTCCGGCGAAACCACGGTGGAAGACGCCTTCAAGACGATCGAAGCCGAAGCCAACGAGATCCTGTCGCGCTTCGCCAAGACCGCCGGCTGATCAAGCCAGACTTCGTCATCATGGCCCCGGGGATCTCTGGTCCCCGGGCTTTCCTTTGAGAGGTTCCAGATGAAGCGCGTCCAGTTCAATTCGCGATTCCTGCCTTATCTATTCCTGTTGCCGCAACTCGCGATCATCGCGATCTTCTTCTATTGGCCGTCCATTCAGGCCATTCATTCGTCCTTCTATATCGAGGATCCCTTCGGCTTCGGCTCCACCTTCGTCGGCACGAGCAATTACACCGACGTGGTCTCGTCCTCGCAATACATGCGGATTGCCCGTTTCACGATCGTCTTCAGTGTTCTCGTCACGTTGATCGTCATTTCGCTGGGACTGTTGCTGGCGCTGAAAGCCGATGCCGTCATCCGTGGTCAGTCGACCTACAAGACCCTGCTGATCGTCGTTTACGCGATCGCTCCGCCGGTTGCCGGCCTGATTGGCCTGATGTTCTTTGACCAGCATATCGGTCCCTTCGTGGAATTCGTTTCCTATTTCGGCTGGGACATGCGTATCGGCATCAATTACTTCGATACTGCCTTCGCGATGATCCTGATCGCCGTCTGGAACCAGATCCCCTACAATTTCATCTTCTTCCTCTCCGGACTGCAGAGCATCCCAGCCTCGGTTCGAGAGGCAGCGGCTATTGATTGCAAGTCGGGCACGCGCCGCTTCTGGACGGTCATCATGCCGCTTCTGGCGCCAACAGCCTTCTTCCTGCTCGTCATCAACATGACCTATTCGCTCTTCGACACCTTTGGCGTCATCGACGTGATTGTGAAAGACAGCGCTGCGAACAATCCGATCACGCTGGTCTACAAGGTCTATCTCGATGGTTTCCGCGGCAACGACCTCGGGTCCTCCTCTGCTCAATCGGTCATTCTCATGGTTGTGGTTCTGGTACTCACCATGATCCAGTTCCGCTTCATCGAACGCCGCGTTCACTACGGTTGAGGAGAGAGAAATGTATCGTATCAAACTCACCGACCACCTGATCCTGATCGCCGGCGTGATATTCATGCTCGGACCCCTGGTGGTCGCATTCATGACATCGACCCATTCGGCAGCCGAGATCCATACCCAGGGTCTGATGATCTCCATGGGTGATGACTTCATCCCAACCTATGAAAAGGTTCTGTTCGAAAGTGGCGGCTTCACCGGCCAGGTGACGGGTCTCACCATGGCCATGAACTCGCTGATCCTCGGGATTGGCTTTGCGGTCGGCAAGATCGTCCTGTCGATGATGGCGGCCTATGCCATCGTCTATTTCCGTTTCCGCTTTGCAACGCTGTCCTTCTGGCTAATCTTCACCACGCTGCTTTTGCCGCTCGAAGTCCGCATTCTGCCGACCTACAAGGTGATGAGCGATCTCAATCTGCTCAACAGCTATCAGGGACTGATCCTGCCGCTCTTGGCATCCGCGACCGGCACCTTCTTCTTCCGTCAATTCTTCAAGTCGGTTCCTGACGAACTTCTCGAGGCTGCTCGCATCGATGGTGCCGGGCCCTTCAAGTTCTTCATCGACATTCTCGTCCCGCTGTCACGAACCATGATCGCGGCTGTCTTCATCATCATGTTTGTCTATGGCTGGAACCAGTATCTCTGGCCGATGCTGATGACGACGGAAGAGAGCTTCTACACGCTCATGCGCGGTATCAAGCAGATCCTCCAGGTGTGGATCGGCTCGCAAATCCCTGACTACAACGAGGCTTTCGCCATGGCCGTGCTCGGCATGCTGCCACCCATCATTGTGGTGGTTGTCTTCCAGAGCTGGTTCATCAAGGGCCTCACCGAATCCGATAAGTAAGAGAGGATTGCCCAATGGCTTCCATCGACATCAATCAGGTCTCAAAGATCTATGACAAGGGCGGCGCCAAGGCCGTCGACAACATCGATATCAAGATCAATGACGGCGAATTCATTGTTCTGGTAGGGCCATCCGGCTGCGGTAAGTCAACGCTTCTGCGCATGGTGGCCGGACTCGAAGGTATTTCGGCGGGTACCATCTCCATCGGTGACCGTGTGGTCAACGACATCGAGCCTGCCGATCGGGACATTGCGATGGTGTTTCAGAACTACGCGCTCTATCCGCATATGACCGTCTATGACAATCTCGCCTACGGCCTGAAAAACCGGGGAACGCCGAAGGGCGAAATTGAAGTACGGGTTGCCGAAGCCGCCAAGATGCTGGAGATCGAGAAATATCTTGATCGCAAGCCGCGCGCCCTGTCCGGTGGTCAGCGTCAGCGCGTCGCCATGGGTCGTGCCATCGTGCGCAAGCCAGCGGCCTTCCTGTTCGATGAACCCCTGTCAAACCTAGATGCGAAACTGCGTGTTTCCATGCGTGGCGAAATCCGTAAGCTTCAGCGTCGTCTGAAGACAACCGCAATCTACGTGACGCATGATCAGCTGGAAGCGATGACGCTTGCCGACAGGCTCGTTGTCCTGAATGGCGGCGTCATTGAGCAGATCGGCACGCCGCTGGAAGTTTACCACAAGCCAGCGTCGACATTCGTGGCAAGCTTTATCGGATCTCCCGCCATGAACCTTCTCAAAGGGAAGGTGGAAGGCCGAAAGCTTCGCGTGGGTGAATTCGAACTCGCGCTGCTGGAGCACAATGCGCCCGACGGTCCGGTGACCGTTGGGATCCGAGCCGAAGAACTGAAGGTTTGCGATCTTCAGCATGCAACACTTTCCTTTGAAATCGACTCGATCGAAGAACTGGGTGCTCAGCGTCTTGTCCACGGCAAGATCGACGGACAGGACCTGACAGCCGTTGTTGCATCCAGCATTGAACTCGGTTCGCATCTGCACCTGACGGTCGGTGCCGCGCACCTGCACCTCTTCGATCACGACAGGGGAAAACGGATAGAGCCGCCGGTAGCTGGTGCGGCGAGCACTACCGAAAAAGCGGATCTGGCCTTCGCCTGACAGGTTTGTGTTCCATCGTTAAAACTTTAGCGATCGATCCAACCTCGTTTTAGGTTCACCTTGATAATCTGCGTTCTAAACAACTGGGGATTATCATGGCTTTGAAACTCATGCTGGCCAGCATGGCCAGTGTTCTGATGGCTGCGCCGGGGCGCAACAGGACCGTTGAAGCGCCGATGGTTGCGGCCAGTACCGGACACCTTGCGCTGCGAGCGGCACCGATCAATCCGAATTGGATCATTCGGGGTACGCCGGTCGCGCGTATTGCAGATCATTCCACCAGTAGTGACGAGGCCTCTCTGACCGCCGTGTGGGACTGTACGGCGGGCGAGTTTCGCTGGTATTTCTATTGGGATGAAAGCGTTGTCATTCAGGAAGGCGAGGTCCACGTGACCGCGCAGGATGGCACCGGCCGAACTTTGAAAGCGGGCGATATCGCCTATTTCCGCGCCGGCACCTGGTCGACCTGGCGGGTGGATGAGTATGTGCGCAAGGTGGCTTTCCTGAGAAAGCCATTCCCAGAGCCGCTGGCAACACTTTACCGGATGCGAAACGCCATGCGGTCAAAGTCTCAGTCTGTTCTTGGCTGAGCTTGCCTTCAGCAAAATTGACAGGCGGCGGCGTTGCCATGGACGCCGCCGCAGCTTACATCTGCCCTGCTTCTGAGAGGGTGAGATCCATGGCGAATATCAGACATGTCGCGGTCCAGATGGACCACGTATCCACGATCAACATCGCGGGCGATTCCACCTTCGCCATGAGCCTGGAGGCTCAGGCCCGGGGCTACAAGCTCTTCCACTACACGCCAGACAGGCTTTCCATGCGCGATGGGAAAGTCTTTGCGACTGTAGAGCCCATGGAATTGCGCGACGTGAAAGGCGACCACTTCAGCCTTGGGGAGCCAGAGCGCGTCGATCTGTCGACCATGGATGTCATCCTGCTTCGTCAGGATCCACCCTTCGACATGGCATACATTACCTCAACGCACATTCTGGAGCGCATTCATCCCGGGACACTGGTGGTCAATGACCCAGCCTGGGTGAGAAATTCGCCAGAGAAGATCTTCGTCACCGAATTTGCTGATCTTATGCCGCCAACCCTGATCACCCGCGATCCGGCAGAAATCGCGCGTTTCCGCCAGGAACAGGGCGACATCATCTTGAAGCCACTCTATGGCAATGGTGGCGCCGGCGTCTTTCATTCGACTCGCGATGATCGCAACTTCTCTTCACTGATGGAGATGTTTGGCCAGATGTTCCGCGAACCCTTCATCGCCCAGGGTTACCTCCCGGCCGTGCGCAAGGGTGACAAGCGCATCATCCTGGTCGATGGCGAACCCGTTGGCGCGATCAACCGCGTGCCTGCAGAGCATGACAGCCGCTCCAACATGCATGTCGGCGGGCGGGCCGAGGCGACGGAACTGACGGCCCGCGAGAAGGAAATCTGCACCCGGATCGGACCGGCCCTGAAGGAGCGTGGCTTCCTCCTGGTAGGGATCGATGTGATTGGCGACTACATGACCGAAATCAACGTTACTTCACCAACCGGCATCCGAGAGGTGAAGAAATTCGGCGGCGCTGATATTGCTGCACTTCTGTGGGACGCGATCGAGCGCAAGAGAAGCTGATCGCCGATCGCTTTTTGTTCTGGCGATACAACCGCTTGCAACCACCAGACCATCAATGCGTGCGTTTGTTCATTAAATGTTCTTGCCAGCGCATTCCCTTCGTGCTTAAGTGCGCGTACTTGGTTGCGCAACATGAGGTTGCGTGTGTTCCGGCAGATGGCATGGCGGGGATGAGTGATGGTGGCACGCGTCAGTACGGTGGCATTCCAGGGAATTGAGGGCGTCTCGGTCGACGTTCAGGTCATGGTGGCCCCGGGCAAGATCAACATGCATATCGTCGGCCTGCCGGACAAGGCGGTTGCCGAAAGCCGGGAAAGGGTCCAGGCGGCATTGCACGCATCTGGTCTGGCTTTGCCGCCCAAAAAGGTAACGGTCAATCTTGCACCGGCTGATTTGCCGAAAGAAGGCTCACATTTTGATCTGCCGATCGCTTTGGGTCTGATGGCTGTCCTTGGCGCAATCCCCGCTGATGCCCTGGCGTCTTATGTTGTTATTGGTGAGCTCAATCTGGACGGCACCATTGCCCATGTAACCGGCGCTCTGCCGGCGGCCATAGCAGCAAACGCGCTAGGCAAGGGTCTGATCTGCCCGGCTGACAGTGGGGCAGAAGCCGCCTGGGCGGGAAGTGATATCGACATTCTTGCTCCGCGCAGCCTGATCGCACTCGCCAATCATTTTCGAGGTACGCAGGTTCTCTCGCGTCCGACACCGGCGGTTCGCCATCTATCCTCCGACCTTCCGGACATGGCGGACATCAAAGGACAGGAAAGCGCTAAGCGAGCCCTTGAGGTGGCCGCTGCAGGTAGTCACAATCTCCTGATGGTTGGTCCACCGGGATCAGGCAAGTCGATGCTGGCTGCACGCCTGCCATCCATCCTGCCGCCCTTGTCGCCGGCGGAACTGCTCGAAGTCTCGATGATCCATTCGATTGCTGGTCAGCTCTCGGGTGGCAAGCTGTCGGATCGTCGACCGTTTCGCACGCCCCATCATTCTGCAACCATGGCCGCCCTGGTCGGCGGTGGCTTGCGGGCGAAGCCCGGTGAGGCATCACTTGCCCATCATGGGCTGCTCTTCCTCGACGAGCTTCCGGAATTTGCGCCACCGGTGCTGGACGCGCTTCGCCAGCCACTGGAAACGGCCGAATGCATCATTGCACGCGCCAATCATCGGGTCACCTATCCGGCAAGCTTTCAACTCGTTGCGGCAATGAACCCCTGCCGCTGTGGCATGGCGGGGGAGCCGGGTCACACCTGCGCCAAGGGTCCGCGCTGCCAGACGGACTATCAGGCCCGTATCTCGGGTCCGATGATGGACCGCATTGATATCCGGATTGACGTGCCGGCGGTGTCCGCAAGCGACCTCATCCGACCTCACGCAGCCGAGACCAGTGCTGTTGTTGCCAAACGGGTTGCCGCCGCGCGCGAAAGGCAGCGGGAGCGCATGGTGCTCGCCGGCATCCCGGCCACGACAAATGCACGTTGTTCCACCGCATTGATCGAGAAGATCGCTGACCCGGATCCGAGCGGCCTTCAATTGCTGCGCGATGCAGCTGACAAGTTCCATTTCTCGGCACGAGGCTACCATCGCGTTCTGAAGGTTGCTCGAACTCTGGCAGATTTGGATGGCACCGCCCAGGTCGGACGAATCCATCTGGCCGAGGCAATCTCCTATCGCATCCCCTCGGAACGGCAGGTCGCAAATGCTTGACCGACGGGGCGAACGGATTGGTGGCGAAACTGCAGTGCTTTACGGATCAGTGCGCCGGGTCTCTTGATTGTGACAAGGCGTCAAGCGGCAGCGACAGGCGCACAAGCGCGCCCGTCTCGGGATAGCTGATATCGGTAAAACCACGGATCCCGGCAATGACGCGCTTCATCAGCGTCGAGCCAAAGCCGACTTGCGGGCTATCCCCGTCCACGACGTGTTTGGGGATGGGGCCGCCACTCTCCCGCCATTCGATCGACAGAAGTGTGGGACGATCATGGGTCGGGTCTGCATCTTCAACCGCCCAACGAAGCGCGATGTGTCCTTCACTCGTGCTCAGAGCGCCGTATTTGGCGGCATTGGTCCCAAGTTCATGAAGGATCAGGCTCAAGATGATGACTGTCTGCCCATCGATTGGGACTTTCGGACCGACAGCAGAAAACCTTGTCGTACCGACAATGGCAAACGGCTCGAGAGCCTGAAAAACTACGCTCTGCAATGACGCATCCTCACCATCGCGCAAACCGCGCAGCAGTAGATTTGAGCGCCCGAGCGCCGTCAGCCGGTCGCGTAGCCGCGCGGCTAGTTCGTCAGCCGTCGAGGCGTTTTTCAAGGACAGGCTGATGATTGCATTGATCGTCGCAAATACGTTCTTGAGGCGGTGATCAAGTTCTTGCGCCATCACCTCTTGCCGATCGGCCAGCCGCTGGGTTTCTTGGCGCGCCGCAAGCTCTGCCCGATAGGCCCGCATCATCAAGTAGATGAGACCGAGGTCCGTGAAAATGACAAACACATAGAGCCCCATGGCGACCATCGTGCCAGGGGAGAAATCGAACTGGTTGTGGGGCGGAATGAAATAATACCAGGACGCAAGTCCAGACAGAACCGCAACAAGTGTGCCTGGTCCAACCCCAAGTACGAAGCCGCAGATCACGACAGCCGGAAAGAATGTCAGGTATGGAAAGCCCGGGGGAAGATAGGGGTCAATCCAGAACCGCAGAACCAGCGCGATCAGAAAAATCACCAGTGCGACACCATATGTCGCAAACACGCTACCCACAGAGAGGCGGGTCTGCGCAGCCGCAAAGGCTGGAAGAGAACGGAATCGCGCGCGCATGGGCCTCAAGACAGGACTGGTGAAAGGAACTTATTCTTAACCGAGACCCAACACCCGCGCAATCATACATGATCATATGTCAAAAAAACTGTGATACCGGCGCGAGCGCGATTGGAGTGCGGCACGGATCGAACCGCACTCCTTTTCGGGTCACTCGCCGAGGCCGGCAAACAGCGCGGTCGAAAGATAACGCTCGGCAAAGGAGGGGATGATCACGACGATCGTCTTGCCGGCGTTTTCCTCGCGCTGGCCAAGCTTGATCGCGGCGGTCAGGGCTGCACCCGAGGAAATGCCGACCGGCACACCCTCGAGCCTGGCAACGAGCCGCGCATGTTCGAAGGCTTCGTCATTGGTTACCGTGACGACCTCGTCATAGACTTCCCTGTCGAGGATGGCGGGCGCAAAGCCGGCGCCAATGCCCTGGATCTTGTGCGGTCCGGGATTGCCGCCCGAGAGGACCGGGCTGTCAGTCGGTTCGACGGCGACGATCCTGACCTCCGGCTTGCGGCTCTTCAGCACCTGCCCGGTGCCGGTGATCGTACCGCCGGTGCCGATGCCGGAAACGAGGATGTCGATCTGGCCATCCGTGTCGTTCCAGATTTCCTCGGCCGTCGTCTTGCGGTGGATCTCCGGATTGGCCGGGTTTTCGAACTGCTGCGGAATGATCGCATCCGGCGTCGTCTCGGCCAGCTCCTGTGCCTTGGCGATGGCGCCCTTCATGCCCTTGGCCCCTTCGGTCAGCACCAGTTCGGCGCCAAGCAGCGCCAGCATCTTGCGGCGCTCGATCGACATGGTCTCGGGCATGGTGAGGATCAGCTTGTAACCCTTGGCGGCAGCCGCGAAGGCGAGCGCGATGCCGGTATTGCCGGAGGTCGGCTCGATCAGCGTGGTCTTGCCGGGGGTGATCTTGCCCTGGGCTTCCAGGCTCTCGATCATGGCGACGCCGATGCGGTCCTTGACCGAGGCGATCGGATTGAAGAATTCGAGCTTGGCGAGCAGGTGCGCCTTGACGCCCTTTTCCTTGGCCAGCTTGTCGAGCCGCACGATCGGCGTGTCGCCGATCGTCTCCGTGATCGAACCATAGATGCGTCCGCGACCGGGTTTCTTCTGCTCAGTCATGTGTTTCTCCCTGGTGATTTGGTTGATCCGAGCTTACGCCGCAGGCTGCGTGCATGCCAGCATGCTCATGTCGCCCGACAGGCCATACTTGGAAAAATCTGCCCTGCTTGCGTGAATCCATACTGGGTAGCGTCTCGGCGCCGCTCAACTGGCGCGAACCGCGATATAGGCGGCAGTACCGGCCAGAATGCCGGCCGCACTGCGGTTTAGCAGCTTCAGGGCTTCGGGACGCTTCAGCAATCCGCGCGCCTGGGCGGCAAGCAGGATATAGGGAAGCAGAACCGCCATCAGCACGATGAAGGTCAGGCCGACGAGCAGGATATAGTCGGCAAGCCCGATTGCCTCGAGCGGGATCAGCGTCGGCACCAGCGCGACGTAAAACAGCATGGTCTTCGGGTTGCCGAGCGTCACCAGCAGTCCGGACAGGAAGGACATGGAGGGGCGCATTGCCTTCTCCGCCTTGATGTCCTGGGGAACGAGCCCTGCGGTCCAGAGCTTCCAGGCGACATAGACAAGATAGGCGGCGCCGAGGAATTTCAGGATGAGGAACGGCGTGACGAATGTCTTGGCCAGAACCGAGAGCCCGAGGATGACGGCAGTCAGATAGACGAGGTCACCGAGAATGAGCCCAAGCCCCATGAAGAAGGTCGGCCGGAAACCGGAACCCAGCGCGCGCGCCACGATCGCTGTCATGCCCGGTCCGGGGATGGCTGCCGCGATGAAGAGAGCGCCGCAATAGGCAATGATTGTCGTCAGGGTCATGGGTGTCCTCCGGCAGTGCGATTGTTAATCCCGGCATCAAAGACTTGCAACGGTGCCACGGTCGCCATTGCCCGCTCACCATCAGTTGGGTGTTTGCACCTTGATGGACGGCTCACACCCCCGTCGAACCAAACCCGCCCGCACCGCGCCCCGTGTTGCTCGTCTCGGTCACTTCCGTGACCCGCACCTGCGTCACCGGTGCGATCACCATCTGGGCGATGCGCATGCCGCGGGTGATGACGAAATCTTCCTGGCCGAGATTGATCAAGAGCACCTTCACCTCGCCGCGATAATCGCTGTCGATGGTGCCGGGTGTGTTGAGGCAGGTCACGCCGTTCTTGAAGGCGAGACCCGAGCGCGGCCGGATCTGCGCTTCGAAGCCTTCGGGGATTTCCATGATGAAGCCGGTTGGCACCAGCGCCCGCGCATCCGGTGCAAGCGTCATCGGTTCCTCATCGCTCACCGCAGCTCTCAAGTCCATTCCCGCAGCCCCTGCCGTCTCGTAGGCGGGAAGCTCAAGCCCTTTGCCATGCGGCAGACGCTTGAGGTTGAGCACGGGACCGAAGATGTCGGAGCGGATGGCAGCCATGGCGGGATTCCTTTGTTTGTCGCGCTCAATTGCATATTGGCCGTCGAAACGCTAGATAACCGCCCGACCAGAAGGAATTCCAGAGATATGGCTGAAACGCTCGCCGAGGCGGTCTCCCGCCGCCGCACCTTTGCTATTATCGCGCACCCGGATGCGGGTAAGACGACGCTGACCGAAAAGCTGCTGCTGTTCGGTGGCGCCATCCAGCTTGCCGGTGAAGTCAAGGCGAAGAAGGATCGCATCCAGACCCGGTCGGACTGGATGAAGATCGAGCGCGAGCGCGGCATTTCGGTTGTCACCTCGGTCATGACCTTCGAATATGAAGGCAATGTCTTCAACATCCTCGACACGCCCGGGCACGAAGACTTCGCCGACGACACCTACCGCACGCTGACCGCCGTCGACGCGGCCGTCATGGTCATCGACGCCGCCAAGGGTATCGAGCCGCGCACGCTGAAGCTGTTCGAAGTCTGCCGCATGCGCGACATTCCGATCATCACCTTCGTCAACAAGATGGACCGCGAAAGCCGCGATCCCTTCGAGATCCTCGACGAGGTCGAAGAAAAGCTGGCGCTGGATACGGCCCCGATCACCTGGCCGGTTGGTCGCTCCAAAACCTTCTGCGGCTCCTATCATTTCGCCAACAACACCTATCGTGGCGGCGATGCCCAGGTTGAGCCGATCAAGGTCAACGGCCCGCAGAGCGTCGCCGAAAACCTGCCCGAAAACGAACGCCAGGCCTTCATCGATGAGCTGGAGCTCGCCCGCGAGGCCTGCCGTCCCTTCGATCACCAGAGCTTCCTCGAAGGCCATATGACGCCGGTCTTCTTCGGCTCGGCGCTGCGCAATTTCGGTGTCCGCGATCTGATCAATGCGCTGGGCGCCTATGCGCCGCCGCCGCGCGACCAGGTGGCCGATACCCGCACCGTGCATGCGGCGGAAGAAAAGATGACGGCCTTCGTCTTCAAGATCCAGGCCAACATGGACCCGAACCATCGCGACCGCATCGCCTTTGCCCGCATCTGCTCCGGCAAGCTGGAGCGCGGCATGAAGGCCCGCCTTGCCCGCACCGGCAAGCAGATGGGCCTCACGGCACCGCAATTCTTCTTCGCCTCCCAGCGCCAGCTGGCCGATACGGCCTATGCCGGTGATGTCGTTGGCATCCCGAACCATGGGACGCTCAGGATTGGCGACACGCTGACCGAAGGCGAAAACCTCGTCTTCCAGGGCGTGCCGAACTTCTCGCCGGAAATCCTGCGCCGCGTGCGGCTGGAAGATGCGATGAAGGCGAAGAAGCTGAAGGAAGCACTGCAGCAGATGGCGGAAGAGGGCGTCGTGCAGCTCTTCTCGCCGGAAGACGGCTCGCCGGCCATCGTCGGCGTCGTCGGTGCGCTGCAGCTCGACGTGTTGAAGGAGCGCCTCCAGGGCGAATACGGCCTGCCGGTCTCCTTCGAAATGTCGCGCTTCTCCGTCTGCCGCTGGATTTCGGCCGAGAACAAGGACGATCTGGAAAAGTTCATGACCCAGCGCCGGGGCGATATCTGCCGCGATCTCGACGGCGATCCCGTCTTCATGGCGCAGGACGCCTTCTCGCTGCGCTACGAGTCCGAGCGTTACCCCGCGATCAAGATGGTCGCCATCAAGGAATATCACGTCGCCAAGGCGGCGTGAGGCCTTGCGGGCGGTGACGGAATTTCCGTCGCCGCCGCTGCACCTGACCCACGTGGTTATTCTGCCGGTCTGATCCGAAGCCCCTGTGCGGACGTGAACTCAACCCGCAGGCGCTCATAGCTTGAAATCGTCGGATGATCAGTCTCAAGCGGATGCGCATGGGTCGCGGTGATGACTGCGACATCCGCGCCAGCTGCTTCTCCCGCCCTAACTCCGGCGAGTACATCCTCGAACACCAAACAGCGGGACGGATCGACACCCAGCCGCTCGGCGCCGAGCCGATAACCGGCCGGGTCCGGCTTGCCGATCTTCACATCTTCCGCCGTCACGATCTTGAGCGGCTGCGGCAGGCCGGCTGCCCCGATGCGGGCGCGGGCAAGCGCTGAAGGTGCAGATGTCACGATCGCCCAGCGCTCCACTGGCAGACTGTTCAGAAAGGCGATGGCCCCCGGGATCGGCACGATGCCCTCGAGATCCTCGATCTCGCCGCGCTCTATGTCCAGCGCTTCCTTCACCACGTCAATGCCCGGCAGGTTGAGTGCGCTGATCGTGTCGATCCCGCGCTTGCCATGCATGGTGGGCAGGAAGGCTTCGAGGTTCAGACCATGCTTCAACGCCCAGCGGCTCCAGACGCGTTCGGCAGCGGCGATGGAATTGAGCAGCGTGCCGTCCATGTCGAAGAGAAAACCGTCATAGGAGCGGTCGAAAAGCCGGTCGGGAAAATGGTGCAAGGCGTGGTTCCTCTCACGGTATTGCAATGCTGCTCCCGTAAAGACTTCGGTGAATGTGGCATCTCGATGATAACAATCCATTGGATCGGTTGACCGGTCCTGCTGGCCAGGAGAGATCCGAAGAGCCATGTCTTCACATCGCGCCTTGCCATGGCAACGTGGGACCGATTCTCGCCCCTAGAAGATGCGGTTCAAGCGTAGAATTGCGCCGAAGCTTTGTTTTTGCGCTCCAATACCCTCGTGAAAGGCACCAACCTGCATGCTGAACGCCCGGTCTATGGTCCAATCGAGACCGAGATGCATCCGCACAGCGGTCGCCTCTGTATCCGAGCCACTATGCTGGGACGTAGAATAGATGGCAAATGCGCCGCCGGTTAGGTTCATCTGTCCGGCCTCGACGGGAAGGGGCACTTGCACGTCCAGTCCCGCTTGTAGTCGCGTGAGTCCAACCGATTGAGAGGATACCCGGTTGCCAATGCGATCGACATATTCGTCCGATTTATCTTCGATGTGCATAAGATCCAGTTGTGGTCGTAGTTTGTATCCGTCGAGATGTAGCTCACCTTGCATCTTGAACTGCCCGAGCCAGCGCTTTGTTGCGAAAGCATCGGTGTAAGAGCCGAGCGGGTTGATGGTGTTGTTGCTGTGCCCAAAGAGCACACGGCCCTCGAAGAAGAGCGGTTGATCATGCATGCGTGCAGCGAAA
Organism: Peteryoungia desertarenae; assembly: GCF_005860795.2. Lineage (GTDB taxonomy): Bacteria > Pseudomonadota > Alphaproteobacteria > Rhizobiales > Rhizobiaceae > Allorhizobium > Allorhizobium desertarenae. The sequence continues at coordinate 1,319,078 of NZ_CP058350.1, forward strand.
TAGGGGCCGACCATCCAGCCGGTGCCTTCGGCCCGGTGGGTACTGTCGAGCATCTCGTCAAGCTGCAGCATCGTGCCGAATATAAGGTTTTCAGTTAGCTTCCGGTGGATGCCGATACTGGCCTGGGCATAGCGGTCGCCATTGCCCCATGCGGCGGAGATTTCCGTCCAGGCGCCGTTATGGGTCGCGCAGCCATCTGCATATCCGCCATCGTCATCGGCGGCTGCATTCATGTATTGGCAGCCCCGTTCATCAAGGAAGCGGATGAGGCCAGGCTGGCTTGCCGCCATCCTTGAGGCGCGACTGGTGATGAAGCCGGCAATACCCTCTTCGGTAACACGAATGATGTTCATCGCTGTGTCGGCAAAAATCACTTGGGTGGAACCGGAAACCGTGCCATCTACGCTGATGGTGATTGTGGCGATCCCCTGGCGGCTGGACCGCAGCCAAACCGAATAGGTGCCGTTGCGGTTGTCGCGCATCGGGATGGATTGACCTTCTGGATTCTGTCTCAGTGTTCCCAGATTCGTTGAGGAAACGACAAGGTTGCCACCGGCGCTCAGGATGTTGCCATTAGCATCAAACAGAGTAACGGTGATCTCTGCCTCGGTCGTGTTGTCAGCCGGCAAGGCTTCAGCTGCGGAATGGCTCACGGTGATCTTTATCCGTGTCCCATCGGCAGCCCCAGGTGAGGTTGTGGTGACAACAACGGTATCCGGTGTAGACGCAAGGCCCAGATTATCTGTGACGACCAGCGAGAAGGTGAGCACCGAAGCCGGGTCGCCGACGGCAAGAGTGGGTGCGGTGAATGTCGGCTGCGCCGAGGTGGTGGACGAGAGGGTGACGGCGGTGCCGCCGGTCTGGGTCCACTGATAGGTCAGCGTCTGGCCCGGATTGGGGTCGGTCGAGCCGGTCCCGTCGAGCATCACGGAAGCTGCCGACCCGATTGATTGGTCCGGCCCTGCATTGGCGGTGGCCTGCCGGTTGATAGCATAGCGCACGACCACAATGCCCGAGCCTCCGCTATAAGCGGCTTCAGCGCGTCCGCCACCTGCTCCAGCGCCACGACCGTTCGCACCGTTCGTGTTATCAGCTGTTGCTCCGTTGGCCGTCGTGCCTCTGACGCTAACATTTCTTGCAGAGCCACCTCCACCATAGAAGGTTGGAACGCCGTTGCGGATAGAAGAGGCCACACCTGGTCCGCCGTTCATTCCGCTTGCCGACCCACCGGCACCACCGCCACCCCCACCCGTACCCGGAAAACCGAGCATTGCACCAGCGCCGGAATTGCCATTGCCGCTGTTACCTCCAGATCCCGGTGCAGCCGGATATATAGAAGACCCTTGACCACCCCTGCCAACAATGCCGTTAAAAGTGGAGTCTTCGCCATCTCCGCCTGGTAAGCCTCCATTTAAGTCTGGCATACCCAGATCATCATATGATCCACCAGCACTTCCCCCTGAGCCTACCGTGACAGCATAGCCTCCTGGGGCGATCCCAGCGAACACTCCGCTGACGACCTCGCCGCCGCCGCCCGCGCTGCCCCAGCCGGCGTTGAGGTGCCCGCCATCGCCACCGCCGCCGCCTCCCACGATGAGGTATTCGACGTCGCTAATATTGGAGGTGACGGTGAGGGTGCCGTTTGCTGTAAAAGTATGGACCCGATAGGTGATACCACCAACTACGATCTGAGTTTCTGTGCCGCCTGCCGCCTCAGCATATGCATGTCTGGTTAGGCTACCGTGGAGGAAGACGACGAGTATCACAATGACTACCACGGATGGCAGCCAATGTCTGAAGATGTTGCAAGTAGACAACGTGGCCATTAACCGGAGCTCACTTTACAGCACTCGGCCTCTGAAGCGTGCGAGGATCACAAGAGCAAAGCCGCTATTGCTGTCGGCCAAATGGCCTATTGGCCTTGTTTTTATGCATCGCTCCGCCCCATCGGGAGATGGGGTATCTGACAAATCAGATATGAACATGTTAGGTTATTCAAAAGTTAAGATGATAGAATTAGAATGTATGCACACGTCTCGCATTCGTCGGCACAGGACCGGTTGCTTTTCCTCATCAAGTGGACGGTACTGCCCGATTCTACCCGCAGAGCGGTGCAATAACCTCATGCAACGGGGTTACAGATCGACAAGGCACGAGATGACGGGGTGACACGGCTTCGGCTCTCGCCTAACTTGTCTGTCGAGAGACAGGGGCGTCCGACGTAGCCGGGCTGAGAAGCACCCTTTGAACCTGAACCAGATCATGCTGGCGGAGGGAGTCGATTGGGTGCCGCGTCGGGCTTTCCGCGTCTGCCCCGTCGCTTCTCCGCCATAAGGGAGAAGCAGAGATGACATCCACATCCATCCGCAACGTGCTCTCGATCGCCGGCTCGGACCCGTCCGGTGGCGCCGGCATCCAGGCCGACCTCAAGGCTTTCTCGGCGCGTGGTTGCTATGGCATGGCGGTCATCACGGCGCTGACGGCGCAGAATACCCGGGGTGTCTCGGCGGTCGTGCCGCTCGATCCGGACTTCGTCGCCGAGCAAATCCGCATGGTCTTCGATGATGTCAGGGTCGATGCCGTGAAGATCGGCATGATCGCCAATGCCGGGATTGCGATGGCTGTGGCGGAGGCGCTGAAGCCGCATCGTGGCATTCCCGTGGTTCTCGATCCGGTGATGATCGCCAAGGGTGGGGCCTCACTTCTCGATCCCGATGCTGTCGAGGCGCTCACTTCAGAACTTCTGCCGCTCGCGACTTTGCTCACCCCGAACCTGCCGGAGGCCGCAGCCCTGCTCGGCGATCCTGAAGCCTCCGACCGGCGCATCATGGAATCCCAGGCGGTCCGGCTGACTGCGCTCGGACCAAAAGCCGTATTGGTCAAGGGCGGGCATCTCGCTGGAGGTGAAAGCCCGGATGTCTTGGTTGCGGATGGAAAGGTCAGCTGGTTCGAGGCCCGCCGCGTCGAGACGTCCAACACGCACGGGACCGGCTGCTCGCTGTCGAGCGCCCTTGCGGCGGAGCTTGCGAAGGGCAGGGAGCCGCAAGAGGCGGTCGGTATCGCAAAGGCATGGCTGGCCGAGGCCGTGGCAGCCTCCGGCAGGCTGGCGGTCGGATCGGGACACGGCCCAGTGCACCACTTTCACGCCATGTGGTAGGCCTAGTCGATCGGGGTTGAGCGCAGTTCGTCCGCTATCAGGTCTGCGGCAATATAAGCGTCTTGCCAGCGACAAAAAGAAAACCCGGCGCTGGAGATCGCCGGGTTGAAGAAACTTGACTGTTAGCCGATGGCTGCCGGGTTAATGATCAACCTTGATAAAGGTTCCGTTCTGCAGCTCGCGCATTGCCTGCATCAGTTCCTCGCGGCTGTTCATGACGATTGGGCCATGCCATGCAACGGGTTCTTTGATGGGCTTGCCGGAAACGAGGAGGAAGCGGATACCCTGCTCGCCGGCCTGAACGGTAATTTCGTCCCCGGTGTCAAAGACGACCAGCGTCCGGTTACCGGAAAGATCGCGGATATTGAGTTCCTCGCCCATATATTCCTTCTCGACCTTCACGCCGAAGGGTTTCGATGCATCCCGGAACGTACCGGAGCCGGCGAAGATATAGGCGAAGGCGGATCGGTAGGTGTCCACAGGCAAGGTCTTGCGCTTGCCCGGTGGAACAGAGATATCGAGATAGACGGGCTCTGCGGCGATCCCGTCGACCGGGCCGCTCGTCCCCCAGAATTCACCACAGATGACCCGGACGGCTGTACCGTCGTCATCAACAACAACAGGAATATCCGAGCCTCGGATATCTTGATAACGAGGTGTCGTCATCTTCAGTGAAGAGGGCAGGTTGGCCCAGAGCTGAAAACCATGCATACGGCCCGCGAAATCTCCCTTTGGCATTTCCTGATGCATGATGCCGCTGCCAGCCGTCATCCACTGGATGTCTCCCGCTCCGAGTGACCCGCGATTGCCGAGGCTGTCGCCGTGCTCGACCGTCCCGGCCAGTACATAGGTGATCGTTTCGATCCCGCGATGCGGATGCCAAGGGAAACCTCGGATATAATCGGTGGGGTCATCATTGCGAAAATCATCCATCATCAGAAACGGGTCCGTCATGGACGGATCACCAAAGCCGAAGACACGGTGCAGCTTTACGCCAGCCCCCTCCATGGCAGGGGTCGCACGGCTTTCGAATTTCACGGGGCGTATCGACATGGCGGCCTCTTTCAAAGACTCTCAATTTTCGTGAGACATGATATAGAAAAGGTCATGCCACCCCGTAGGATCGATCTGAGAACGCTGTGTTCACAAAATAAAGCGTTTTCGCCTCGAAAGACTTGTCAGTCCGGTCCTAAATCTGTCATGAACTGCCCATCTTCATGAACTGTTAGCTATTCAGGCAAACACTAGTGGAAAGTCCGCGAAGAGAGGCTTTGCGGCAATCGGAGCAGATGACCCATGTGCCGTTGGGCAGCCTACCGCGGTGACGCGATTTACCTTGAAGAACTTGTCAGTTCACCCGCCCATTCCCTGATAGAGCAGTCCCATTGCGCAACACGCGCCAAGACCTCGACAAATGCTGATGGTTTCGGTTTGGCGTGGTATGGAGATCGTCCAGAGCCGGGACGATTTCGCGATGTTCTGCCAGCCTGGTCCGACTGTAATCTGAAAAGCCTCGCACGCCAGATAAGGTCGCCACTCTTCCTGGCACATGTCCGCGCCGCCACTCATGGTTCTACGCGTCGTGACAATTGCCATCCCTTCGTTCACGACAACTGGTCCTTCATGCATAACGGCCAGATCGATCATTTCGATCAGTTGCGTCGCCCCATGGAGACCATGCTGGATGACGAGTATTTCAACGGACGCCATGGAAATACCGATTCAGAGCTTCTGTTCCTGCTGGCCATGCAGTTCGGCATGAAGGAGCGACCGCTGGCAGCCATGGCGGAAGCTATTGGTTTCGTGACCGGTCTCAGCCTTCATCTTGTCGGTTCGGTGAAGATCCGTTTTACGGCTGCCTTCTCTGACGGCAAAAGCCTCTATGCCGTTCGCTATGCCTCGGATCGCTTTGCTCCAACGCTGTTTGCGGGTCCCATGGGAGAAAGCGGCAGCCATTGTGTTGTCTCGGAGCCGCTGAACGACGACACCGATGCATGGATGGAGATCCCGCCGGACAGCGCGGTGGTGGTCGATGACACGGGATTGCGTGTCGAAGCCTTCAAACCGGCTGTCGAGACGCAACGCTTGCCGAATTTGGCACTCGCCAACTGATCTGCTCAGTCGAGACCTTTAGGGATACCCAGTTCTGTGCGGGTCTTTTGTGTGAGGCCCTGTGCCACAAGCCTATGTGATCGTTGAAGATAATACTGCAGATCATCGCTGGAAAGCGGCGCCTCTGCCGATACGGAAACCCATTTCCGCTTGGCGAAATAGGGTGCCTGGCTAACTCCATCCATTGACGACAGGATCTCGAAACTTTCCTCGGTGACCTTGAAGGTGATCCGATGGCTGGTATCGGTCAACAAGGCAAAGACCTTGTCTGCGACCTTGGCAACCCGGCTATCCCATTGATCGACGAAGGATACACCCGGAAGTCTCGCGACGAAATCCTCGAATTCGGCTCGTTCGAAGAGATTGCTCATGGCTTCTCAACACGCTCCGCTATCCAGTGGGCAAGCTTCATTGCCACAGCATCCTTGTCCATCTCTGGCCAGACTTCGGAGCCGGATGTCGTGATCAGCCGAACGGTATTTCGACTGCCGCCCATTATCCCGGTTTCAGGGGATACGTCGTTGGCAACGATAAGGTCAGCGCCCTTACGCTCCAGTTTTGCTCGACCGTTCTCCTCCACATTCTGGGTCTCGGCTGCAAAACCGACGACGAGACGCGGTCGGTTTGGGTGGTGGCCGACCGTCTTCAGAATATCGGGGTTCTCGGTCAGTTCGAGCGGCGCCGGCGCAGCCCCCGCCTGTTTCTTGATCTTCTGGTCGGCTGACGAGGCGACCCGCCAGTCTGCGACAGCTGCAACCATAACCGCTATATCGGCGGGAAGGGCAGCAAGGACCGCGTCGCGCATTTCCTCGGCCCGTTCGATGTGGATGGTGGTCACACCCGCCGGATCAGCAATGGTAACCGGCCCGGAGACAAGCGTCACCTTGGCGCCCAATCTGGAAAGTGCTGCTGCAATCGCATGACCCTGCCTGCCGGAAGAGCGGTTTGCGATGTAACGGACGGGGTCAATCGGTTCATGCGTCGGGCCGGATGTCACGATGGCGGTCTTGCCGCTGAGCATCAGAGACTGAGGTTGAAGCAGATCCTCGATCGCGGCAACAATCTCAAGCGGTTCCGCCATGCGACCGACGCCAGCCTCGCCACTTTCGGCCATTTCGCCAGCCTTGGGACCGATGAAATGCAGGCCGTCGCTCTGAAGGGTCATCAGGTTTCGCTGGGTGGCCGGATGCGCCCACATCTGCGGGTTCATCGCAGGCGCCACAAGCACTGGCTTGTTGGTGGCCAGGAGAACCGTGGATGCAAGATCATTGGCAAGGCCGTTTGCCATCTTGGCCATCAGGTCTGCCGTCGCCGGGGCAACCACCACGAGGTCGCATTCCCGCGCCAGCCGGATATGGCCGACATCCTGTTCATCCTCCCGCGAGAAAAGCTCGGTGAAAACCTTGTCGGCCGCTAGCGCCCCCACGGCCAGCGGCGTGATGAACTCCTGGGCGCCCGCCGTCATGATCGGGCGGACATGTGCGCCGCGTTCGCGAAGTCGCCGGATCAGGTCCAGGCTCTTATAGGCGGCAATTCCACCAGAAATGATGAGAAGAATGTCCTTGCCGGCAAGCGTCATTAGCAGAGATCCTGATCAATTCGTCTTGCCTGATTAGCGCAAATCGGGACCCGGCGAAATCATTTGTAAAAAGCCTATGGCAGAGCTTCCGCCGGACCCGCAAAAAACTGGTAGGCTTAGCTGACCTGAATGGCGATCACGACAGCGGCAATCGCAATGACCCAGAGCGCCAGTCGGCCCAAGCGAGTATGACGTGCCTCGGCCTTGCCGATCGCCTCGGCGGTTTCGGGATCGAAGCGCAGGCCGTGCTCGCTCATATGCATCAACTCGCCATGGAATTTCTCGGTCTTGGACGCAATTTCCGGCAGGGCTTCTGCAACGCGGATCGCTGCCTTCACGCCGTCCTTGAGATCGACCGCAATTCGCTTCGGCCCCAGATTGTCGCGTATCCAGGATGAGACGACGGGGTCCGCCGCCTTCCACATGTTGAACTGCGGATTGAGAATCCGCGCCACGCCCTCGACCACCACCATGGTCTTCTGGAGCATGATCAGTTCGGGTCGGGCTGCCATATCGAAAAGCTCGGTCACCTCGAACAGCAGCGTCAGCAACCGTCCCATCGAAATCGTCTCAGCGGGCTGACCATGGATCGGCTCGCCGATGGCGCGGATTGCCTGGGCAAAGCTTGCAACATTATGGTGGGACGGCACATATCCCGCCTCGAAGTGCACTTCAGCTACACGCAGGTAATCACGGGTGATGAAGCCGTAGAGGATCTCCGCAAGAAAACGCCGCTCTTTCTTTCCCAGACGTCCGGTAATGCCCATGTCGACGGCAACGATCATGCCCTGCGGGTCGACGAAGAGATTGCCGGGATGCATATCGGCATGAAAAAAGCCGTCACGCAGCGTATGGCGCAGGAAGGACTGGATCAGCGTATCGGCGAGCGCGTTCAGATCGTGCCCGGCTTTGCGCAGGGCCTCCACGTCCGACATCTTGATCCCGTCGATCCATTCCATGGTGACGACATCGCGGCCGGTTCTTTCCCAGTCGATTTCGGGAACGCGGAAACCGGGGTCATCGCGAGTGTTTTCGCCAAGCTCGGAAAATGCCGCTCCTTCGAGCCGCAGGTCCATCTCGACTTTGGTGGTCTGTTCGAGTGTGCGCGTGACTTCCACCGGACGCAGGCGCCGTGTCTGCGGGATGAAGCGTTCCTGCAGATGGGAAACGAGATACATCGCCTCCAGATCAGCGGCAAAGCGCCGGCGGATGCCGGGTCGGATCACCTTGACGGCAACCTTCTTTGGCCCCTGATCCGTCATGACTTCCGCCGGGTGTACCTGCGCAATCGACGCCGCAGCAATCGGCGCGTCAAGACGCAGATAAAGCTCGTCAATCGGGCGCCCGAGGGATTCCTGAATAGTGGTCTTAGCCTCTTCCATGGGGAAAAAGGCCATGCGGTCTTGAAGGCCGGAAAGATCCTCGGAAAACTCGGTGCCGACCACATCGGGACGCGTTGCCAGGAACTGCCCGATCTTCACATAGGACGGGCCGAGCCGAGCCACGGCACGGGCAAGGCGATCGGATCGCTCGCGCTTCATCGCGCGATTGCGCGCCAGCAAGCCGGCAGCCTTTTGTGCAAGACGCAGGCTTGGCGGCAGGCCTTCCGAAGGCAGCGCCGAAACAACACCCTCACGAACCAGAACCCAGCCCACCCGCGCCAGGCGGAAATATGCACCCACTGTGCTCATCAGGATCAGAGCTTCCAGCCGGAATGGAGGGCGGCGATGCCACCCGAATAATTGGTGAACTTCACATTCGAGAAGCCCGCCTTGCGTATCATGGTCGCGAAATTCTCCTGATTGGGGAACTTGCGGATGGATTCCACGAGATACTGGTAGGGTTCGGCATCACCGGTGATCATTTTGCCAAGACGTGGGATGGCATTGAACGACCACGCGTCGTAAACCTTGTCGAGGAGCGGCAGATCCACCTCGGAAAACTCGAGAACCAGTAGTCGGCCGCCGCGTTTCAGCACCCGATAAGCCTCCGCAAGCGCGACGTCGATGCGCGGAACATTCCGGATGCCAAAGGCGATCGTATAGGCGTCGAAACTGTTGGCGTCGAACGGAAGGCTCTCGGCATTGGCCTCGACGAAGGTCAGGTTTTCGGTCAATCCCTTCTTTTCTGCGCGCTCGGCACCGACACCCAGCATCGAGCCATTGATGTCGAGGACGGTCGCATGGGCCAGCCGATCAGAAGCCTCAATAATGCGGAAGGCAATATCCCCGGTGCCGCCTGCTACATCCAGCACCTTATAGGACGGATCCTTGCGCGGATTGAGCGCTGCAATCATCGCATCCTTCCAGACCCGATGCAGACCGCCGGACATCACATCATTCATGATGTCATAGCGCTTCGCGACCTTGTGGAATACGTCGTTGACCAGATCCTGCTTCTCGCCATCGCCAACCTGCCGGAAGCCATACGAGGTCTCCATTCCACCTTCGGCAGATACTCGGCTTGCAGTCATGGCTTCACTCCACTTGTCGACTTTTACAGGGACCATAGCGAAAAGGTCGTCCACACGCTATCTGATCCTCCGCGGCATATGCGCCGGTCAGGGTCTATAGACCGTGTCGAAGGTCATTCAAACAGAAAGATGGGCAGGAATGCCGGAATTGCCAGAGGTTGAAACGGTGAAACGCGGACTGGCGCCAGCTATGGAGGGTGCCCGTGTCGTTCAGCTTGAATTGCGCCGACCCGATCTGCGCTTTCCCTTCCCACCCGGACTGTCCGAGCGCATTTCCGGGCAGCAGGTTATCGCGCTGGGGCGGCGGGCGAAATACCTGCTGATCGACTTCGCTGATGGTGCCGTTCTCGTGTCGCATCTTGGAATGTCAGGTTCCTATCGCATCGAAAAGGACGATATGTCTGACATGCCCGGCATTTTTCATCATGCGCGGGGGAAGGATGAGAAACACGATCATGTCGTCTTTCATCTGGAACGGCCGGAGGGGCGTTTGCGAGTCATTTATAATGATCCCCGTCGCTTCGGTTTTCTCGATCTGGTCGAGCGTGACAAGATTGAGATGCATCCCTCCTTTCTCGACCTCGGACCCGAACCCGTAGGCAATGCCTTGTCCGCTGACTACCTCGCAGAGCGTTTTGCCGGAAAGCTCCAGCCGCTGAAAAGCGCACTCCTCGATCAAAAGGTGATTGCGGGGCTTGGGAACATCTATGTGTGCGAAGCGCTATGGCGGTCGGGACTCTCGCCGCTTCGTGCCGCCGCGACCCTGGTGACGAAAACAGGCCGACCCAAGAAGGAGCTCGTCCTGCTTGCCGATTCCATCCGCGCAGTCATTGCCGACGCAATTGCAGCTGGCGGTTCCTCGCTCAGGGATCACATCCAGGCGGACGGAAATCTCGGATATTTCCAGCACAGCTTCATGGCCTATGACCGGGAAGGACATCCCTGTCGAACACCAGGTTGCGATGGATCGGTCGAAAGGATAGTTCAATCGGGGCGCTCAACCTTCTATTGTCGCGCCTGTCAGAAATAGAAAACGCCATGGGAGGCTTGAATGGCATACGAGACCCTGTTGATTGACCAACGTGACCGCGTTGTCGTGATCACGCTTAATCGTCCTCAGGCGCTAAATGCGCTGAATTCGACCGTCATGCATGAATTGGCCGACGCCTTGGCATCCATGGAGCGCGACGCGGGCGTCGGTGCGGTAGTGCTGACCGGGTCGGAAAAGGCTTTCGCCGCCGGTGCGGACATTAAGGAAATGCAGTCGCTTAACTTTGTTGACGCCTATACCGGGGACTTCATCGGGGGCTGGGACAAGATCGCAGGCTTTCGCAAACCTATCATCGCCGCGGTATCCGGCTTCGCCCTTGGCGGTGGTTGCGAGCTGGCGATGATGTGTGATTTCATCATCGCCTCGAAAACCGCTAAGTTCGGCCAGCCCGAGATTACGCTCGGCATCATTCCCGGCATGGGTGGCTCGCAACGCCTGACACGGGCTGTAGGCAAGGCAAAGGCCATGGACCTATGTCTGACGGGCCGGATGATGGATGCCGCCGAGGCGGAAAGCGCGGGTCTTGTTGCTCGTGTGGTGGACGCTGAACGTTTGCTGGACGAGGCGGTCGAAGCTGCGGCCAAAATCGCATCCTTCTCATTGCCGGCCGTCCTGATGGCCAAGGAGGCCGTCAATCGTTCTTTCGAGCAGACACTGGCCGAAGGTCTGCGCTTTGAGCGCCGTCTTTTCCATTCGCTCTTTGCAACGGAAGACCAGAAGGAAGGGATGGGGGCTTTCGTCGAGAAGCGCAAGCCGCAGTTCCGCAACAAATGAAAGCACGCGATCGGCTTTCCTGCAGAATACGCGTTGACGGCCAGACGCTTTCCCGCTATATGCCCGCCCACGGTTGGGAAAGCCAAGGCGCTTTCCCGAGTTTAGCTCCTGAATTGCTGAGATGACGGGTCGCAAGGACCAAGGTGCGGCGATGGTGGAGTTCGGTTCGAATTCTTGAGAGAGGCATAAATGGCCAACACAACTTCGGCGAAGAAGGCGACCCGCAAGATCGCTCGCCGCACTGCAGTCAACAAGGCTCGTCGTTCGCGCATGCGCGGCTTTATCCGCAAGGTCGAAGAAGCAATTGCTTCCGGTGATGCAGCGGTTGCCAAGGAAGCGCTTCGGGTAGCTCAGCCGGAACTGCAGCGCGCAGCCACCAAGGGTGTGGTTCATGCCAATACGGCATCGCGCAAGATCTCGCGCCTTGCACAGCGTGTGAAGGCCCTCTCGGCCTGATTTCAGACACGTTTCGGTCACAATTGGAAATAGCCTGGCTCTTGAGCCGGGCTGTTTTCGTTTTCGCCTGTTTCAAAACGAGAAGGCTTCGACACGGAGAATTCTGACATCTGTGTGTCACGCGGGTGACACAAAAAAGACCTTTGTTTCAATAGGTTATCGAAGGTGTCTCGACTGCCGCACGATTGACGTGACGGAAAGGGACCCTAATAATGAGTCAAGCGAATTTTTATTTTTTGGCTCTTTTTCGACCGATCCTCGCCACCGATCCTGAATCCCCTTGATTCAAAAGCGATTCTTTTTCCCTAGAATGTGACGGAAAAACGATGTTCTGAGAGTCAAGTGAATGCCATTCTAAAAGGGTAAAAATCACAGTTGATCTTGCAAATCGATCCTGCCTTAATGGTTTCAAGCAAGGGGCGGGACGCTGGCTCGAAAGGGCACCGGGTTCACGATCCAGACAGGCTTTCGCACTTGCCGGAACGGGGTGTATCTGCCCCGTTTTCTCCGAAATCGATTGTTATTGCGTCGGAGGCGTACGCGCCCCCGCTGTTAGCTCTGTGCCTTGTTGGCTAGGGCCGATTGATGAGGAAGATCGTGATCTGTATGACGAGGATACAGATCTGAGTGGTAGGAACTGCGCCAGTCTTGGGGTCGATTGGCGCATTTGGCATGGGCCGCTTCTGTGAGGATGCGGAGCATGGTCATCGGGGGCGGTCGAGGCATGTAATGCACCGGCTTAATGTTGAAGAGGCTGTCGGACGCGAGTGAACGCCCGATACCAGGAAGGAATTTTGGAAGGCGGCAAAATGCAATTGAATTCGATGACGGCCGGTGCGTTGGCAAGCGGGGACAATGCACATACGGCGCTTGGTGCCGTGCGCTCCGAGGTAGGAGACGATGCCGAAATGCAGCATAATGCTCTCTTCGAGCGTTTTAGCGCCCGCTTGAAGGCGCAGGTCGGGCCGGACGTCTATGCAAGCTGGTTTGGTCGTCTGAAACTCCACTCTTCATCCAAGAGCGTCGTGCGCCTGACGGTTCCGACAACCTTCTTGAAGTCGTGGATCAACAACCGTTACCTTGATCTCATCACCTCTATCTTCCAGAGCGAAGATCCAAGCATCCTGAAGGTCGAAATCCTCGTTCGGAGTGCCAGCCGTGCCACGCGCGGCCCTGTTGTCGAAGAACGCCAGCCAGTGATGGAGGTACCGCAGGCCACCGTTCGCAAAAGTGGCGCGCAGCAGGTTGGCCAAGCCTCGGTTGCCGTCACCCAGTCGCAGACAGCGCGCCCCGGCGTCGCTGGACCTTTGTTCGGCTCCCCACTGGACGCCCGTTACACGTTTGACGGCTTTGTTGAAGGCTCCTCGAACCGAGTGGCACTCGCGGCAGCAAAGACAATTGCTGAAGCAGGCGCCGGCGCCGTGCGTTTCAACCCGCTTTTCATTCATTCGTCGGTCGGTCTCGGCAAGACGCATCTGTTGCAGGCGATTGCCAACGCGGCCATTCACAGCCCCAGGGCTCCGCGCGTAGTCTATCTGACTGCCGAGTATTTCATGTGGCGTTTTGCTACAGCCATCCGAGACAATGATGCGCTGACACTGAAGGATTCGCTGCGTAATATCGATCTCCTGATCATCGATGACATGCAATTCCTGCAGGGCAAGATGATCCAGCACGAATTCTGCCATCTGCTCAACATGCTGCTCGATAGCGCTAAACAGGTGGTTGTTGCAGCCGATCGCGCTCCCTGGGAACTGGAATCGCTCGATCCGCGTGTGCGCTCGCGTCTGCAGGGTGGCGTTGCCATCGAGATGGAGGCGCCCGACTATGACATGCGTCTCGACATGCTGAAGACGCGTCTGGACCTTGCCCGCAAGGATGATGCTTCGCTCGACATTCCGCTCGACATTCTTGAGCATGTGGCCCGCAATGTGACGAGCAGTGGCCGTGACCTTGAAGGCGCCTTCAACCAGCTGCTGTTCCGTCGTTCTTTCGAGCCGAACCTCTCGGTGGAGCGTGTGGACGAGCTTCTGGCCCATCTGGTGGGGGCCGGCGAGCAGAAGCGGGTGCGCATCGAAGACATTCAGCGGATCGTTGCCCGTCATTACAATGTCTCGCGACAGGAACTCGTTTCCAACCGCCGCACTCGGGTCATCGTCAAGCCACGCCAGATCGCCATGTATCTGTCGAAGACGCTGACGCCCCGCTCGTTCCCCGAGATCGGTCGCCGGTTTGGCGGCAGGGACCACACGACGGTGTTGCACGCTGTTCGCAAGATTGAAGAGCTGATTGGCGAGGATACGAAACTCAGCCATGAGGTCGAGCTGCTGAAGCGGCTCATCAATGAGAATAATGCATGAGGAACGGAGGCCGGCGCAAATGCCGGCCTTTCTCGTTATCGATAGAATATTGCCTTTGTAGCCATCTTCGTTTTGAGCGCTCCGCTCCGAAACGGTTGATCGGCTTAAGTGGCCCGCGTCAGCATGCCAGGTCGGCCACCACGGCATCCAGGATCAGCATGCCGGGCGGCGTGCAGCGCAGGCGGGAATTCCCAATCCGTTCGATAAAGCCGTGCTCCAGCAGGAACTGCTCTCGGTCTGGGTCGGGATCGCGTCCGGAAAGGGCTTGCCAACGCGCCAGATCCACCCCTTCGCGAAGCCGCAATCCCATGAGCAGCAACTCGTCGGCTTGAGCCTCGTGGTCGAGCACTTCCTGCTCGACCATTCCATGCCCGTTGGCCTCAACCGCCTGAAGCCAGGTTTCAGGATGCCGCTCAGTCGCCGTCGCCACCTTGTCGCGGCCAATTGTCAGGCGCCCATGGGCACCTGGGCCGATGCCAACGTAATCGCCGTAGCGCCAGTAGGTGAGGTTGTGCCGGCTTTCAGCGCCAGGCTGCGCGTGGTTGGACACTTCATAGGCTGGCATGCCATGGGCAGCAGTGATCTGCTGGGTCGCTTCATAGAGGTCGGCTGAAAGGTCGCCATCCGGCACGATCAGCTTGCCTGCCTTGTGAAGGCCGTAGAAAGCCGTGCCTTCCTCAATCGTCAATTGATAGAGCGACAGATGATCCACGGCATAGGAGATTGCTTCCTTCAGTTCCTGTTCCCAGGCCGCAATGGTCTGGTTAGGGCGCGCATAGATCAGGTCGAAGGACATGCGCGGAAAGATGTCACGCGCCAACCGGATCGCTTTGAGCGCATCCGCCACATCATGCAGCCGCCCCAGAAACTTCAGATCCGGATCGTTGAGGGCCTGGACCCCGAGCGAGACGCGGTTGACGCCGGCAGAGCGATAGCCACGAAAGCGTTCGGCCTCAACGCTTGAGGGATTTGCCTCCATGGTGATCTCGATACCATCCGGCATGTGCCAGCTTGTGGAGATGCCATTGAGGATCGCTGCAACCGTTGCCGGCTCCATCAGGGACGGTGTGCCGCCGCCAAGGAAAACACTGGTCACAGTCTTCGGTCCGGTCAGCGAGCGCATCTTTGCCATTTCCTTGAGGAAGGCGGAGACAAAGCGTGCTTGATCGACCGGTTGATGGCGGACATGGCTGTTGAAGTCGCAATACGGGCACTTCGCCGCGCAAAACGGCCAGTGGACGTAGATGCCAAAACCTGGCTCGCCGGTATCAGGGAGGAGGGTGACGGCCTCGCGCATGCTGGGTTCAGCCCTCCAGGCAGGTTTCCACGAATTGCTTGAAGGCACGAGCGCGATGGGAAAGGGCTTGTGTCTCTCCAGGCTTCCAGCCATGCTTCTCGTGGGCGGTCATCTCCCCAAAGGTGCGCTTGTGGCCCTCCGGCTGGAAGATCGGGTCGTAGCCGAAGCCGGCCGTGCCTCGCGGTGGCCAGGCTATGGTCCCTTCGACCTCACCACGGAAAAATTCTGTATGGCCGTCGGGCCAGGCAAGGCAAAGGACGCTAACAAAGCGCGCAGTGCGCTCTTGCGGCTTTTCGGCACCCTGTTCCTGGAGAGCCTTCTGCACTTTTTCCATCGCCATGGCGAAATCGCGGGTGCCATCGTCCCGCTCGGCCCAGTTCGCTGTATAAACACCCGGTGCGCCGTTCAGCGCATCGATCATCAGGCCGGAATCGTCGGACAGCGCCGGCAAGCCAGATGCCTTGGCCGAGGCAAGCGCCTTGATTGCGGCATTCTCCTCAAAGGTAGTACCCGTTTCATCAGGTTCATCGAATGCAAGCTCCGCTGCAGATTTTGCGGCGAAACCAAAAGGTGCGATCAGATCAGCGATCTCGGTGATTTTACCGGCATTGTGGCTGGCCACAACAATCGTACGGGTCTCAAGCTTGCGCATGATGGTCCTAAAGGTTCCAGAGCTTTGATTCGGCACATTCAAGACTATTGCCGGATGGGTCCCGGAAATAGATGGAACGGGCCCCGTTTGGCCAGCAAAAATCCGCTTCTATTTCCACCTTGTTATCGGCGAGGCGCTTTGCGACCGCATCGAGATCGTCGCCATGCACGGTGAAGCAGAGATGACCTCGCCCCCTGGCGCCGTGGCTCGGTACCGGCATGGTGTCCGAATGGGTCGGTTTTTCGGTCTCGGTGGCATTGAAGATCAGCACGATTGTCTGCCCGCAACGGAAGAACACATGGCGGCCGTCCAGTCTGCTGATCTTTTCCAGCCCGAGAATCTCGCCATAAAAGGCTTCGGCTGCGTCAATATCCGAGGCGTAGAGGGCTGCTTCCAGCACATCCTGCAACAGTTGTTGAGCCGCCACCGTCAAACCTTTCCCGGGTCAGCTGATCGCCTGTTTTTGCAGGTTGACCAGTTCGCCAATTCCGTTGCGTGCGAGGTCCAGCAAAGTCAGGAATTCTTCCTGGCTGAAGGGTTTTCCTTCTGCTGTGCCTTGGATCTCAACGATCCCGCCCGATCCCGTCATGACGAAGTTGGCGTCGGTTTCCGCCGCTGAATCTTCCAGATAATCAAGATCGATGACCGGCTGACTTGCAAAGATCCCGCAAGAGACCGCTGCGATATGGTCCTTCAGAACCCGCTCGACCTTCACCATGTTCCGCGCTTCCATCCATCTGAGGCAGTCATGGAGCGCAATCCACGCGCCAGTAATGGCCGCAGTCCTTGTCCCACCATCAGCCTGGATGACATCGCAATCAAGCGAGATCTGCCGTTCGCCGAGCGCTTCCAGGTCGACAATCGCCCGCAGGGACCGACCGATCAAACGCTGGATCTCCTGCGTCCGGCCACCCTGTTTCCCCGAAGCTGCCTCCCGCTTCATGCGCTCGCCGGTTGCGCGCGGCAGCATGCCATATTCCGCCGTCACCCAACCCTTGCCGGAGTTGCGCAGCCATGGCGGGGTTTTCTCTTCAAGGCTTGCTGTGCACAACACATGCGTATCGCCAAATTTGACGAGGCATGAACCCTCGGCATGTTTGGAAAAGTTGCGCTCGAACGAGACCTTGCGCATTTGGTCTGTTTTTCTGCCGGATGGCCGCATCATGTTCTCCCAGAATTGTTCTCTGCCTTCTAAGGAGCGCGGCCCTCATTTGCAAAGGAAAAGCGCGCAGTCTGCTGGCTGCAGCCCGTCAGGCAAAAATCCCGTTTGTCTGGAGCGCCAGAGTCATTATATTCTAGGGCGAAATCAGGAGTGACCAAGAAGAGGGCATGGCTGTACCGACAATGACGACAACCGAGGTTTCTACCTCTTTGGACGAGCGGTCCAGGGAGGTGTTTCGGCGGATTGTTGAGAGCTACCTGGAATACGGTGATCCACTGGGATCGCGCAACCTGTCTCGCCTGCTTCCGATGGCCTTGTCACCTGCGTCTGTCCGCAATGTCATGAGCGATCTTGAGGATCTGGGCCTCATCTACGCGCCCCATGTCAGTGCCGGTCGCTTGCCCACGCAATTGGGCCTTCGGTTCTTCGTCGATGCTTTCATGCAGGTCGGTGATCTCTCCGAGGAAGAGCGCGATACTATCGAGCGGCAAATCCGTCCCAAGGGTTCCGACCTACCCATGGAAAACATGCTGACCGAGGCAAGTCGCATGCTTTCGGGCATCTCCCGCGGCGCAGGTCTTGTTATAGCCGCCAAGAATGACACCACGCTCAAGCATGTCGAATTCATCAGGCTGGAACCGACCAAAGCGCTGGCTGTGCTCGTTGGTGAGCGAAATCAGATCGAAAACCGCATCATCGAATTGCCTGCAGGGATTACCGCATCCCAGCTTACCGAGGCGGCAAATTTCCTCAACGCCAATCTCGCTGGACAGACGCTTGGTGAGTTACGCGGGCAACTGGAGCGGTTGAAAGAGCTTGTCGCAAGCGAGTTGGATGCGCTCTCCAGCGATCTCGTTGAACGCGGACTGGCTGTCTGGTCCGGTGGCGAGACTGAAGAAAAGCCGACACGTCTGATAGTACAGGGGCGCGCGAACCTGCTGGAGGGCTTGGCCGGATCCGAGGACGTCGACCGTCTGCGGATGCTCTTTGATGATCTGGAACGCAAGGAGAGCCTGATCGAGATCCTCGATTTGGCCGAAAGCGGTCCTGGTGTTCGCATATTCATCGGGTCGGAAAACAAGCTGTTTTCGTTGTCCGGCTCATCGCTCATCGTCGCCCCTTACCGCGACGGAGACGACCGGATCATTGGTGCCGTGGGCGTGATCGGACCGACGCGATTAAACTATTCCCGGATCGTTCCTATGGTCGACTACACGGCGCAACTGATGGCCCGGCTCTCCAGATCAGGCCAGTAGCGCGACAGGACCTGCAACTTTCTATCATTCGGGTTCGTGCTCATCGATCACTTGCTGGAGACACTGACATCGGGTGCCGATGACCGCGTGCGTGTGATTTCAGGGTTCTTCCAGGGCAAGCCTTGATTTTTTGCCATTAAACCCTGATATCGGGCACGAATTCCAAAACCAATTGGACATGCGATAATCATTCGGAGGACGTCATGACCGAAGAAACCAACAAGAACGGACCTGACGCTGCAGTGACCGCGGAGCCTTCTGCGCCTGAACTGCCAGACGAAGCGGGTGCGACCGAACAGGTTGCAGATCCTTTTGAAGAATTGAGATCTGAGAACGCTGATCTGCGCGACCGTTTCCTGCGGCTCGCTGCCGAGATGGACAATTTGCGCCGTCGTACCGATCGCGAAGTCAAGGATGCCAAAGCTTATGCCGTAACCGGCTTTGCCCGCGACATGCTGTCGGTTTCGGATAATCTTCGTCGTGCCATTGATGCGATCCCCGCCGATATGCGGGCAGGTGCCGACGCTGGTCTGAGCGCGCTGATTGAAGGCGTCGAAATGACCGAGCGCGCTATGTTGTCGGCTCTCGAGCGGCATGGTGTCCGCAAAATTGAAGCCGAAGGCCAGAAATTCGATCCGAACTTCCATCAGGCGATGTTTGAAGTGCCGAACACGGAGGTCGCCAATAACACGGTCGTTCAGGTCGTCCAGGCTGGTTTTGCCATTGGAGATCGCGTTCTGCGTCCAGCAATGGTCGGAGTGGCCAAGGGTGGTCCAAAGAACGAACAGCCTTCGGCAGAGACGGCCTCCGAGCCAAAGGCGTGATTTGGTGACAGCAACACAAACACGCACAATAAAAAAAGCGCCTTCGGGCGCTTTTTTCATGGTTCAGACTGAATTCTGCGACAGTCAGGCAGCGTTTGACGCCTGCTCCTCGTTGAGGAATGTGTAGATCGCCGTGTCTGACTCAGTCGCCCGCAGTTTGGCTACCAGATCCTGGTCCCTCAATACGCGAGCGATGCGTGACAGAGCTTTGAGATGGTCCGCTCCGGCCCCTTCGGGAGCCAGAAGCAGGAAAACGAGGTCAACAGGCTGATCATCGAGAGCTTCGAAATCAACCGGAGTCTCAAGCCTCGCAAAAACGCCGGTGATCTGTGTGATCTTGTTCAGTTTCCCGTGGGGGATGGCGATGCCGTTGCCCACACCGGTCGAACCCAGGCGCTCCCGTTGCAAAATGACGTCGAATATCTCCCGTTCGGGAATATTGGTAAGCTTGGAGGCTCTTGCTGCCAATTCCTGAAGCAATTGCTTCTTCGAGTTCACCCGCAAAGCGGGCATAACAGCATCCTGTTGCAGCAAATCTGCCAAGGCCATATCAACTTCCTTCATGCGGACGAGCAGGGACGGGCGTGTGCAGCCTAGCACATCGCCCGTCGATTTCTCAGTCAGCCTTTGATGTTGGCGGAATCGATCCACCCAATATTGCCGTCGTGGCGGCGATAAACGATGTTGATTTCCTCCTGTCCCGGGCTGCGGAACAGAAGAATCGGTTCGTCGGTCATATCAAGCGCCATCACAGCCGTTGCCACAGACATGGTCTGGAGCTTCCTGGTGCTTTCGGCAACGATGGTCGGCGCAAAATCTTCCGGCACTTCCTCCACGTCGTCGGCTACCGGATCCATGACAGTGTAGGCTACCTCGACCGAACTCATGCCGACACCGTTTGCGTGATGGTCCTTCAGCTTGCGCTTATAGCGACGGAGTCGCTTTTCAACGCGCTCAAAGGCGTTGTCGAAAGCGACCTGCGGGTCATTCGCTTCGCCCGCCGCATGAAGATTGGCACCGGTGTCGAGATGAACCAGGCAATCGGCCGAAAAGCGTGACTGGGATTTCGTCACGACGACTTGACCGGAATACCCTCCGTCGAAGTACTTGGTAACCGCGTCGGAGATCCGATCCTCAATCCGCTGGCGGAAAGTTTCACCGATTTCCATATGCTTGCCGGATACACGCACACTCATGGAGTTTCCCTTCTTATAGTTGGTTTGCGATCACCATTTTACGCCAAGCCACGCTTCGTTCAAAGCATTTAGAACAGAACTTTGTGTCCATCCTGTATGCACCAGCCTAGGTTGGGGGAAGGATCGCCTCTCTGAGTGCTTTTTGATATCGGGCCGGGCTTCTAGCCCTCATCGTCCTGTGAGTCAATCCGCCACCAGAAACGTGATCAGGAACCGCTATCTCGCGGGACCCGCTCGATTGAGCGGCTTCCGATCCGATCAGTTGAGCTCCACTCGCCCTCGATCATGGCGTTGAAGCCGATGAAGCTTAGCTGACACAGGCTTTGGCCATCGCCTTCTTTTCCCGGCGCCGTTGCACAGACGAAGGAATGTTCATCGATTCCCGGTATTTGGCAACCGTTCGGCGCGCAAGCTCAACACCACTGGCCTTCAACGACGTCACGATATCATCGTCAGAAAGTACGGCATCAGGGCTCTCCTGAGCGATCATGGCCTTGATCCGGTGGCGTACGGATTCTGCCGAGTGACTGTCTCCCCCCTCTGCAGACGCAATCGACACGGTGAAGAAATATTTCAACTCGAACAGGCCACGCGGGGTCAGCATGTATTTGTTTGTCGTCACGCGGCTGACGGTCGATTCGTGCATCTTGATCGCATCAGCAACCATTTTCAGATTAAGGGGGCGCAGATGATCTACCCCCTCGTCGAGAAATGCGGATTGCTGACGCACAATCTCCGTGGCGACTTTCATGATTGTCCTGGCCCTCTGGTCCAGGCTTCGGGTCAACCAGTTTGCGGTTTGCAGGCATTCTGAAAGAAAGTTTTCGTCTTCCCCTTTGCCTGCACTCTTCTTCCTGACCGACGCCACATAGCTCTGATTGACAAGAACACGCGGCAAGGCATCAGGATTTAGTTCTACCTTCCATCCCTCCGCCGGATCCGGACGGACGATGATATCCGGAACGACTGACTCGATCACACTTGTCTCAAAGCCGCTGCCCGGCTTTGGATTGAGCTTGCGGATCTCGTTCAGCATGTCGAGCAGGTCTTCCTCATCCACACCGCAAAGTCGTTTCAGTGTCGCGAAATCGCGTTTGGCCAGAAGCTCCAGATTGTCGACAAGGGCAGACATCGCCGGGTCAAGCCGGTTTCGCTGCTGAAGCTGGATTGCCAGACACTCGCTGAGTGTGCGGGCGAACACGCCCGGAGGGTCGAGAGTCTGGAGAGCTCGCAAAACAGTTGATACCGCATTCGGCTGCTGACCGAGCCGCGTCGCTATTTCCTCCAGATCGGCGCGCAGATAACCTGCTTCATCAAGATGATCGATCAAGATCGCGGCAATCAGTCGATCGCCGGCGGAATTCACGCAAAACGGCACCTGCTGATTGAGGTGATCGCGTAAACTGACCTGACCGGCAACAAAATCATCAAGGTCATAGCCTTCACCGTTTTCGCCGGCGCCTGGCATGGACTTCCACTGGCCGAGCAACTCGGGTGCATCGGCGCGAACGGTGCTGCCTTCATCAGTGAAGGCGCTGTCATAATTCGCATCGAGCCGGTCCCCGAGCGCGCCGCCATCACCGGCCTCATACCACGCGCTATCGAGAGACGGTGTTCCTCCGCCATCATCGTCGTGAGATGCAGTATCGGAAGACGCCGGGGCAGAAAGCTCGCCGGGGTTCGGGGTGTCTGTGATGAAATCTCCCTCATCTGCCGCCATTTCAAGCAGCGGATTGCGTTCAACTTCCTGTGCGATGAAGTTGATAAGCTCCATATGGGTCATTTGGAGCAGCTGGATGGATTGCATCAGCTGCGGCGTCATCACCAAAGATTGGTTCTGTCGAAGGAACAGGTTGGCGGATAAGGCCATGGCGGACGCTGAACTCCCCTACATTCCCCGAGAATCTTCATCTTGAATGACAAAGAAGACCCACTTGGCCCAAAAATTGCTTTTTATTTTGTTTTGGTCAAGTGAATGAGGAGGTAGAACCGCGAATTATCGTATTTGCCGCGTCAGAGGCTGAAATTATCGCCAAGGTAAAGGCGACGGACATCGGCATTGTTCACCACATCACTGGCGCGTCCATGCGTCAGCACTTCACCAGCATGAATGATGTATGCCCGGTCAATCAGTCCGAGTGTTTCACGGACATTGTGGTCTGTGATCAAGACGCCGATACCGCGCGCCGTCAAGTGGCGCACCAGGTTTTGAATGTCGGATACCGAAATGGGATCAACGCCGGCAAATGGCTCGTCCAGCAGCATGAATGTCGGGTCGGTTGCTAGAGCTCGGGCGATTTCAAGGCGGCGACGCTCGCCGCCGGAAAGCGCAACAGCCGCTGATTTCCTCAGTCGCTCGATGTGGAACTCATGCAAGAGCTCGTCAAGCTTCGCTTCCCGCTTGCGTTTGTCGCGCTGGTGAACCTCAAGAACCGCCCGAATATTGTCTTCGACTGAAAGACCACGAAAAATGGAGGCTTCCTGGGGGAGGTAACCCACTCCAAGCCTTGCCCTTTGGTACATCGGCATTGACGACACATCATTGCCATTGATGGCGATTGTTCCGGCATCCACCGGAACGAGACCGGTGATCATGTAGAAACAGGTTGTCTTGCCCGCGCCATTGGGCCCAAGCAAGCCGACGGCCTCTCCCCGTCGCACCACCAGAGATGCTCCATTGACCACTCGGCGTGTCCCATAGGTCTTGGTCAATCCATGGGCAATGAGCGTCCCTTCATAGCGGGATTTGTCTCCCGGCAATCGTGTGGAGCCGTGTGCCGGAGTGGATTGACCGCGGCTCCGTTTGGAAAAGAAGGGAATACGCACGTTCAGGTCGATCCCATCAATTGTTCGTTTGTTGGGATTTTGGGTCGAGCTGTATCTGTACGCGGCCACCGCAGCTATCCAGCTTTGCCTGCCCGGTTGTCATCTGAACCGTTAGCTTGCAGCCAACAAAAACGTTTTTCCCCTCTGACAGAACGACGCGGTCGCCTTCTAGAACAAAAATCTGGCGCTCCATATCGAAATAGCCCGAATCGGCGGTGGCCTGCTGGGTGCCCGATGAAAGGAACACCTTGTTGTTGACGTCGATCTTTTGAATATCGGCATTTCCTTGGGTAATGCCGGAGCCTTCACCGCTGTAGAGGACTGTCATGGCGCCGGCCTGCAGCGTGGTAGTTCCCTGGACCACCTTCACATTGCCTGTAAAGAATGCCCTTTTTTCCTGCTCGCGGATTTCCAGCGAGTCGCTTTCGATCTGAATGGGTTGGTCATTTGAAAGCTTTAGCCCGTCCATTTGGCTATTGGTCGACTGCGCCAAGGCATTGCCCGAGAAACAGCCGAGAAAACCAAGAGCGAGAATGGCGGAGACATGCCGCGAAAAGATGGGGCTGGTCATGGTTGAACGGTTTCCACGGAGTCGTTTTTCTGTAGGGTCGAGGGTTCGATTTGGAGGCGAACCTGACCCGTGAACAGCATCGTTCGCCCCTTATCCTTTATCTGGAGGGAGTTCGCAACAATCGAAGCGCCTTTTGTATTGATCTCGACAGGGTCAGGCGTGTCGAGTGTTCCACCCTTGATGTCAAGTTTCGCAGAATTGAACTTGGCATCGATCCCGCTGCTCAGATTGAGCGTGAAGGGCTGGTTTAGATCGAGATAGTCTGCACCACGATCAAAGACGCCACCAAGTGCATTGACGGTTGCAATGATCTTGTCATTGACGGGCACAGCCGCAGCAATGTTCTCAAGCGCAATAATGTTGGGATTCTTGATGTCCTGCAGAGCTCGGGACGCGCGAAGCGAATAGCTGACACCTTCTGAGTTTCGTCCCGAGATCGCTGGCTTCTCCATGACCACCTTGCCATTTTCGATCTTGGCAGATTCGATCTGAATGTTTTCTGGAAGGTAAGCCCGCACGACGGACACACCAATGAAGGTGCAAGTGATCAGCAGTGCGCCGATCGGCAGCAATATCTTCATGCGGCGCACGCGCCGAGAGTGCTGGACCGCCCTTTCATAGGCGGCTGCGCTTGATGGCCAACTCGCAGCCAGCGTGTGATCGTCAGTCTGTTGCAGCATTC